>JBNMMV010000245.1:0-6449 GCA_051270205.1 Limisphaerales bacterium
AATGCAACTTAATAGCAATGAAGTACCATCAGGTTGGCTAAATATGGTTGCCAGCGGCTCACTGATATCGACCCGGGATACTCGCGCGCTCGCCTAGTACAGGTTGAGAGTATGTGTTGATAGCACGGGTTGATTTCTCTGTCCCTGATGGAAGGCTGAATGCATAATCAGTCCGACATAAATGGGGAAAGAGAATGTTAAAAATTCCAGCTTACGTCCTACTTGTCTGCCTAGCTGCAAACAGTTATGCAGAGGAACAATGTATCCCCTCGAAATGGGGACCGAATGATGAGATAGGGAATATCAACCTCATCGACGCAGCCTCCGTCCTAAAAGCTTCCCAGTTGATAAAAACAGGCCGCACCTACAGTCTCGGCATCACTATTGATTCTTCCACTCCAGCCTTTGCCCCACGAGGATTGTCGCTTCAAGTTGTGCAACCCAGTCAACAGGAAGGTGCACGCCCGAACGCCGGAATGACCTATAACGACGACATTTTCCAAGGTTGGTTTGGTATTGGTTCGCAGATCGACGGACTGGGCCATTTAGGCTACGGCGGCATGTACTACAACTGCAACGACGCCAAAGATTTCGCAGACATTAGTGGCTTAAAGAAGCTGGGTATCGACAAGGTACCGCCCATGGTCGCGCGTGGCATTGTCCTAGATATTGCCGGTCACTTCGGCAAAAAATATCTGCAAGCGGGCGAGTATTTTAGCGTTGAAGACGTAAAGGCGATTGAAAAAAGTCAGGGTACGCCCATTCAAGAAGGTGATGTTGTCTTGTTCCACACGGGTTGGACCGAAAATAAGCTAGAAAGTGACCCCGATGCCTGGGTGTCTGGCGAACCGGGACTGTCTGAAGAAGTGGCAAGCTACTTCGCCAGCAAAAACGTAGTCGCCGTCGGCGCCGACACTTGGGGCGTTGACGCAGTGCCATCACAACATGCAGACCGACCCTTTCAGGGCCACGTGATTCTTCTTAAGGAAAATGGCATCTACATTTTGGAGACCATGAATACCGGCCCATTGGTTCGTGACGAGGTTTTCGAATTTATGTTCATTCTCGGCCAAGCCAAGGTTCGCGGCGCCGTACAGATGTTCATCAACCCGATCGCGATCGACTAGACCGTCAACCTAGTCAGTGCCTGGCCCGAGAAGGATGATTTAGGAATGTGGAATCGCGTAAGGCATTTGGTCTGACGCTACTTATGGCGCCTTTAAAACCAAGCCGTACGCAGAAAAAAGACCAGGCGCCCTTGCCTGGGCTTGTTTTCGAAGTACGGGCACCGCGGAGCGGCGCAGGATTGGCGCAATGAGTAGCGTCAGATCAAATGCCGAATCGAATACAACAAAACTAAAATCTTTCTTTTCGAAACAGACACTAATTAGTGATCGACCGTAGCTTGGCCGCGACCCCGTCTACCCCATCGCCTTCAAGAATTTCTTTCGCGGACTCGCGAGCGTAGGGATCGCAATGTTGTGGCGCCGCACTATGACCTGCCCAGCTCAGCATGCTCACATCGTTAATGCTGTCACCAATGGCGAGCACTTCTGACTGCTTAATTCCTAATTCTTGTGCCAGCTTGCTCACTGCATTTCCCTTGCTCGCAAGCGGCGCATGAACAGCGGTAACGGACGGGAAATCTAGCAGCGTTATACGTGAACCGTATCTTGCCTCGAGCAATCTATGGACATCGGTTGAATGCTCGCGGGTACTAATAATATCAATGCCTGTCGCGCGCACACCTGACTTGTGAGGTTCCGGGTGTATTTCCATGTCGACGCGAGAAACCTCGGCGAAAAATAACGCGGCTTCGTTGTTTGAAGTGACGAGATAGCGCTCTGAGTCGAACCAGGCCAGTGGCCATTGGTGGGATTGCGCAAACTCGATAAGTTCCAGTGCAATATCTTCCTCAATGGTGCATCCGTGTTGAAGTTGCCCGTCAAGGTGATGAACTGAGGCGCCCTGTTGGCATATTAGTGGTTGCGTGATGCCCAGGTGATTGGCCACATATGCTGTACCTGGGTACATACGGCCGGTCGCCAAAACCACAACAACGCCTGCGTCCATAAGATCTTGGACGGCGCGGGTAATAGGCTCGCCAGGGAGAGTGTCAACGTGAACACCTGGTTCGAGCAGGGTTCCGTCTATGTCTAAAGCAACGAGCCGGATCATAAGAGGCAGCTGGGTTGGAAAACACCATCCTACACCAAGGACAACTAGTGGTTAACTAACGAGGAGAACGCGATCCATTCTGCAAGCGTGTACTATTCAAACTGACGATCAGAACCACGCGGTCCCGAATGACGAGGTCCTTATGTTAACGAGCGAACAAAACGAATTTCTTAGCGAACCAAATACCGCCGTGCTTGCGACGGTGGATGCTAAAGGACGCGCGCATGCCGTGCCTGTTTGGTATCTCTGGACCGGAGAAGTATTTGAAATTATTGGCGGTACACGATCTGCGAAAATGCGCCACATTGAAAGCACAGGTCGTGCTGCTCTGTGCATCGATAAAAGAGGCAAAGGCGCATTTCATATTACCGCAGAAGGCGCTTGCGAACTTGGTGATACGGCCACCAAAGAATGGCGATTGAAGCTCCACACTCACTATAGAGGCGCTCAGGCTGCGGCCAACGTAGTCGCAGATGACGGACATCTCGCACAACGATTTTTTATAATCAGACCAGAGCGTTGGTATGGTTGGCACTCGTAGAGTAGGCAGATGACAGCAACAGGACAGGTAGTGCTGGCTGGGGGCAAGAATGCATCGGCGCTTCTGCATGAGGTGCTGGTCGATGTGCTGGCGGCTTTCCCTGAGACATTTGCCAACGTTGAGATACCTTCAGATGTAAACCGCTTTCGGAAAAACTACGCGGGCTTTTTGCCGTCCTTCGAAGCCGCCAGGGTTGTGAGTTCGGAACGCACAAACATCGCGCGACGAATGTCCGATGGAATGCAAAAGTCCGTTGAGTGGCAGACTGAAGCGGGTGGCCAAGCTTTGGTAGAGACCTTGCAGGAGTCCTTGGTAGAGTCCTTGCAAGAGTCCTTGCAAGAGTCCTTGCAAGAGTCCTTGCAAGAGGTAGTACACGTACCAATCACAGTCGCGCCCCTTAAACAACACGATTTTACGGCCAGTAACACATCGGGTTGGTGCGCCGGTGTTAGTTATCAGGGTGAGCAGTGGGGTCGCAGTGACAGGAGTCGTCACGACATACCGACTGCAAATACCCTAGCGAATCTTGGCGTTCGACTTGCAGAGACAGGAATGGCGAGCCAGCAGGTCAGTGAAGCATTGTCTTGGCTGGAGGAAGAAGTTTTAGAGTCAGGGTTACTCAACCTGCAGGACCGCAAAATAGCGGTGATAGGGGCGGGTGCTGAAATGGCACCGACTCGTTTGTGGCTTGAAGCTGGCGCAGATGTTTTGTGGCTTGATACCCAACCACCTCCTAGCAGTTGGTGGGAACTGCCGAATCTTTCAGGTCGATTGTTTTGGCCTGCCGAAGGTGTGGATTTGTTGTCTAACCCGCACGCTGTGCTCGCGACGCTGATCGAATTTGCAGCAGGTGAGCCGTTGGATTTAGGATTGTATGCTTACGCGCCTGGCCAAGCACGGGAGATCAGATTGACCGCGGCGATGAATGCCATAGTCAATGCCTTGCCACAAAGCCTGATCCGTAGTGTGACTATGCTTGTTTCTCCAACAACACCTGTCGAAGTTTCCGCGAGTGAATTGGCATTTAGCAAGCACAGATTGGCAACGCGACCAATGTGGGAGCGGAGTCTCGAAGCACTCGGCTTGCTGGGCAGCGGATCGAGTACAGTAGCCCATGACAAATCTGCTGTAGTTCGATCTGTGGTCCCTACCCAAGGGGTGAGTTATCAGGCAGCCCAATATCTAGGCAAAATCATGATGGCAGAGTGTTGGTCTGGCTATGGACAGCTCGGAGTAGAGCATCCAGAACCTCTGCGGGTATCCGCAAATACCGCAGCGATAACGCGGACACGTTCGTTATCGCACCCTGTTTTTAACGCAGCGTTTGGCGGTGCAGCAGCGTTTGGTGTTGAGACATTAGCGCCACAACAATCCAGGCGCATTAACGGGCTGTTGGCGGTTCGAGATTGGCTTTATCCAGAGCTACCCAACCCGGGTCAAATTCGTGTTCATGGGGGTATTCACACACTCCCGTACCCACTCGAGCCTGCACTTCGGATTGCGGCGTTAATCGGATTTGCTCGTTCGCCAAAGCTTTTGTTAGGCCTCATGCGCTAGAATTTGTTCTGAGATGCCCTCAAAACAAATTGATGCCATAAACTATCGATGCGAGCCCCGTGGCCCAGATACTACAGGCTAACAAATCGTAACAAAAAAAATGGACCGGTCTCACCCCGCTCACGCCTACGATAAAAGGCGAAATGGAACGGATCGCTGGTGTTAGACGGCCCGCACAAATGGCAAGCGGGGCAGAGCGTACCAACAGTGTGCGAAACTGTTTATAAGCCCGTTTATGAGTGAGTAGCTTTCGTCTTACCCATCGCTTTTTCCAGAGTTGCGGTGCCGCTAGACGACCAAGTAAGTAACCTAACTGGTCGCCTGAAAATGCACCCGTAAAGGCGAGGCAGGTGAGGAGGAGCAAACTAGTTTCACCTTGAGCGTAGATAATTCCCACTGTACTCAACAAAAAGATGCCAGAAACGAACAATCCAATGATCGCAAGTGTCTCGAGAAACGCCAGAATCGGAACTAACACTATCGCTTCAGGAGGGAGTGAAGATAGCCATTTCGTAACCGTATCAAGTAGATCTGATTCCAATGCGAGTTAACCCTAAAGTAGTTGATAGAGCCTTAACTAGGCTACTTTGGGGAAAATTTGAGGAACGGATTCAATATCTGTTTTAAGCCGGTTAATTTGATTGGACCTGCAAGTACTGACAGGCAAATACACTCCTCGTTTTGTGACGCTGAAGGACGGTGTACCTCTCCTTGCTCCCGGACTAAGAAATCTCCAGGCTGATAAACACCGTTTTCGTCTGAGAAGCATCCTGTAAGCACCACCGTAATTTCTTGTGCGGTATGCCTGTGTTTTGGCGTTTCCCCTCCCGCGCTAATACGGTGTAGCGCAAGCTCGTGCGATGTTTCGCCAGAGCGCATTGTGGCAACTTGCACAGACTTAGAAAGCGATCGCCAATCTAGGTCATTTGGAGGAAGTAGCCCCTGAACATAGGTTGGTAGTGCCTGTTTGACCCTGTCTGTTGATGATGTTGATTTTGTTGCGGGTTGATTTTCGTCAGCAGTCTCTTGAGGTAGGTCCGAAACTTTGCGCAGAAGTTCTTCTAAGCTATTTTCTGAGACGGAAGTGCCAAGTGATGCTTCTAGCAATTTCCCCCCTATCTGATTTAGAGACTGGGTTGCCTGCCGGCACTTGTCACAGAATTGCAAATGCGTGGTTACGGCGATACTGGGTGCAGTCGCCATAGAGGCGGCACTGTATTCGATAAGAAGTTCGGAGCTAGGGTGGTTACTGATCATCGCTAGGCCTCCGCGTCTGTGGCATTTATATTGGCATGCGCTGCTAACCTGAGCTTAAGCTTTGACAGCGCCAGTCGGATTCGAGACTTCACGGTGCCTAGTGGCAAAGAAAGTGCATCGGCTATTTCTTGGCCAGACAAACCCTTCAAATACATCATTTTTAATACTTCTTTTTGTTCTGTGGGAAGGGATTGAATCTGGTGTTCGATATCGTGACTTTGGCGAACTTTCAGCAGATTAGTAAAAGGCGATGGGGTGTTCGAATCTGCGTAAACCATTTCGGCGGTCAGTTTTTGGGGGTCCCTACGTTGTTGGCTTCGGAGCCAATCGATTCGCGTATTTCGAGCGATCGTGTAAATCCATGTGCTGGCGCTAGAAAATTCTGGGGAAAACGTCGGAGACTTCTTCCAAACCTTTATCATTGTTTCTTGTACTAATTCTTCCGCCACCTCGGTATCGATTGAGCCAGCCTGTAAGAGAAACGACTTAAGCTTGGGCGAGAATTGTGTAAACAACTCTGCGAAAGCTGCCTTATCTTGATTCTTCCCGACTCTTTGGAGATATGAGTTCCAATCTGGAGCTTCACTCATTGATGCAGGTTGTGTCTCGGTAGCGTACTGACGACTCATCATATAGGGGTTTCTTGGGTTTGCCATGCTATATACGTCGAGTGAACAGCTATGGATCAGTCCTTGCGTATGTTTGCGAAAATTAAATTTCCCCTCAAAAAGGTCTGTCGTAGTGAGTGAACTCAATCGCCACGTTACGCGAAGAGCCGTCAGGGAGGTCTAGATTGGTTAATCCGTTGTAACGGCTCAGGCGCCTATTGCGGTCGTACCACAGTTGAATTTCTGGTAGCAGCAATCCGATAAAAAAGTTCTTTGGATTTATCACGAACAGCGCGAGATCGCCGTCA
>JBNMMV010000246.1:0-6425 GCA_051270205.1 Limisphaerales bacterium
TTGATCAAACGGATCACCCGAAAAAAGTCCTGTGCGATCGCGCATATCCTTGACGTTGCCACCCGCACAAAATGCGCTACCTTCGCCAGTTAAAATCACCACCCGCACTGACATGTCGTTGTTTATTTCAACACAGGTTTGTTCAAAATCCGTAAATTGATCGTCACTCGTTAACGCATTACGCGTATCCGGGCTCGACATTGTTAGCACCAAAACGTGGCCATGCCGCTCGCGACTTAAAAAACTCATTAACTCTCCTATCTTTCAGAACGTTTAAAACGCAGCATTTTGCCGCTGCCTATGCCTTTGTGCACACCGTTTGCCAATGCCACCTGGCCATTGACGATTACATATTGGATTCCCACTGGCTCAGTTTTCGGATCATCGTATGTTGCGAGATCACGCACCGTGGCCGGGTCGAACATTACTAAATCAGCCCAGTTACCCGGCTGCAGAACCCCTCGTTCCAGCATGCCAAAGGTACGTGCCGCTAAAGATGTCATGCGACGCACCGCTTCAGGTAACGACAACACGCCACGCTCTCGAACATAGTGACTCAGCACACGAGGAAACGTACCGAACAATCTCGGATGAGGTCGTCCACGAAGATCTGGAATGCCGTCACTACCGACCATCATGTCGGTGTGAGCCAAGTTGGTTTCAACATCTTCTTCGTTGATGATGAACTGGATGCAAATCGTACGATCGCCTTTGGGCGCTAAAAGCACATGGCGGACGGCTTCCGGCAAGGTCATATTCTGCTCTGCAGCAATGTCGGTAAGCATTCTCCCTTCGTACTCTCTAAATGCCGGGCAGCTTGCAATCCGAATCACCTCAGCGAGTTCTGGGCTGGGGTTGTCGAGGTTGAAATATTCGATCATGCGACCGCTGCCTGCCGTGTACGGGTAGACATCTAAGGTCACCCGTTGTCCGCCTGAAATGGCCGTATCTACTTTCTTAAGTGACTCTTTAACTTTGCCCCAATTGGCCTTGCCCGCAGACTTGTGGTGGGAGATATGTAGATGAACACCCCCTTCCTGGCCAATTCTAAGGCCTTCATCAACCGCTTCCAGTAACTTGTCTCCCTCGTTGCGCATGTGGGTCGTGTAAAGCGCATCGTAAGGTGCCGCAAGCTTCGCCAGCTCAATCACTTCTTCTGTTTCCGAGTACCGGCCTGGGCGATAAATAAGCCCGCTCGAAAAGCCACATGCGCCCTGCTCTAGTGCAAGCGCGACATGGTCTTGCATTTGTCGCAGCTCAGCCGGCGATGGTGCTCGTTTGGCATCGCCCATAACCAGCGAACGTACCGTGTTGTGCCCCACTAACATCATGTTGTTAATGGCGGGTCGGCGTTCGAGCACGGCATCGAAATAGCCATTCAAGTCAGTAAATGCGCCTTCCAAACCTGCCAAAATACCGCCGCTGGCCGCTACTGAGTCTTTACTCGGATCCTGTGGAATTGCACTGAATCCACAATTGCCACTAACAACCGTGGTCACGCCTTGGGCCAGTTTGAATTCCATCCCCGGATAGCGAAAAAACGCACCATCGTCGTGGGCATGAGTGTCGATAAAGCCAGGCGAAATATAGTTGCCCTGAGCATCAATTTCTTCCTGACCGGGACCAACATTACCTACTTCTACAATACGTCCTTCTGCAATTCCCACATCACCGTGCTGAGCCTCGCCACCTAATCCATCCAATATTTGCGCGTCACGAATAACCAGATCGTGCATTTAATCTACTCCTCCATTACAGGCCGTACTCAGCCGCGCGAGTACGTATCATTTCGCCAATGTGCTCACCAATCATCAGGCAAGTCAGGTTGGTGTTTGCACGTGGCACGAAGGGCATTATTGATGCGTCAGCAACCACCAACCCTTCTGTACGGTGACAACGTCCCATAGGGTCCACCACCGCTGTCGGATCCTCGCTTGGCCCCATTTTCACAGTGCCGCAAGGGTGGTAACCACTACCGGCGAAACGTTGGCAGAGTGCTTTAATATCTTCTAGTGAGCTGCCTCGAGCTGGGTCTGGGAAGCTCACACCAGAAATCATCTCTTTAAGCGGTGACGCCGTTGTAAACTTCAAGGTGTCCATAACACACGCCGCCAGCCGGTCTAAGTCTCTTGGGTCTTCACAAAACTGGTTAGCGACAGTGGGGGCGGCAAAGGGGTCAGCGCTGTCGAGGGTCAAGCGACCCCGCCCATATTGATACTCGAGAACCGCGGCGATCGCGAACATGGCTGGACCACCCGGCTTACCAGCAAAGCTAATTTGCTCGATCTGCAAATCGTTACGTTTATCTGATCCTTCTGCGGTATAGCGCAAAATAGTTTGAATAATGGGATCATCAAAATTCACGAGAGCAGGATCATTGACTTCGCAAACCACACTGAGCGCTGGATGATCTGACAAGTTCTTACCCACGCCCGGTGCGTCGACTACATGGTCAATACCAAGGGCTTCAACCTCGTCTCGGGCGCCAATACCTGAACGCATCAGTACACAGGGTGACAACAGTGCTCCGGCACTTAACACCACAAGCTTGGCGCCTAGCCGCGTATGTTCACCGTGGCTTAAGACTTCCACGCCGCGACATTGATGGCCCGCCATGACGAGTCTCGTGACTAAAGAATCGGCGATGATCGACAAATTGGGTCGAATGCGAGCAGCCGACAAGTATCCGACCGCCGCTGACACCCGCAGTCTTCCGAGCTTATTCATTGGATGGGGACCTGCGCCCCAATCCCAAGGATCGTTTGCGTCGGCGCAAAAAGGATAATCAAGCTCTGTGGCTGCTTCAATAAAAGCTGCTTGCTGAAGGACCAATTCGGATTGAGGAGAGCGGCGAATGCTTATCGGCCCACTGTCTCCATGAAATTCAGCATTCGGAAAATCAAGATCTCGCTCGAGTCGTTTAAAAGCAGGGAGCACATCATCCCAAGCCCAACCGGCGTTACCTAGGCTGGCCCACTCGTCATAGTCTTCAGGCACACCACGTAAAGCGATGGTGGTATTTACCGCACTAGAGCCACCTACCACCTTGCCACGAGGAAACCTGTCTCGACGGGAAGCGGTGGGTTGATACTGGAACCCCCAGTCATGATCTTTGTACGAATTATTGTGACTATTGACCAAATCGAAGGGCGTTTCCGCCAACGACGGGTAATCTGGGCCTGCTTCTATGAGCCCTACTTTTAGGTTCGGGTTTTCGCTCAGCCGCGCAGCAACTACTGAACCGGCACTCCCCGCTCCGACAACAAGCACATCGAATATCTCGTCGAACATCCCCCCTCCTTACGGTAGCATCATACCTTGTTATTGCCGCCAGGATCGACATTGAACGCACTCGTAGAACAGGCCCAAGCCTTCATCCCAACCCTCCAACAAAAGGCTGGGGAAACTGAACGGCAAGGGAAAGTCTCGCCTGAAATTGTCTCAGCCCTGCGTGACAAAGGTCTTCTAAACCTCTTATCGCCAGCGCGCCACGGCGGTGGCGAAACTGACTTCACCACGGCATTTCAGGTCGCTGCAACCTTAGCACGTGGCTGCATGTCGACCGGTTGGGTCGCCACCGTAGGCAACGTCCACAATTGGATGGCGACCGGTTTGACTCAAGAATGCCAAACTGCCTATTTTGCTGACGAGAACGTTTTTTCTTCAGCTTCCTTCGCACCAACAGGCACCGCAAAAATGACTGCAGACGGATTCGTGGCCAATGGTACTTGGGGATTTTTATCTGGCGTAGACCACGCCCAGTGGGCCTTTGTTACAGCTATTGTCAGCGAAAGCATTGATGGGCGGAATCCCGGGCCATGGTTTCTAATGGTGCCAGTCGCAGACATCAAAGTGCACGATGACTCTTGGCATGTCACCGGCATGGCCGGTACTGGTAGTAAATCTGTGACCTTAGCAGACACTTTCGTACCGCTCGAGCGAGCAGTTGAATTAGCTGAATTTATGGCGGGACGCGGACCCGGTGTCGGAAGCCACGAAGGGAACCTTTATGGCGCACCGTTTCGCCCAGTGTTGGTAGCAGTACTGGCAGCGCCAATTTTAGGAGCGGCACAAGCCGCTGTAGAACACTTTACCGAATACACGCGCAAGCGAGTGGTTAAAATGACCGGCGGACAACAGGCTCAAGATGCCATGTCGCAGGCGACAGTCGCCGAAGTGAGCGCGACCGTACATGCGGCACAACTCATTCTCCAAGCGATATTTAACCGCCTTGACGACCCTGCACCGCTCTCACCAGAAGAACAGGCACAGATTCCTCGAGATACTTCTTACGCGGTGAAACTCTTGGTCGAGGCGGTCAACAAAATTATCGCTAACGCCGGCGGCACGGCGGCCCAACTGGACAATCCGCTGCAACGTATTTGGCGTGATGTCCAAGTCGCAAGCAATCACGCTGCTGTCAACTTCTCGACCAACATGCAGTCCTGGGGCGCTAGCGTATTGACCAAATAGGGTTACTCTGGCTTGGTTAGTTTTAAAACAAATCTGTCGGTCTGGCCTCTGAGTCCTTCCGTAAAAGGACCTTGAGTTCGGTCGTCTTCTGAGTTGGCCAACAAGTCACTGCTTTCAACCACGAAACCCGCAGCTTCAGCGGCAGCTATGGCATCGGCTACTGGCATGCGATGTAGGCTCGCATGATCGGCGCCAGCATTACTGTTGTGATCAATAATCCCTAGCACACCACCCGGCTTCAGCACTTGCTTAATAATTTGAAGCATACCTTGTGCTTGCTCGGGACTACGGTTGTAAACATCGTGGAAATTCAACGCCGTAATCGCCACATCAATACTTCCTGGCACCAAACCCAAGTCCTCGAATTCACGGTCTAAACGCCGCACATTGGGCAGCCTACCCATTCTCGCCTGCATCGCTCGGTCGTTCGCAGCTTGACGAAAACGTAAAGAGATGGCTGGGTTCTGGGCATAGACCCGGCCATTTGTACCCACGGCATGGGCCAAGGCTTCGGTGTAGTAACCCCCGGAAGCGATCACATCCATCACGGTCATACCCGGTGCTACGCCCAAGAATTCCATAACCGCAAAAGGCTGGCGTCCTGCATCTCGAGAAACGTCTGCATCGGGTCGTGCACCCAACTCAGTCGACGGAACATAGAATTCCTCTTCTGAACTAGTTGCCACACACGCGCTGAGCGCCAAAATGATGCCAAATAATAGTAAGTGCTTCATGCTCTCATCCTCAAAGTAGGAAATTTAAGTTAATGTGAGCATTGAACCAAACTAATGGCCAAGCCTCAATCAAAGACTGACAATGCAAATTCACGAATTCGACCTACTTGTTCTCTGTGGGGGTGCTGGTTCCCGCATGAAAGGGGAGGACAAACCTCTACTCAGCTACCATGGTAGACCGATGATCGACCTCGTAGTTAGCTCGGTGCCAGATGCACAAACTATCTGGATAAGCGCCAACCGCAACACCGCGCAATACTCACAGTGGGGCCAGGTTTTCGAAGACCTCGATGTGGACGTTAAGGTAAATGCCAGCGGCCCTCTGGTCGGAATACTTGGCGCACTCGACCGAACCCAAGCCGACTGGTTATTAGTAAGTCCTGGTGACTCCCCACAACTCGCCGAATACTGGTACGCACCACTGTTCGCCCAAACCAATGCTCAAGGCGCGGTGATTTTTGATGGCGAACGCAATCAAAACTTGCACTTGTTGTTGGCTACCTCAACCGCTGCAGATTTACGAGCTTACTTAAATGGTGGCCGCTATCAGGTTTGGCAATGGTTAGCTGAGATAGCCGTAGTCCCAACCACTGCTGTACCAGCCGAGGGATTTAAAAACGTTAATAGCCCGAAAGATTTTTAGGCAGCGTTAGGGTTTGGGTAGGTGTCTACGATGTCCTCGCCTGCTCGTGGCGTAACGCAGTCAAAATCTTTTTCGACGAGGATTTCCAAAGGTCCAACAACAAATGGTTGGTCACCTGTGAGACACACTTGCTCTTCGTTCTCAGCCCAATTGGTAGCCACAACACTGGGCACCTCGATGCGAATCAGGTGACCTTCGTCGTTGGAAGATTGCGATGCTTCTTGAACGCCTCCGGGAACCATTTGGTAACGCAGAACACTACCATCTGGAAAATGTGTACTTTCTTCCACCAACTCGCCACGGCCAATCGCCTCGACTTCACCTCGTGTCAGGCGTAGTCGTACCGTATTACCGCGAATTCTCAACTTCAAACTACACTCCAACTTGTGTGCCGATACGCAAAGCTAAAATATCACGAAACTACATGAGGGGTTAACTGCCAAACAGACGTCCCCAATTAGTGCTTCTCCCGAAAGGGCATTTTTTGAGCATGGGATCACATAAGGCATTTGATCTGGAGTTAAACATTGCACCACTTAACCTAAGCCGCACGCAGAAAAAAGACCTGGCGTCCT
>JBNMMV010000247.1:0-6401 GCA_051270205.1 Limisphaerales bacterium
TAACCAGCACACAGCCCTATGAACAAGCAAAACTCAGGCTATTGAATGCAACTCACTCGGCGCTAGCTTACCTCGGACTGTTGTCAGCCCATGAGTACGTTCACCAAGCGATGTCCGATCAAAGACTGGCTTCCTTTGTACGCGCAGTCATGGACACCGAAATCACGCCCGCCGTGCAATGCCCTGACGGCATGGATCTCGAGCAATACAAAGACAGCATACTCGACCGTTTCAAGAACTCGGACATTCCCTATGCTACCCAACAGGTAGCCTCTGATGGATCGCAAAAGCTACCCCAGAGAATCTTACCTACCATTGAACATCAGTTACGCGATAACGGTCCGACGTCAGGGTTGTTCTTGGTGGTTGCGGCATGGTTACATTGCCTCTTGTTAATAAATGATCCACAAGCTACTGATATCATTGAGTTTATCAATAAGAGTCCTAACAAACATTTAGACGCAGAACAGCTGGTCCGAGCGATCGCCGAAAAATCCGATCACTTTGGTAATCTATCTCACAACGAGCGATTTTTGGCCGATTTGGCGGTAACACTTGCCATGCTGCAACAGAAAGGTAGCCAGGCGTGCGTCGATGCGTATCTCAAGGCACGACGTTAGCATTCAATGTATCCGCTTCGTCTCTTTTTGCATCCGCTTCGTCTCTTTTTGCATCCGCTTCGTCTCTTTTTGCATCCGCTTCGCTTTGGGCCCGCATACTAATCTCAGCTGCTTTGAAAATATGCGCTTGAGTCATAGCAGTTTCCGTTCTGTTCAAGACATCCAAAACCAACTGACCAAAAAACGGAAAACCAATTTTGTTCAGGCAGTCTATTTCTTCGACGCCTGACTGATGCGCATACAAAATCGAGGATGCTGGCGCCTTCCTGGCCAGATCAATGTATTTACGCACTTCCAGAGTACCTTCTGAACCCACCACAAACGTTCGCCCGTCTCCCCACACTGGCAAACCATCAGGGGTATACCAATCTATGCGGGAATAAAACGAACAAGCGCCAGATGGCGCTTCTCCAGCCAGCGAGAATTCGCCAAAATCTTCAAGCCCTGGTTTGTCGGGGTGGCCCTGGTTACGGACCGAGGCAAAGTTCACTGCGGCATCGGCACAACCGCTGTAGGTCAAAAACTGCTCAACTTGATGCGAACCAATGTCGGTGATAATTCCACCATATTGCTCTTTTTCAAAAAACCAATCTGGGCGTGTGTTTTTCGAAAGACGATGAGGGGCAATATTCAAGACATGAACAACATCACCCACAGCGCCCTGAGCGATCATTTCTCCAGCATGCCAAGCAGCTTCGTTGTGCACCCGCTCCGCAAAATAGACAAAGTATCTGCCACCGCATTGCTCGACCACTTGTTCAGTCTCGGCAAGTTGCGCGAGGGTGGTAAACGGCGATTTATCGGTAAAGTAATCTTTGCCGGCAAGTAGCACCTGCCGGCCAATCTCTGCTCTCACATTCGGAACCGCCGCACTGACAATCAAATGGATTTTGTCGTCGGCCAACAACTCTTCAAATGATTCTACTATTTTCACGTAAGGGTATGTTTTATGGAAGGTTTTTAGTTTGTTAACGTCTGAATCGTAGACGTGCGTGAGCGTACCGCCTGCATTGAGCAAACCATTGGTTTGGCCATAGATATGACCATGATCAAGAAAGGCCGCCGCGAAACAAAATTCTCCAGGCTCGACCACGGCTTGCAGTTCTGCCTCTGGCGCATAGGTTGCACCATCTCCAATGCTCATTCGATTGCCAAGCTCCTTACGCCAGTGCTACAACGGTACTGTATACGACGCTGGCAACGACGGTAACGATACAAACTGTCATCGCGCAATTGTATAGCAGCGCCTTCGATCCGGTCGGCATGTCAACGCCTAGGTAAGCTTCGCGGTTATTGAGTACGAGCCAACCGACGTAGGCGATGGGTAGCAACACACCACAAATAGCAGAGGTCGGAAGCACTACATACGGACCCATACTCGACCACAAGAACACGCCCAAAACAGCTGGCGTTGGTAATAAACAGGCCAGCCGATACTGCATCGAATCTTGTTCTAGCTTGAACATCTCCATAGCCGCAGCTCCGCAGGTGAGCATGTGCATGACCAACGAGCCAACCGCCATGCCCAGGATACCCAGAGGGAAAACAAGCCGTCCGACAATGTCGCCTAACCCCGACTGGGCAAACATCGCACCCGCTTCAGCCGGGCTCAATCGCCCCTGAACCGCACTACTGTCCGCATTTCCTGTTGCATCAAACCCAACAAAAAGAGTCCCTGCCGCAGCAATGGAAATAAGTGCCGTAACCAATAGGTACGGAATGACCAAACCGATGACAATGTCCACGCGAGCGAGCGCTCGATCCTTTTTCTGCCAACCTCGAGACAAAAGGGTATAGCCATAAACAAAGGTCATATTGATACCAACCGCACTACCCAGTGCCGCCATCAATGTGGTGACACCCATGGGAGTATCGGGGAGTGAGTGAGGGACAAAGCCCCATAGGACTTCACCCCACCCTATTCCACCGTTAAAGGATGCACTGATCACAACCCAAGCAAAACTGAGTACAACAACAACGCTGAGAATCTTGATGCCGTTTTCGAATAACCTAACAGCCCTTTGATCTTGGTTGTAGTTCCACACCGTTGCCGCACAACCACACCAAACCAAGAGCGCTAGCCCAAAGAGATAGCCTTCTCTAGCCAAGCCTTCATCAGCGCCCTTCAGACTAAACCCGGAAACGACCTCAATGGTTTCTTCGAGCATGCCGGCGCTCAACGGATAGTGAGAAAACCCCCAGATGATGCTCGATGCCAACGCCGCGATCGCCCAAGCCCAGGCAACGGACGGAGAGAAATGCGTTTTCATGGCAACGAAAGGACGCTGGCCGGTGGACAGTGTCTGGTGTGACAACGCAAATAACATGACACAGCCAATGAGCATCGCCACAGGTTGTATCCACAAAAATTCATAACCAAACACCGCACCAATGGTGAGTGAGGTAATGGCTGATCCACCACCTAAGGTCATGGCACCTTGCAACCAACCGGGACCGCCCTGTCGAATGCTCTCTATGAGATTACTCACCGGAAAGACTTATCCATATTGATCTGCACATCTTGTGATGATGGCGAGCGCAGGGTGCTCTTACTGATGCGCTGCTGCAGCGCACGCTCAAAGCGCTTAGTATCTACTGGCAGTTTTACCGGAGCACCATTCCACGCTGACTGCAAAATACCGTTGGCGAGATGCAACGATGCCAGACCCTCTTCTGCAGGCGTCGTTAGAGGAATGTCGTCGAGAATCGCATCGACAAAATTCTGCAGCACTTGGGCGTGCTGACTTTTTCCTGACAAGCGCTCATCTTCGCCAACCGTCTGTACTTCAAAATTAGGCATGCCGAACATTTCGTTAGTGGTTTGGCAGTGTTCTCTCACGCTCACATCACTGCGCCAATGAGATAGGGTTTCTCCGTCGAAGCGCAACATTCCGCGGTCGCCGACAATATCGAGCTGATTGATTCCTGGCGCTTCACCACTGCTGGCAACAATGACACCGGTCGCACCGCTGGCGTAACTGAGTGTCGCGGTGAACTCATCTTCTACATCAATATTATGGTGCCTACCAAATCCTGCGATCGCCGATACGTTTGCCGGTAAGCCTGTTAACCACTGCAGTACATCAAGATTATGAATGCACTGATTGATTAACAAACCCCCACCCTCGCCCGGCCAGGTACCTCGCCAAGTACTCACTTGATAGTAAACATCCGGTCGATACCAAGCCGTCATAGTCCAGGACACACGGGTAACGTCACCAATTGCACCTTGGTCTATCATAGATTTTAGTTTGGCATACGAGGGGTGAAACCGCTGATTCAACATTACACCGAATTTTTGGTTGGGTTGCCGATGCGCGAGCATTTCTTGCGCCTGACCCACAGACATGGCCAGCGGCTTTTCCATGAGCACATGCAATCCATGTTCGCAGGCCAATCGGCCCATCTCGGGATGCAACAGGGTAGGCGTTGCAATCAGTACCGCATCGACCAATCCAGAGCGGAGCAATTCAGAATAGTCCGAAAAGTGGGGGGCATCATAAGATGAGTCAGGAGTACGCGAAGAGACTGCGGCCAGTTTAACTCGATCCACTTGCCGTGATTGAACCAATTCGGCGTGTGCCTGGCCAATGTTGCCGAGACCAATTATTCCCAGCCGAACTTCACCCTCATCGTTTGACGATGCCGCCACCTCTAGTTGTCTAACCGAGGCATGACCACCCCGCCATCGGCGGATAACATACGCACCCCCGTCACTTGCCCATTATCTGCGAGCACAAATTCTAGTCGGAGCATTCGAGGTTTGTACAAAAACTGGTCCTCCTTTTCTTCAACCATCGGCCCATTAAAGATGGCGGACTTAACTTCTAAGTCTTGGCCGTTGTAGACGAACTCAAAGCCAAAGCCAGGTCTGCCATATCGACCAACGTAACGACGATAATGGGTATTTGTTTCTACCTGCTGAAGTTCTGGCACAGTCCACAGAGCGCGGCGGTTATTCGTTTGTTCACGAACTTCAGCAAAAAAATCGGCATCGATGGCTCGACCAGTATGACCCCAAGCCCTATTCAAGTAAGTCATCAAGCCACTACCGACGACATCAGTTAACGCCTCCTGCGCGGCATGCCCCGGCATCACGCCGTTCCAAGTCATGCCGGCGACCTCGATGGGTCCTTGTAGTCCGTCTAAGATAATACGCGCCAGTCGTTCACTTGACCCTGTCACCCAGGGCGACTCGACTAAAGGTGGGGCAAGAGAAGCGATACCTTTGCCATCCTCAGCATGGCATGCCGCGCAGCGGCTTCGAAAGAAATTCAATCCTAGTGCACGGTTCGCCTCTTGGTCAGGCGAAAGCGGCTTTGCGTTCACTGCCAAATCATCACCAGGCCAAGTCACCGCACGTCGTGCTCGGCCAATGGCGGGCCACAGCTTCTTGTCATCGCTGTTAAACAGACTGTGTTGGGTAACAAGCTGAACACGCGTGAACGCATCTTCCCGAGAGGCGTCATACAAACCATCCAGGACCGCTATTTGCAGCCAACGTTGCTGACCTGTTAGTGACTGAACAAAGTCAAGAAACTGTTCTGCGCCGATATTTTTTGCTGCAAGAGCACGAAAGCCTTGGGTGACAAGCGACTGTACAAATCCCGTTGCTTGTTCTTGCGAGGCACTCCAAATGCCTTGCGACAGCATAGCCTTAATCAGCGGTAACTCTTGCTGAAATGCAGCGGTCTTGATCGCGCTCGCACGTTTGGCCTCTTGAGCATGGGCAACTAAACTCTCCAACAAGCTAGCTCTAACATCGCTATGTTGGTTATGCGCTCCAAGACTCAGCGTCAGCTGTTGAGCGACCACCGGATCCGCGGATCGATCAAGCCACTTAAGCAAATCGGTACGACGTAAATAGCTGTGCCCCGCTCGTACAGCGGCTAACGAAATAGAACGATCGCCACGAGACAGCGCTCTTAATACTGTTCGACGATCTAGAGCATCACGTCCAGACAGCGTCCACAAAGCGTGAACCGATTTTAACTCGCTGCCATGCCTTACTGCGCTCTTAAGTTGGCGATCTAATTTTCCACTTGAGCGCGGATCTGCGCGAACTAACAATAAGCGCTGGGCCGTTTCGCGTTGCCAAGCATTCGCATGTCCCAGTAGTTCCACCAATTCATGAGTGCTGGCGCTCGCTAAATCTACCCGTGCTCTCAACGGCTCACCGTGCGTAGCGCTAATCCGCCAAATACGCCCCATACCCAAAGGTGCTTCCAACTGACGCGCTAACGCCTGAGCACGAAGCTGGTCAGTGATAAAGACGTGGTCTTGGATAATGCCTCGATACATATCGACTACGTAGAGCGCACCATCTGGTCCTACCTGAACATCTACCGGCCGGAATCGCTCATCGGTGGAGGCAAGGAACTCTACCTGACCCCAAACTTCGTGCGGATACGTAATGTGCTCCGCCCGTATTTCTAGACCGTCGTATACAAGCTTTAATCGCACCAAGGCATTCGCAGCAGGCTCGGTCACAAAAATGTCTTGAGCGTGCACTTCACCCAGTTGATCGCCTCTATATGCTGCCATGCCACTGGCCGAGGTAGGTCGATAGAGACGCCCATCTTTACGCAATACACCTGGGACGTAGGCCCGATTAACACCCGGGTTTACGCGCACAGCAAACACTTCATCTTGGGCACTTACCCGAGCACCCAAACCGGGCGCTCGAACATTTCCTGCTGCAACAACCGCTTGCGCGTCGTAAGTGTCGCCCAGCAATAGGTTAGAGTTAGTGTTGTAGAAAAGACGACCATCGTTGTCTTG
>JBNMMV010000248.1:0-6377 GCA_051270205.1 Limisphaerales bacterium
TGGTAGAGTTTGTTGATAACACCACGCGCGATACGTTTCACGGGCACAATAAGTTAATTGCTCCACTCGCCCTGACGGTCTTTGTCTGGGTGTTTTTGATGAATCTCATGGACTTGATACCAGTAGATCTTATACCAACGCTGCTGAGCTTGGTCGGTGTCCCTTATCAGAAAATTGTTCCCTCTACTGACCCCAATATTACGATGGGTATGGCGCTGGGTATTTTCATTCTTATGTTGTATTACTCAATCAAAATTAAGGGTATGGGTTTTGTTAAAGAATTAACGATGAACCCCTTTAACCATTGGGCATTCATTCCGGTAAACCTGTTTATGGAGTTGGTTGGCTTGCTCGCCAGACCCTTCTCACTGGGACTGCGGCTGTTTGGTAATATGTATGCCGGAGAGATGATCTTTATTTTGATTGCCGCATTGTTTAGTGCTGGCTATGCCTGGTTCCTGCCGGCCGGTCTGCTGCAGATGGGTTGGTCGATATTCCACATTCTAGTGATTGTTCTGCAAGCCTTTATATTCATGGTATTGACTATTGTCTACCTGAGTATGGCCCACGAAGATCACTGATAAGTTTTAACTTTTGAACGTAACTTTTTGTTTTAAACGCTAGGAGAAAGAGAAATGCCAGAATTAATCTATGTTGCCGCTGCCATTATGATGGGCCTGGGTGCCTTGGGCGCCGCTATTGGTGTTGGTTTGTTGGGTGGTAAGTTGATTGAAGGTTCTGCTAGGCAGCCAGAATTGGCTCCAAAACTGCAGGTGACTTTCTTCTTGGGCGCAGGCCTGGTTGATGCGATCCCTATTATTGGTGTTGGTATCGCGATGTACCTGATCTTTGTTGTTGCGGCGTAATCGCCACACTCATCGATTGGCAAAGGGCCGCCGACTGTAGCGGTCCACAACAACAGTGAGGAGCAAAGCGTGAACATTAATCTTACGCTGGTCGGACAAATGGTGGCGTTTGTCTTCTTTGTCATGTTCTGCATGAAGTATGTATGGCCGCCTATTTTGGCAGCAATGCAGGAACGAACAGAGAAAATTGCCGATGGTCTAGCCGCGGCAGACCGTGCCGGCCACGATCTTGAGTTAGCTCAAGAGGCGGCAATAGAGCGCATGAAAGAAGCCAAAGTAGAGGCCTCGGGCATTGTTGATGCGGCGAATAAACGCGCCAATCAAATTATCGACGAAGCCAAGGACACCGCTGTGGTTGAGGGCGACCGAGTAAAATTGGCTGCTCAGGCGGATATAGAGCAAGAAGTGAACCGGGCACGTGAACAATTGCGTAGCCAAGTGGGCACACTTGCACTGGCCGGCGCTGAAAAAATCCTGGAAGCCAGCATTGACCCCTCGGCACACGCCGATTTGGTCGACAAGCTTGCCTCCGAGCTGTAAGGCGGGATAACAATGGCAGAATTAAGTACATTGGCCCGCCCTTATGCAAGTGCTGCGTTTGAGTACGCTCGCGAGCACTCGGCTCTAACCGCCTGGTCTGAGCAGCTAGCGATAGTCGCTAACGTTACTTTGGACAGCGCGATGGAAGCGGTTCTTAACAGCCCTTCTTTAACCGCGGCGCAGCAAGCCAAAAGTGTTACTGATGTATGTGGCGACGCGCTGAGCCCTGAAATGAGTAATTTCGTCGCAATTTTGGCCAGCAATAAGCGATTGCCTCTACTGCCAGTAATTTATGACTTGTTCTCGCAGTACAAAGCCAATCAAGAAAAGTCTGTCGATGTAGATGTTGTTTCGGCGTTTGATATGGCCGAAGAAACGAAAGACAAGCTGGCAGCAGTACTAGGTAAGAAACTCGAACGCGAAGTAAAGGTGAGCACCTCTACGGACAAAAGCCTTCTGGGTGGCGTTTTAATTAGGGCCGGTGATCTGGTGATCGACGGTTCCGTGCGTGGCAGGCTGAATAAGCTCGCCGAAGCAATGAATTAGCAGGATTGAGGAACAGAGCATGCAGCAACTGAATCCATCAGAGATCAGCGAAATTATTAAGCAACGCATCGACCAGCTCGATGTGTCTAGCGAAGCGCGCAATGAGGGCACCATTGTATCGGTGACCGACGGTATTATTCGTATTCACGGCCTGACCGATGTAATGTTTGGCGAAATGATCGAGTTTGACGGCGGCGTCTACGGAATGGCGCTTAACCTGGAGCGCGACTCAGTAGGCGCAGTTATTTTGGGCGACTACAAGAGTCTGGCAGAAGGCCAGACCTGTCGTTGTACCGGTCGTATTCTTGAAGTGCCGGTTGGCCCCGAGTTGCAGGGCCGTGTTGTTGACGCACTGGGTATCCCCATTGACGGTAAAGGTCCGGTCAACGCGGCACTGACCGACGCGCTCGAGAAAGTGGCGCCTGGTGTTATCGCCAGAAAATCGGTTGATCAGCCCGTTCAAATTGGCTTGAAAGCCGTTGATGCGATGGTGCCAATTGGTCGTGGCCAGCGTGAATTGATTATTGGTGACCGTCAGATTGGTAAGACAGCAATCGCTATCGACGCCATCATCAACCAGAAAAATACGGGCGTTAAGTGTATTTATGTCGCGGTAGGCCAAAAAGCTTCATCGGTTGCCGCCGTAGTGCGCAAACTCGAAGAGCACGGCGCCATGGACCACACGATTGTAGTGGCAGCGACCGCAGCTGACCCCGCATCAATGCAGTATCTGGCGCCGTTCGCAGGTTGCTCCATGGGTGAGTATTACCGCGATCGCGGCCAAGACGCTCTGATTATTTATGATGATTTGACCAAGCAGGCTTGGGCTTACCGTCAGATTTCTTTGCTGTTACGCAGACCCCCAGGGCGTGAAGCTTATCCTGGTGACGTTTTCTATCTTCACTCTCGATTGCTGGAGCGCGCAGCACGTGTGAACGTCGATTACGTAGAGAAGTTCACCAACGGTGAAGTTAAGGGTAAAACAGGCTCACTCACAGCATTACCTATTATTGAAACTCAGGCAGGTGACGTATCGGCTTTCGTACCCACCAACGTGATTTCGATTACCGACGGGCAGATTTTCCTCGAAGCAGACATGTTTAATGCCGGTGTTCGTCCCGCTATGAATGCCGGTGTTTCGGTGTCTCGAGTAGGCGGTGCAGCGCAGACCAAGATCATGAAGAAGCTGTCTGGTGGTATTCGTACCGCGTTGGCGCAGTATCGTGAATTGGCCGCCTTCTCTCAGTTTGCCTCCGATCTAGACGAAGCGACTAAAGCGCAGCTAGATCACGGTGAGCGAGTGACCGAGTTGATGAAGCAGAAGCAATACTCACCGCAAAGTGTCGCGGAGATGGGCGTTGTGCTATACGCCGCCAACGAAGGTTATCTGAAAGACGTAGAAGTGAGCAAAATCGGTGATTTTGAGTCAGCTCTGCTGTCTTACATGCATGCCGAATATGGCGATTTGATGAAGTCTATCGTTGAGTCGGGCGACTATAACGGCGATATCGAGGCCTCTTTCAAAGAAGCACTCGAGAAGTTTAAAGCCACCCAAACCTGGTAAGGCGAGGACCGTTAGATGGCAGTCGGAAAAGAAATTCGGACGCAGATCTCGAGTATTCAAAACACTCAAAAGATCACCAGTGCGATGGAGATGGTCGCCGCCAGTAAAATGCGCAAAGCACAAGAGCGCATGCAGTTGGGTAAGCCCTACGCTAGGCGCATGCGGGCGGTAGTGGGTCACATTGCCAACGCGGCGCCTGAATATCGGCACGTGTACATGAAAGAGCGCGAAGTTAAACGCGTGGGCTACATTATTGTGTCCTCCGATCGCGGTTTGTGTGGTGGCTTGAACGGTAACTTGTTCAAGGCGACTATACGGTCTATGAAAGCGTGGGCCGACCAAAATGTTGAAATTGAGCTGAGCCTAATCGGTGCTAAAGCGGCAGCATTCTTTGGCAGTTACGGCGGCAATATTACCGCCGCTGTTAGAGATATTGGTGAAGCACCAGCCATTGCCGATCTGATTGGCGCGGTAAAAACCATGCTGGACGCTTACGAGGAAGGCAAGATCGACAAGCTATTTATGGTAAGCAACGAGTTTGTGAATACCATGACGCAAACCCCAACCGTAGAGCAGCTTTTGCCGCTGGTTGCGGAAGAGAGCGAGTCGATGCGCCACCATTGGGATTACCTGTACGAGCCAGATGCTAAAGAATTGCTGGAAGGCCTTTTATCCCGCTATATTGAGTCGCAGGTATACCAGGCAGTAGTTGAAAATGGTGCTTGTGAGCAGGCTTCGCGCATGCTCGCCATGAAGAGCGCTACCGACAATGCTGGCGATATGATTGATGACTTACAGCTTATCTATAACAAAGCACGACAGTCTGCGATTACACAAGAGTTGTCAGAAATTGTGAGCGGAGCAGCTGCGATCAGCTAGCCAGATTACTGTGGCTAAATTTACGGTTCGGGGTAACAACCCCAACCAGAGCGAATTGAACTTTGAAAGAGAGGATCCGGACATGAGTAGCGGACGAATCGTACAGATTATTGGCGCCGTCATTGACGTGGAATTTCCACGCGAAGATGTGCCCAAGGTATACGACGCCCTAATGGTTACCGACAAGCAATTGACGCTGGAAGTTCAGCAGCAGTTGGGTGACGGCGTTGTGCGTACCATTGCGATGGGTGCATCCGAGGGCGTGAGCCGCGGTTTAACTGTTGAAAACACCAGGGCGCCAATTTCCGTTCCCGTTGGTATTGAGACACTGGGTCGGATTATGGACGTTCTGGGTAACCCCATTGACGACTGTGGTCCCATCGGAGAAAAAGAGCGCGCCTCTATTCACCGAAAGGCACCCGCCTATGATGAACTCGCTGCTTCTGACGATTTGTTAGAAACAGGCATCAAAGTTATCGACCTTATTTGTCCTTTTGCCAAAGGCGGAAAAGTGGGACTGTTCGGCGGCGCCGGTGTTGGCAAGACCGTTAACATGATGGAGTTGATTAACAACATCGCCACAGAACACTCGGGCCTGTCGGTATTTGCCGGAGTGGGAGAGCGTACTCGAGAAGGCAACGACTTCTATTACGAGATGCAGGAATCCAAGGTTGTGGATGTGGAAGTACCCTCCAACTCTAAAGTTGCTATGGTATACGGTCAGATGAACGAGCCCCCCGGAAACCGTTTGCGCGTAGCATTGACCGGTTTGACCATGGCGGAAAAATTTCGTGACGATGGCAAAGATGTATTGCTGTTTATCGACAACATTTATCGCTATACCTTGGCCGGCACCGAAGTTTCGGCACTGCTAGGTCGTATGCCTTCTGCGGTAGGTTATCAGCCAACACTAGCCGAGGAGATGGGTGTTCTGCAGGAGCGGATTACATCCACAACTGCGGGCTCTATTACTTCTATCCAAGCGGTATACGTACCGGCGGATGATTTGACTGACCCTTCTCCGGCTACTACATTCGCTCACTTGGACTCCACGGTTGTATTGAGCCGCGATATTGCATCCAAGGGTATTTATCCTGCGATTGATCCGCTGGACTCAACGTCTAGGCAGCTCGACCCGCTGATTATCGGCACCGAGCACTACGAAGTGGCCCGCGGCGTTCAATCGGTATTGCAGCGTTACAAAGAGCTAAAAGATATTATCGCTATTTTGGGAATGGATGAGCTGTCTGAAGAAGATAAGCTGAGTGTAGACCGCGCCCGTAAAATTGAGCGCTTTCTGTCACAGCCTTTCCATGTTGCTGAGATATTCACTGGCTCTCCCGGAAAATATGTGTCTTTGAAAGACACTATTTCTGGCTTTAAGGGCATCTTGGCCGGCGAGTACGACCATATGCCAGAGCAGGCGTTTTACATGGTTGGCGGTATCGACGAAGCTATCGAAAAAGCTAAAGGCCTGTAAGCAACGGAGAATTAGTATGGCTATGACAATTCACTGCGACATCGTCAGTGCTGAGGAAGAAATCTTCTCCGGCCTGGTCGAGATGTTGGTGGCTAATGGTGATATGGGTGAGCTGGGTGTGAGCTATGGTCACGCCCCGTTGCTGACGTCATTGGTACCGGGCCCCGTTCGTTTGATTACGCAGGGCGGTGAAGAAGAAATATTCTACGTGTCTGGTGGTTTTCTGGAGGTACAGCCAGGTGTGGTCTCGGTGCTTGCCGATACAGCGCTACGCGCTGACGACATCGATGAGGCAGCAGTAGAAGAAGCTCGCAAGGAAGCGGAGCAAGCTTTGGAGAACCAGTCGGGAGAGTTCGATTACGGTCGCGCTTCGGCACGCCTAGCCGAAACCGCTGCTCAGCTTGCTACATTGCGTAAAATGAAGAACCGCACTGGCCGGGGCTAAAACCTTACAGCGCGTCTCTGTACTGTTAAAACCCTGAATTTCAGGGTTTTTTTTCGT
>JBNMMV010000249.1:0-6361 GCA_051270205.1 Limisphaerales bacterium
AATCTTACTTCCATTGTGCACGATCTCGGAAAAGTGCGCGTGCGACAAAAGGGTTCTGGAAAATCAGCGTTACTTGAACTTTCGCTTCACGGCCGAAAGTTGCCGGTCGCGAGTGCCTCGTGTACGTCCGCTATGAAGCAAATCGCTGGTTTTCGTGATCTACTTCACACAGCAGTGCAAAGCGGTCGCTCCGGGCTGGGAATTCTAGTTCGCCCTATCACCCGAAGCCGACGTTAAAGGGGTACTCTGTACTCAGAATCTGAACGGAGAGCTTGCCTGGTGGAAAAATACTCTCTTGTGATTCCCGCTTACAACGAGTCGGCCTACCTACCTCTATTGCTGGATAGCATTGACGTGGCTCGTAAAAACTATCATGGCGATAGCGGCACAATAGAAGTCATCGTAGCGGACAATAATTCAAGCGATGATACTGCAACGATCGCTCACGATCGGGGTTGCAAGGTTGCTCATGTGACCGAACGTCGCATCGCTTCAGTACGAAATGGAGGAGCCAGCATAGCGGAAGGTGAAGTACTGTGCTTCGTTGATGCCGACATGCGCATTCATCCTGAAACCTTTAACGCCATTGAGAAATCCATTCAATCGAAGAGCGTGGTTGCCGGATCAACTGGAATAAGATTTGAGCGCCTGTCGTTAGGTATAGTGGTGACCCATGCCATGATGTTGCCTATTATTTGGAAGACAAAAATTGACTCTGGAGTCGTATTTTGTCGAAAGGATGATTTCGAGGAGATTGGTGGCTACAACGAGAGCATGAATTTTGGCGAAGACGTTCGTTTCCTCCTGGAGGTCCGTGAGCTCGGTCGTACGCGAGGACAAAAGCTGGTTCGCTTAACTGGTGCTAAGGCGTTGGCATCGACTCGAAAATTCGATCAGCATGGCGAATGGCATTTCCTGGTGATGATGGTAGAAATTCTTCGCGGGGGTGGTCGTAATGTAGACCAAAATAGTGCGTTCGTTGATCGATATTGGTATGGGAAGCAACGCGAACCATAAACCGGCGAATGGTCCGCTTTGCAGCCGAAAGTAGAAGTAGAATTTAGCGAAATGTACTTCCGCAAAAAACCTAAAAGAGATGCTCGTAGTAGGCAAAGAACATGCCACACTTAAAATCAATCCAGAATTCGAGCGCGTCATGATAGAAATCAATGGGATCAATCATCTAGGTCTGAGAGTCAGAGACCTAGGCGTAAAGCGAGCGTTTTATGAGAAACTGGGATTCGAGTTTCTAGGCGGACCGATCGGACCTGAACCTGTCGCCATTGTTGAGCACCCATCCGGGGTAAACATAAATTTCATTCTTAATGCATCGACTGATGCATGACCAACCAATGTCTTAATGGATGTACCTGAGCAACACACGGGATTCACCCATATTGCGCTGGAGATCAGCGACGTAAATGCAGTGAAACGCCAACTCGATGATCTTGACATCACGATAACAGAAACCGTGGAGTTTGGCGGTGCCACCTTCTTTTTCGTCCGAGATCCCGATGGCAATGTGATTGAGTTCCATAAACCAACTGTCTAGTGCGTGCCTGCAGGAATTAGTCGCACAGAAGCCCATCGTGGTAATCGCGAACGGCCTGCTCAATTTCCTGCTCAGTGTTCATGACAAATGGTCCCCTTTGGGCAATTGGCTCGTTGATTGGTCGACCCGCCAAAATGAGGAATCGGGACAGATCTTTATTCGCACTAATACGCACGCGATCTCCGGCAGATAATACACCCGCAGATTGCGTGACCAGCGCGGTCTGCTTGGATTCTCCGCCAATGCTTACAGAACCTTCGTAGCTATACACAAACGCGTTATGCGTTGTGGGCAGTGCCGTCTCAAATGTGTTACCTGCAGCCAGTTCCACGTCATAAAGCACAGGTGCCGTGGTCAGCCCCTGAATCGGGCCGGTAACCTCAACAGTATCTGTCACGAAGTTACCCGCAATCACTTTGACTTTGCCGCCATCAATGAATGCAATCGGAATGTCCGCCGCCGGAATGTCTTTGTAGCTAGCAGGTTTCATTTTTTCCGCCGCTGGCAGATTTATCCAAAGCTGAAAGCCGCGCATGCGACCTTCTTGCTGTTGTGGCATCTCCGAGTGAATCACACCGCGACCCGCTGTCATCCATTGCACGCCACCTTCAGTCAGCTGGCTAACGTTGCCCATATGATCTTCGTGACGCATGTGGCCGTCGAGCATATAGGTCACTGTCTCAAAACCACGATGTGGGTGGGGCGGGAACCCGGCGATGTAGTCTTCGAGTCTGTCCGTGCCAAATTCGTCAAGCATTAAGAACGGATCAAGCCGAATCGACGGCGCAGAGCCAATGCTGCGCCGTAGTTTTACGCCAGCTCCGTCTGAGGTCGCTACGCTTCGAATAGCATGCGTCAATGTTCGCTGCTTCATGATTCTCTCCATTTGTAAGGCCCTTACGCTGCGATTGCGTCGAGCGAACGTATTTGTTGCCGGGCATTTTGCACGCTGGTGTTGAGTGACTCGTCACCCATCGCCGTGCCTTCCGCATAGACAAACTGCGTATCCTCAATACCGAGAAACGCTAAGAACGTTTTCATGTAGTCGGTTTGTGTGTCCAACGGGGTGCCTTGGTACAAGCCACCGCGCGTTGCAAAAACAAAGGCGCGTTTGTTGGTCAGCAGACCCACCGGGCCGTTGGGTGTGTACCGAAAGGTAATCCCAGCTCGTGCAACATGATCGAAATACGCCTTCAATGTTGATGGAATGCCAGGTCTTTAGACACCACGCGGCCATCTGGATTGTTGGCTTGCCACTGTGCAACGTAGTCGCTGGCCAGCGAAGAAGACAGGCTTTCGGGGCCCTGCAGGCTGGTGTGGATCAAAAGTAGTGTTTTCATTGGAATCTCCAGATTCGTGTTGTTTGAGTTAACGCATTTAGTGATGTATTTAGTCAATAGCAGCACAAAGTTCACGCTGCCTTGAGCCACTCTCGGCCATGGGTTGCGCTAAAATCCTGTGCCGGGCCCACGGGGATGACCCCAGTGGGGTTGATCGTGCGATGACTGGCGTAATAGTGCGTCTTGATATGTTCAAAGCTGACGGATTCAGCCACCCCGGGCACCTGGTACAGCTCGCGCACATAGCCACTGATCGCCGGGTAATCCGCCAGTAACTGTCGATTCGTTTTAAAATGCCCAAAGTACACGGCATCAAAACGAATCAACGTAGTAAACAAACGCCAATCGGCTTCCGTCAGCTGATCGCCCGCCAGGTAGCGCTGCTGCGTTAACAGTCCCTCTACCCAATCCAGCGAATCGAACAAGGCATGGAATGCCGCTTCGTAGGCTGTCTGTGTGGTCGCAAAACCCGCCCGGTAGACACCGTTGTTGATGGTGTCGTAAATACGCTCGTTCAAAGCATGGATCGTCTCAGACAAGGCCGCGGGATAGTAATCCGCGGTACTGCCGGTTAAATGATTAAACGCCGTATTGAACATGCGGATAATCTCCGAGGATTCGTTGCTGACAATGGTTTGGGTTTGCTTGTCCCACAAAACTGGCACCGTGACACGCCCTTCATAGCTGGCAGCGGCTTTTAAATACAGCTGATAGAGAAAGTCCAGGCCATAGAGCGGGTCGCTCAGCTCCCAACCATTTTCCAGCATAAGTGGCTCAACCACGGTGACATCGATATAGTCTTCCAAGTTCTTCAGGGTGCGGAAGATCAAGGTGCGGTGGGCCCATGGGCAGGCCAGCGACACGTATAAATGGTAGCGTCCTTTCTCAGCCTTGAACCCCGCTTGACCGGAAGGGCCTGCTGCGCCGTCTGCGGTTACCCAGCTTCTGAAGCCGCTTTCTTTTCGGCGAAATTCACCACCATCTGTGTTGGTGTCATACCACTGATCAACCCATTGTCCGTTCTGTAGTAAACCCATTTCGATTCTCCTGATTTGGTGTTGTAGGTAATAGTTTGTTCTAACGAGACGCGTTGGCTTGTTGCAACGCGTAGTCCACGCTCAGGCTTCCTGCGCCGCGAACGACCAGGCCAAGGCTGATTGCCAGCAGGGCGAGTGCGAATTCGTAGCCGTTGTTACTCATGAATAACCCGTTCTCGAGATGGACGGAGACAATGGCGACCACCATCGTTATCGCGAGGACCACCGACGCGGGGCGCACCAGTAACCCGATTATCAGCAGTAGTCCGCCGAAAAACTCTGCACCACCGGCAAGCGTCGCCAACAGGTACCCAGGTTCAAGACCGATCGATGCCATCCACCCTGCGGTACCTTCTAAGCCATAACCACCAAACCAACCGAACAGTTTTTGTGCGCCATGGGCGGCGAATAGGACCCCGGCCGCGACTCGAATGGGAGTGGCATCTAGTCCTGGGACCGGGGAAATTGTTGTGTTTATTAACTGGTTCATGGTTGTTTCCTCACTCATTGATGTGTGTATGGCGTGCAGTATACGGATCACCGTTTTGGGAGTAAGATGAGAAAATAGTTAAATATGTTCTAATAATTAGAACAATGGAGATGTCAAGTCAGCGCTAAAAACCCCATCACGCTAGAAGCGCTTATCATGCTGGACGCAATCGAGCGACGTGGCAGCTTTGCTAAGGCGGCTGAAGAGATCGACAAGGCAACCTCAGCACTCTCGTATGGCGTACAAAAGCTCGAAGATCAATTTGGTTTTGCGATCTTTCGACGCGATGGACGCCGATCGGTACTCACACCTGCGGGCCGATTCCTGTTGGAGGAGGGGCGGAAGATTCTGAATGCCACGGCTGAGTTGGCTGAGAAGACCAAAGAGGTTGCTACGGGTTGGGAACCTCGACTCAAGGTTGCCGTTGAATCGGTTGTAGATTACTCCGTCTTCTTCCAGGTCATTGCTGATTTTCTTGCCGAGCATGAGGGTTTGGAAATAGACGTCACCGAATGTGTTCTTAACGGGGGATGGGAGGCGCTTGAACACGATCGTGTGGACCTCCTTGTCGGCGTGCCAGCCCCGGTTCCGTTAAAGCGGGGGTATCGAGCACTCTCGATAGGTCACAGTAACCTACTGCCGGTCATCGGAACCCGGCATCCGTTCGCGAAATCTGCGTTAGATCCGAAAGTTTTAGCAACAGAGTTGGCCAATCTTCGGCGCGTGGTATCGCACGATACGTCGTTGCTGAACGTTGTAAGAAGTGTGGGCCTGAGCATTGGCAGCAGCAATGTTCTGTATGTTCAGACCGTGGATCAGAAAGTAGAGGCCGTGGTCTCAGGCCTCGGAATAGCCCATCTACCGCGCCATCGAATCCAACGTTACTTAGACAGCGGTGTCTTGGTTCAACTTGAAATAGACAGTTTCAACCCGGAGTACTTTGTTGCGTGGAAATTAGCTAACAAAGGAATGGCACTCAAAACACTGTCTAAGCGATTGGCAGACGCTGATTGGTGATTTTGTCAACTTATCCGAACGTAGAAAGTGCCGATCAATCAGCCCCTAAGTTTTTTAGTGCGAACATGGGTCAGTCAGACAACGAAATACGCGGCCAACGTGTAGCATCGAACCACGGCATCACCTCGAGGAAGTGAGGGTGATCACCAGATTCAAGTCCCAGCTTGACTGATTCAACGAACGGCTGTGAGTACATTACTTGACTTGTCTTCCACCACGTTGCTCCTCCAGGAGTAGAAAGCGTTGCAAGCAATGTCCCTCTCTCGGCCAGGTAAACTGATTCGGACACGACTGCGGCATCGTGCATCTCAAACAACAATTGCATATGTTGGGTGTATCGCATCAGGAACGTTTGCGCCACTACCTGCTCTTCGACGGAGGCCTGCGTCCAGTCGTCAAATGCACGAGCGACCATGCCTGCTTTTTCAGTGTCGTAGAAGATACTATTTAGGCGATTGAATTCTTCGCTAGTTGCTCGACTGCTTTCTATTTTCTGCTGGCGGGAATTCTGCCCGACTTGCCTGGCGAGATAAATTAGCGTGATTAGGACCGCGAACGCTGATGCTACTTCCCCGATTGCCCCAATAGATTCCCAAGTCACATCACTACTCCGATTTCATACAGCCGTCAGTATAACGGCGCGAGTTGGAACACCAATAGGCTGGTCTCGAAAGAAGCGATATATGGAATGGAAGTTTTTGGCAGCCGATTTCAGCCACCCACTATTTTGTCTGCTTCTGCGTGCCGTTTCAACCGGTCGACGCAACACCCCGCTCAAACCAACAGTGAGTGGACTTGTCGTCAAGCGAGGCTAACCAAACTTGGATAAGACTTTGCGTATCTCTTCCCCTAATCAACCTCCGCGTTTCTACTGGCTTGGAAGATGTTGAGAGTTCGCAACCAGGACAAGCCCACACGGCGTCGA
>JBNMMV010000250.1:0-6359 GCA_051270205.1 Limisphaerales bacterium
TTCGAGATCACAGAGCGAATTTTGATTTAGGTAGGTCAACAAACCATTAAAGAGCACGGTGTCAGAGCCTGGTTTGATTTGTAGATGTAGTTCTGCGATATCGCAGGTACTGGTTACCCTGGGATCAATCACCACGATTTCAGCGCCTCTGGATTCCACCGCCTGCACCATTCTCTGGTACGCAACCGGGTGCGCCCAGGCGGCGTTTGAGCCAACCAATACGATAAGATCGGCGACATCAAGATCGCTATAGTCACAGCAGACAACATCTTCACCGAAGGCACGCTTATGGGCCGCCACCGCAGATGCCATGCAGAGACGTGAATTGGTATCGACATTTGCGCTACCAATAAACCCCTTTATTAGTTTGTTTGCGACATAGTAGTCTTCAGTCAACAATTGCCCGGAGAGGTAGAACGCAACAGAATCTGGGCCGAACTGTTCAATGGTTTTCTGGAAGCGACCGGCAACCTCTGTGATCGCCGTATCCCAATCGGCCTCGATTCCATCAACCATTGGCTGCAACAGTCTGGTTTCATGGCTTTGAGTCGCAACCAAGGTTGAACCCTTGACGCAAAGCCGACCATGATTCGCAGGGTGAGCCGGGTCACCGGTAACGGCGATTAACTCATTGTCGCTTACCGATGCAAGCACGCCACAACCAACGCCGCAATAAGGGCAGGTGGTGCTGCTAATAGTGCCGCTAATGGTGCAGCTAGTGGTCACAGCCATAGAAATACTGCGTCCCCTTCAAGCGCAACGGGGTAGGACTTCACCCCAGCGCCCTCCTCTTCAAGGCACTGGCCGGATACCAGACTGAAATGCTGTTTATAAATTGGCGAAGCCACAACCAGTTCACCTTGTTTATCGCCGACAATGCCTCGGGACAAAACGTTCACTTCAGATATTGGGTCATAATTGTCGATGGCATAAACACAGGGTGTCTCGTCAGGCAAATAGAACAAAGCAATCTGGCGATTGGAGATGCGCACAGCAACCCCAGCGTTAGGTGCTAAATCTGATATGGCGCAAGCTTCGTGGCGTACTTGTTGGGAGATTGTCATATTGTCATCCCACCTTGGTAATGAGTTTGAGTTCATCAAGCTTATTGGTAGGCCGGCGCTGGCCACGCTCCTGAACAAAAGTGACTGCTGGATCTGAGTCATCGGCATTCACAAACTGCCGAAAGCGCTTGCGCATCTCAGGGTCATTGATCGCGGTTTTCCATTCACACTGGTAAGTATCAACGACCTTATGCATCTGCACTTCGAGTTCTGCACACAGACCCAGACTGTCTCGAATCACAACGTCCTGAACATAAGACAAGCCGCCTTCTAATGATTCCATCCAAACCGCGGTTCGCTGCAGGCGATCCGCCGTGCGCACGTAGAACATCAAGTAACGGTCTATGTACTGAATCAATGTCGCGTCATCAAGGTCAGTGGCAAACAGTTCAGCGTGCCGTGGCCGCATACCGCCATTACCGCCGACAAACAAATTCCAACCGTTCTCAGTCGCGATCACACCCACATCTTTGCTTTGCGCCTCTGCGCACTCACGGGTACAACCAGAAACACCAAATTTTATTTTGTGTGGGGAGCGCAAGCCCTTGTATCGATTTTCGAGGCTCAAGGCCATGCTCACTGAATCTTGCACACCATATCGGCACCAGTTACTGCCAACGCAAGATTTCACCGTACGCAGCGCCTTACCGTAGGCATGGCCAGTCTCTAAACCGGCTTCGATCAACTCTTCCCAGATTAATGGCAGTTCGTGTAGCTCGGCACCGAACAAATCAATCCTTTGGCCACCTGTAATCTTCGTATACAAGTCGTACTTCTTGGCAACTTCACCAATCGCAATCAATTTGTCCGGCGTGATTTCGCCGCCGGGGATTCTTGGCACCACGGAATAGGTTCCGTTAACTTGAATGTTCGCCATTACATAGTCGTTAGTATCCTGCAATCCCGCGCGCTCTTGTTGCAAAATGTGCTCGTTGTATAACGACGCAAATATTGAAGCGGCAGCAGGCTTACAAATATCACAGCCTCGTCCCGTGCCATGGGCACTCAGCAAAGCCTTAAAGTCACCGATCCCTTCAACCTGGCAAAAGTGAAACAGCTCTTGGCGAGTATGGGCAAAGTGTTCGCAAATGGATTGATCTACCTCGATGCCACGACACTCAAGCTCATCATCAAATACGGATTTCAGTAGCGCAGCACAACCGCCACAGCCGGTACTGGCTTTGGTATCGACTTTTAACGCCGCTAGGCTCAAACATCCCGAATCGATAGCGCCGACGATCGCGCCTTTCGATACATTGTGGCAAGAACAAATCGTTGCACTGGCAGGTAACAAGTCCGACGACAACGCATTTGCACCGTCAACTGCAGGTAGCAGCAAACTCTCAGGAGAATCCGGCAAGGTGATATCGTTGAGATAATATTGCAGCAACGTGTCATAACTCGAACAGTCGCCCACCAGCACGGCGCCGAGCACCTTCTTGCAAGCTGCGTCGACATTCATTCGAGCGTAAAATTTCCGCACAGGATCGTGATAGGTATAGGTCAACGAATCTTCAGTTGTGCCGTGTGCATCGCCGATTGAGCCGACCTCGACCCCTAACAGTTTGAGTTTGGTGCTCATATCAGCACCGGTGAACTGCATGGTCCCCTTCGTAATAGAAGCAGCAGCAACTTCCGCCATCCGATAACCTGGTGCCACCAGACCAAAGATTCTATTGTCGTACAAGCCACATTCACCAATGGCCAGAATGCTCGGATCACTGGTACCACAGCCATCATCGATCACTATGCCGCCGCGCTCACCTAGGGTGAGTCCAGCGTCACCGGCAAGTTGATCCTGGGGTCTGATGCCAGCGGAGAACACAACCAGGTCGGTCGCCAGAGTACTACCGTCTGAAAAATTCAATTGCAGGCGACCATCATCCAATTCAACGATGCTTTCTGTGGCCATTGACGTATGAACTTGCACGCCAAGATTCTCGACATGATCCTGCAGTACACGACTGCCTTCGGGATCTAACTGAACCCCCATAAGCCCTGCCGCAAACTCCACTACATGAGGTGTCAGGCCTAGGTTTTTGAGCGCATTTGCGCATTCAAGCCCAAGCAGGCCTCCACCAATAACCACACCGCTTGTGGCGCCACGGGCGGCCTGCTGAATGCTATCTAGATCTTCGATGGTTCTGTACACCAAGCACTTCGGATGATCGTTACCCGCAATTGGCGGCACAAATGGGTAGGAGCCTGTGGCGAACACCAGGGTTTCATAACCCATTGAATCACCGGCACTGGTCGTGATCTGTTTGGCGGCAGTATCCACTGCACTGACAGCAATACCGAAGTTTGCGTCAACGCCCATCGCTCGGTACGCCTCAGCACTGGTGAGCGCTAATTCATCCGCTGATTTTTCGCCGAATACCTCAGACAAATGAACCCTGTCATAAGCTGGTCTAGGCTCTTCACCAAAAACTGAAACAGAAAGAGATGGGTCCAGTTCGTGCAGTGTCTGCACAAAATGATGCCCCACCATACCGTTACCGATTACGACTACGTCTGATGTCTTCATGGTTACCCTTTCCTGTTCATTTATAGTCCAAACGCCAGTTGTTCTCGGTCCCTGGGGGAGATTCGTTCGCCTATTGATTGATGAATCTTTGCTGCCCCAAGAGAATCTCCTACCAATACCGCGCCATACAGCACCTGCTGACGAAACAGCAGACGCCGATAAACATCGTCGCTGACAACACTGACCTCGTTATCGGGTTCTGGATCTTGCGTTGAAACATCGCCTGCTGAAAAAACTTCCACACCACTAATTTTCAATCGTGTTGATGGCGCTGGAAAATCACACCTTGCGTTGCCACCACACAAGTTATCGGCCAACACATCTGCCTGATGAAACACAGGTTCCACCAGGCAATGATGGGTGCCGCTTACCTTCGCGCATTCACCTAATGCAAAAACGTCTGGTAGACTGGCCTTAAGTTGATCGTTGACTTTAATTCCGTGATCGCACTCAAGCCCCGCGAAAACCGCCAGGGCATCACTTGCTTGAACCCCCGTGGCCAACAACAAAATATCCGCAGAGTGTTCAGTCCCATCATCCAAAACAACCGACCGCACCTGGGTTTGACCCTTAACTTCAACCACAGAACGGCCGAGTTCAAACTTGAACCCCTGGGCCATAAGCTTGCGTTGCAGAAGCTCGGCACCTTTTTGGTCTAGCTGGCGATTCATCAAATGAGATCCGCGATGCACAACACTGACCTGCAGCCCTTGCTGCAGTAACGCCTTTCCCGCTTCGAGACCTAACAGTCCGCCACCCAATACGGTGACTTTCGCTGCGTGCTTAACCAAACCCTGAAGCGTGTGAACATCCTCAAGACAACGCAGTTCGAGAACATTGCCGAGACCGATGCCAGGCATGGCTGGGGCATTCACTTTCGACCCGGTTGAAAAAACCAATTGTTTGTAGCCAAGGCAATCTCCTGTGCTCAGATACGCCAACTTGTTTTGCAGGTCGACCTTCTCGACCTCCACGCCACACTTCAAATCAAGATTAAGCTGACCTTCTGAGCGACCTTCTACGCCGCGCCCAAGCAGATCATTCATGGCGCAGTGGCCAGATAACAAATCAGGCAGCAACACTCGGTTGTAGCCAAAAGTGTGTTCTGCGCTAATGACGGTTACCCGATAGGGATAACGATGCTTAGACAAGCCTTGCACCAAACGGGCGCTCGCCATCCCACCGCCGATAATCAAAAGATCGCACGACACCGCTCTAAGCTGCTTTCGATTGATTCGGCGAGATAGATGCCGTGTTCGGCTCACCAGGTTCAGGTTCAGCATCCCCATGGCTATGTTCTGCGTAGAGGAAATCCAGTACTAGTTTTCGGCAATGGTTGTATTTTTGATCCTCGGCGAGTGCTACCCGGTTGCGAGGCCGTGGTAAATCCACGTCGACAATTTGACCGATGGTCGCGGCAGGTCCGTTTGTCATCATGACGATTCGATCCGATAACAACACCGCTTCGTCAACGTCATGGGTAATCATAATCACGGTATTACCCAGCTCTTGATGAATCGCCATCGTACTGTTCTGCAGTTGCGCTCGGGTCAAGGCATCCAATGCGCCGAACGGTTCGTCCATCAACAACACCTTGGGCTGCATGGCCAGCGCCCGGGCAATGCCCACTCGCTGTTTCATGCCGCCTGAAATTTCTGCGGGTAACTTGTTTTTTGCGTGAGTCATGCTGACCAGTTCGAGGTTATGCATAATCCAACTGCGCATTTCAGCTTTCGATTTTTTGCCTTTAAAAACCGCTTTTACTGCTAGTTCAACGTTGCCATAAACACTCAACCAGGGCATAAGGGCATGGTTTTGAAACACCACAGCGCGATCAGGACCTGGGTCCTGAATTTCACGACCGTCCAAAATAACACCACCTCTGGAGGCATCCGTCAGCCCAGCGACAATGTTCAGCACAGTGGACTTACCGCACCCGGAATGACCGATAAGTGACACAAACTCGCCTTCTTGAATTTTAAGATCGACATTACGTAGTGCTTCAAACTGACCGGAATCTGTTTTGAAGGTTTTATGTATCTGACTGATATCTAGAAAGTTATTCACTACAATTCCTTATCTAAGTACTGCTTGTTTATCCCAACTGAGCTGTCCCTGGGCGTACAACATGACCCTGTCTAACAAGAACCCGATGAGTCCAATGGTGAGTACTGCCACCATGATTCGGGCCAAAGAATCGCTTGATCCATTTTGGAACTCATCCCAAATGAACTTTCCTAAACCAGGGTTTTGAGCCAGCATCTCTGCCGCAATAAGCACCATCCAACCCGTGGCTAAAGATAAACGTAAGCCAGTGAAGATCATGGGTAGTGAAGAGGGCAGTACGATTTTTATCACGTTGGTGAGCGGCGATAACTTGATCACCTTGCCAACATTCACCAGTTCCCTATCAAGCCCAGCAACGCCAACGGTGGTATTGATCACCGTGGGCCAAAGGCAACACAAAGCCACGGTGATGGCCGAGGTTAAGAAGGATTTCTCGAACATCGGATCCTCCGAAACATAAACGGCCGAAACCACCATCGTCACCAACGGTAGCCAGGCCAGCGGCGACACCGGTTTGAAAGTCTGAATGATTGGATTGAGAGCACGATAGATGTTTTCGCTAAGCCCACAAATCACCCCCAGAGGCACGGCTATAACAGACGCGACCGCGAACCCAAATAGCACGGTGTAGAGACTTGTGAAAATCTGATCAAGAAAAGTCGCCTTGCCCGTATAGTTACGCGTTTTGATTTTGGCATCTG
>JBNMMV010000251.1:0-6349 GCA_051270205.1 Limisphaerales bacterium
GCATGAGGTTAAAGTGCGAAAAACAGGCATTGATGGCGGGCAGTCCCGCGACCGAGCCTAAAACAGCAGATACTACGGGTACCGTGCTTAAAAGTTCTACATCCACCGCCGACCACAGATTGCCGTCAGGTAGATAGGTGCGGCCCATTTCTTCAAACGAACGGACGCTGCCACCCGCTGCATCTAAGAGACGTACGTACGGTATTTTCCATTCCCGCGCTCGAATGTTGGCCGGCAGTTCCTGACCAAGCCCGCCGCGGCTGCCGCCGGAACCCCCGCGCACTGTAAAGTCGCTGGCACTAATCACCACTTTAGAGCCATTCAAGCGGGCAGTACCTTCGACGCTGGCCTTAGGTGTGAACGACTCTAGACCACTTTGGTTATACTGGGAATCGCCGACGAGCCCCATAAACTCTCTAAACGAACCGTCATCTGCAATACCTGCGATGCGTTCCCTGACCGTGAGTTTCCCCCGAGAGCGCTGACGCGCAATGCCTTCTTCGCCACCCATCTGCGCGGCAAGGTGCTGGCGCAGCTTTAGTTCTTCTACTTCTTTTTCCCAGCTCATGTCCCTCTCCTTATTAACATGTCTTCTCAATATGCCATCGACCTTACTATAACCACCTGGTTTGCTAAAGATGGCTTCGGGCTCGAAAGTTTGGTTAGACTAGGGCTAAGCCCAAAAAAGAGGTCGAGAGATAGATGACCGATAGAAACCGAGACACCGCGCGCCGAGCAATCGCGAGCGACGCGATCAATAAAGTACTGAGTAAATACACCGAATCAGGCGACCTTAAGATTGTCGCAGCGATGGTCTGTGACAGCGTTGGCGAACTCTATGGCGGCGCCGTTGGCGACATCTCTTCTGACGACAATGGGATCAGTAGACCGATGGCGCTAGACAGTGTCGGTGCGATTATGTCCATGACCAAAGCCCTTACTGGCACCGCCGCTATGCAGCTCGTGGAAAGAGGGCTTTTAGACCTGGATGCGCCAGCGGGTGACGTATGCCCCTACCTTGCACAGGTGCAAGTGTTGACCGGCTATGACGAGGCTGGCAACCCGCAACTGCGCGCACCGCGAACACCGGTGACACTACGTAACTTGCTCACCCACTCATCTGGTTTCGTTTATGACATTTGGAATGGCGAATTTCGGACCTATTCATCACGCACTAAGATACCCAGCCTTGGTACTGGCCTGAAAGCTGCACTAGAGGTGCCGTTGATGTTTGATCCAGGGGCTCGTTGGGAATATGGCATAGGCATAGACTGGGCGGGTCAAATGGTCGAAGCCATTTCCGGACAAACCTTAGGACAATACTGTGAACAGCACATTTTCAAGCCGCTTATGATGTTCGACACGGGGTTTAAACCCACTGAAGCGATGTTGACTCGCATGACCAAAATCTTGCATCGGAACGCAGAGGGTAAGTTAGTTGCCCCGCCTGTTGTGGCCAGTAAGGCCGGTCCACCAGCAGAGTTTGAAGCGGGTGGTGGTGGTTTGCTATCAACAGTGCAGGACTATTCTCGTTTTCTAAGAATGATCCTGGGTTTTGGTGAACTGGACGATGTGCGGGTTTTAGAATCTGAAACGGTGAAACTCATGGCGCAAAACCAAATGGGTGACCTCAGGGTTGTTCCGCTAAAGTCTTCAGTACCTCACCTGAGTTCCGATGCGGAATTTTTTGCTGGTGAGGAAAAGAGTTGGGGGCTCACCTTTCAAATCAGCGAAACAGCGTGTGCGACGGGTCGTCAGGCTGGCACGCTGATGTGGGCGGGTTTGGCGAATAGTTTCTTTTGGATTGATCATCAATCGGATTTAGCTGGCGTCTTTCTAACCCAGGTTTTGCCATTTGGAGATGCACCGAGCCTGGAAGCTTTCTATGAATTCGAAAGTGAGGCGTACAACCAGTTTGCCTAGAGAGAACTTTGCATGACTGAAGATGTTAAGACACAACGGCTAGCCTGGTTGGCAGAAGTCTACAGCGGTCAGCCGCAGGCATTGTCAGATGACGCAGCGAATGAACATCTGTTTGATAGGGCCAATGTGGCGTAATATCCAGGAAGCGATGATGCCGCCGATGAGTGCCAACCATAATCCCTAGCGTATGACTTCACCCACATCTAATAAGCGCCTGGCACCGTGTAGTTGAGAAACGGTTGGCGTTACGTCCTGCAACATACCCATTTGGGCGACTTGCGCACCAATGAGGGGCAAGGCTAACCGCCAAAGGGCAGATGTTTCCGCTCGATTCATAAGGAGGTTTCGAGTATCGAGGAGGCTAGTAGTGTGGTGGACGTTCGTCGGTCGGGTCGGTCTTCTCTTCCGGATTCTGGGCATTTTCTATGAGGCGAGTCATTTGCTGCTCCAGTTGCGTAATTCGCGTTCCATGCCGAATTAACTCGTCGTTTAAGTCTTGGATAACCTGTTCTTGAAAGGCGGCTTTCATTTCCAGTTCATCGATGTGTTGTTGCATGTGTTGAGTCATTTCTTGAGTCGAAACCTGTTATAACTCAAGCTTAGACTTTCAACAAATTGTTTTGGAGGCGGGATGCGCGCTTGGCAAATGCAGCAACTTGGAGACCCATGGGAACACATGACCCAGGTAGAACACGAGGGTCCGGAACCCAACGATAATCGCGTCGTCATACAAGTTGAGGCTGCCGATCTAAACTTTGCTGATATCTTGCAGTGTCAGGGCAAGTACCAGGTTAAATTGGATCCACCGTTCACGCCTGGGATGGGCGCTGCGGGTACAGTGATTAAAAGCACTGGGGACATCCCCGTTGGCGCTCGAGTTGTGGGACCCACTGTGGGCCGCTGGGGTGCCTTTGCTGAAGAGGCGGCGGTTCTCACCGAACAGGCAACCCTCATTGATGACAACGTATCTTCAACTACCGCAGCTGCTATGCATGTGGCCTACGGCACCGCTTGGTTTGGTCTGCACTTGCGGGGGCACTTGCAGCCTGGCGAAACCGTATTGGTCCTAGCTGCCGCAGGTGGGGTCGGTTCTGCGGCTGTCGATCTGGCAAAGGTGCATGGTTGTTGGGTGGTTGCTGCAGCCTCTGGCGCAAAGCGCGATGCCTGCTTAGGTTTGGGCGCAGATGAATTTGTCGACTACGAGTCGGAAGATTGGTATGACCAGGTAATGACGTTGACCCATGGCCGAGGTGTCGATGTCGTTTACGATCCTGTTGGCGGCAAATATTTTGATGTCGCGCGCCGCTTAGTAGCGTGGGAAGGGCGGTTACTGATTATTGGTTTTGCCAGCGGTAATATTCCAAGTGCGGCGTTAAACCACACGTTGGTCAAAAATTATGATCTTGTCGGTGTGCATATGGGCGGCTATCGGCAGAAGGATAGCGCGCCGTTTAAACAATGCTATGAAGTGCTTTATGATCTTGCTCGAGAGGACAAGATCCATCCACTGATTGATCGGGTAGTTGGTAGTAGCGATCTACCTCAAGCATTATTGGATTTATTTGAACGTCGCAGTCGAGGGCGTTTGTTGTATGACCCGCAGAGCTAAAATTCTAAGAAAGGAGAGGCAAAGATGGATTTAAAAGACAAAGTAGTCATTGTCACCGGCGGCGCCAGTGGCATCGGTAAAGCCACCTGTGAAGCGATGGCTCGCCTAGGTGCGCGCGTCGCGGTAGTCGATTTGAACGCAGATGGGGCTGGCCAAGTCGCCGCCGACATTGGTGGTCTGGCGGTGAGTTGTGATGTCGGCCAGGAAGCCTCAGTAAACGATATGGTGGCGGAAGTACGTGACAACCTCGGCGAGGTGGATGTGTTGTTCAACAACGCAGGCGTCGCGACAGGCGGCAATCCGTTGGATACGCCTATTGAGGTTTGGCAGAGCCAGTGGGAAATTAATGTCATGGCGCACGTTTATGCCGTCCGCGCTGTGTTGCCTAGTATGTTGGAGCGGCAATCTGGTTATATTTTGCATACCGCTTCCATGGCAGGCATTTTAACCACCCACGGCAATCTCACTTATGCCGCCACCAAGCACGCGGTTGTTGGCATTGCTGAATGGATGGCCATTACTTATCACGACAAGGGGATTCGTACCTCCTTGTTAGCACCACTGGGTGTGAGAACGCCTATGCTAGGAAACGTAGATGCGGACACCAATGAAGTGCTTGGCCCAATAAAGGAGCCGGAAGAGGTGGCGCAGCAAGTCATCGATGCCATTGCCGAGGAACGTTTTCTGATTCTCACTGACGAACTCGCTCAGACCTGGATGGACCGGAAAAACACGGACCTGGACAGATGGTTGGGCGGCATGCGCAGGGTGCAAAGTCGTTTGGAAGGCGAGTGAGTTGGTTGAACGCCTTAAAGTCATTGAGATAGGCGGATACGCAGCCGGCTATGCCGGCCGCTTGTTTGTCCGAGATGGCGCAGATGTTGTGCGGATCGAGCCGACTTCGGAAAAGCCAAGCTGGGCATCCTATGAAGCCATGGAAACTTATCTGCACGCGGGTAAGCGGCGTGTCGCCAGCGTCGGTGAGCGTCTGCTTACCGATCTAATTCAAGCGGCTGATGTGGTGGTTTTTGAAGTCGACAGTGCACAGCAATATGACGGTTTTGCGGGCATGTGTAAGGGCAAACGCCATGCGGTCATATCGCCCTTTGGTTTGACCGGACCTAAACGAAACTGGCAGGCGACACCCAGTACGCTATTAGCAATGGGTGGATATACTCAGATTATGGGTGATGCCGATAAAGCGCCGTTGACGTTGCCCGGCCACTATCTTGAGTTTCAATCCGGCACCCTCGCCTACGGTGCTGTGCAGGCATCGGTGCTGGAAGATCGTCGTGACCTTATCGACATCGGCATGTTTGAAACGTTAATGTCCCTTTCCCAGTTTACGACCGTACGCTGGCATTGCGCCGGGCAAATACGTTCACGCCATGGCAGTGATTTCTGGTTCGTCTCGCCCAGCGACTTGTTTAAGTGTGCAGACGGCTGGGTATATATCAATATTGTGCCGAACTTCTGGGATCCGTTTTTAGCGCTCATCGAGCTGCCTGAACTGGTTATTGATGAACGATTTCAAACAAACGATGGGCGCATGCTTTACCGCGAGGCACTTCTGTCGGCCATTGCCGGTGCTTTTAAATTACTTACCAAAGCTGAAATTGAACAACGTGCCGAGCAGTGTCGCGTGCCGCTGGGTGTGGTACGAACGTTAGATGATGTCTTGGCGGAGCCCCACCTTTTGGAGCGGGGCTTTTGGGAGGAGATAACCTCATCCGCTGGCGGCAAGGTGCAAAGCCCGGGTCTGCCCTATCGTACTTCTGACGAGCCTCGAGCGGGATGGGCAGTTCAGGCTGCGGAGTTTGCCGATGGTTAAAAGACAGCCGAAAGGGCCGCTCAACGGTGCCCGTATTTTGGACTTAACCCATGTCTGGGCAGGTCCGCTTGCGGTTCGTTTTCTGGCTGATCTGGGGGCCGAAGTGGTCCGCATTGAGCCGCCCATGGGGCGTGGTCCGCAAATCTTCCCCTATGCGCCTTTGGGCGGTTGGCTTGGCAGTGCTGCAGGTGAAGACCCATGGAACACCAACGCAATATTCGTCAAGTTGATGCGCAATCGACGGGGACTGAGCGTTGATCTAAAAACAGCGGCAGGAAAAGCTGTATTTCTGCAATTGGTGGCCGTAGCCGACGTTGTGATCGAGAATTTTTCCGCCAACGCCATGGATCGGCTGGGTTTGGGCAACGACGTTCTTCTGCAGGCAAACCCCAACATCATCAACGTCAGTATGCCGGGCTTTGGAAATTCCGGACCTCTGGCCCAGCGTGTGGCCTTCGGACCAACGGTTGAAGCGATGTCGGGTCTTACAGATGTGCTTGGCTATCATGCCGATGACCCCAAAAATACTGCCATGGCCCTAATGGACCCCATATCCGCTACCCATGCCTTTGCAGCCGTTGCCCAAGCATTGCGACACAAGAGAGATTCAGGCCAAGGGTGCCGTATAGAGATGTCGTTACATGAAGGCGGCGTCAACTATAACGGTCCCTGGTTAATAGACCGACAACTAGGTAACCCGGTAGAGACCTGGGGTAACCGCCATCCTGGCATGGTGCCGCACGGCGTTTACCGTTGTCAGGGAGATGATCAATGGGTCGCCATAGCCTGTCAGCAACAAAGCCACTGGCAGAAGCTGGCCGCGTTACTCAACGAAGAAGTTGGCACCCAGTTCCCCACCGATTTGAACCTTGATGGGCGACGGGAAATCGAATCAGAAATAGATGACGCCCTGACCACGCTAACTACGGGTACCAACAAACACGAAATTTCTCAGCGCTTACAGACAGCCGGAATCGCCGCAGGCC
>JBNMMV010000252.1:0-6345 GCA_051270205.1 Limisphaerales bacterium
CGCGTGTGAAAGTGCCGTGAGCGAACCTGCAAAAAAAGAAGAAGACAACAAACCTGCACTTACTACTGATGTTGAGCGAGGCAGCTATCTCATTGGCTACGATCAAGCAAAGGGCATTGTGCAGCAAACTCAGGAAGTGGTAGACCTCCAAGCGTTCGCGCAAGGCGTTAAGGACTTTGCTGATACGAATCCATCTGCGGTACCAGAAGATCAGCGCGAACAACTCTTTACCGCCATTTCTGCCGCTGTGCAGGCAAAAGCCCAGGTCGCGGCTGATGCCGCTGATGGCGATGCCAAGGCGTTTAGAGAGGCTTTCGCGGCGCAAGACGGCGTTACTACATTACCTTCTGGGTTGATGTACGAAGTGCTGGTTGAGGGCGCGGGTGCAAAGCCGACGTTAGACGATACGGTGGAAACCCACTATCACGGCACATTAATGGACGGCACGATTTTCGATAGTTCTGTAGACCGAGGAGAGCCTGCAACTTTCCCCGTCTCAGGCGTAATTAAAGGCTGGACCGAAGCATTACAACTGATGGCCATTGGCTCGAAGTGGAAGTTGGTGGTTCCGTCTGATCTGGCTTACGGCGAACGTGGTGCCGGTGGTGCCATTGGACCCAACACGACCTTGGTCTTTGAAGTCGAACTGTTAGCTATTAAGTAGCAGTTCGGGGCTAAGGGTCCGCTTCTACAATAATGCCAAGGGCATCGAGTAACACGAAGCTCTGGCTTTGGTAGATTTTAGTACCGGTTAGATCCACCTGGCGTGGGTCTAACTGGCTGAAATCCGCACCGCGTAGATCGGCACCCGCAAGGCTTACGCCTACCGAGCTTATTCCGTGTAGCTCGCTGCCGCTCAGGTCGGCGTCTCGCAAATCACAGTAATCCAGACAGCACTCCAACATGCGGTTGTTGGTTAGTGTGGCTTCTTTTAGAAAGTTGTGGCCTAGATTGGCGAACGACAAGTTGCAGTCGGTGATGACAAGTTCGACTAAGTCGGCATCGGCTACTGGCAGGCGAAAGTCTGACTTGGCGAAATCGGAGCCCTGCATTTGACAGCCGTTGAATCTCAACCCGTAGCCTCGGCAACCGGTAAATTCGACTATCGTGAGATTGCATTGATCGAAGGATGCTTCGCGCAATTTTGCGTGGCTGAAGTCAGCTGCGTTTTCGCTCCCTGAATCGTTGAACTCGCAGCGTAAAAAGGCGGAACCGGAAAGATCTGCGCCACGAAATTGGGTGCCTCGGAAATCACAGTGAGTAAACTCGCAATCCGTTAGATCCTGTTTGGAAAAGTCTTGATTGGAGAAATCTTGGTCTTCATAGACATCGCCAGGGCTTAAATCACTCATAGTCAAAGTATCCATCAATATGGCTTCCTGGGATACTCTTGGGTTTGGAGTCGGCACCACGCATGTGGCAGAACGCGCAATTTAGAGCCTACCTCGGTAACACCGGTTTTTCCGGGCTTGCGCTTGCCATGCAGCAACTGCTTTTGAGTTGGTCGCTGATCGGCATACTCGAACTGCCTGCGGATGAAGTAGGGTTCTTACAAGCCCTAATTGGTGTGCCCTCCATATTCTTCATGTTGTGGGGTGGTGCGCGCTCCGATAGTCACGATCCCAAACGCCTGCTCATCTTTATCTACCTGGTCGCCCCAGTTTTCCCCATTTTTCTAGCCATGGCTGACCTTGCCGGTGGTTTCCAAGTTTGGTCAGTGTTGATATGGGGATTAGGTGTCAGTGTGGTGCAGGCCATGTCTACGCCGCCGCAACAAGCTATTCTGAATCGCATCACCCAAAACCGCCTGCAGCAGGGTGTTACCGCAGCCACCGCGATTGGTTTTCTCGTGCAGATTGTAGGATTGACCTTAGCAGGCCAATTAGACCGCATTGGCTTGGCCTTAGTTTTAATGTTCCAAGCTTTTAGTTTTGTTGGCGCTGCCTGGGCGATGCGTTATATAAACAGTCAGCCTTCGCCGGTGGCGGTAACGACATCACCTTTGGCGCAAATTCGCAAAGGATTTGAGGCCACTTGGAAAAGTGTGGTGATCCGCAATGTGCTGATCATTAACTTCATATCCACCATCTTCAATGCCGGTAGTTTCATGACGGTGTTCCCGTTTATAGTGAAAAGGGTCTATGCCGGAGACGCCGTACTACTTTCGAGTTTGATGGCAGTGTTTTTTGGTGGTGCGGTTGTCGCCAATAGTTTACTTCTGCGGTTTACGCCATTGCTGCGGCCAGGGCGAGTCTATCTCACCTTGCAGTTGAGCCGCATTATTGTGTTGGTTATGTTGTTTGTCGAAGGTGACCTGTGGCTTCTGGTGTTAGGCACATTCCTTTGGGGAATGAACATGGGCATCACTTCTAATCTTGCTCGTATGATTGTGCAGGAGTCAGCAGAAGAGCAGTATCGAGGTAGAATTTTGTCAGTGTTCAGTGTCTCCATGGTCGGCAGTGCCCCTATTGGCGCTATCGTCCTAGGTATTATCATTGAGAGGATAGGGACGTTAGAAGCGCTTTTACCAGCAATGTTGGTGTCAGTGGTACTAGCAGCCTACGGTATGTTCTTCACACCGCTATGGAATTACCAGAGCGTCCCGGCAGAGAGTGCGAACGAGACTTGAGAGAAAGATGACAGATAATCACGGTGACGTGCGACGCGAATATGACAAGGGTCAACTGACAAGAGCAGACCTCACAGCCGATCCGCTTGAATTATTTAGTCTGTGGCTGAACGATGCACAAACTGCTGAGCTGACAGATGCCACGGCCATGACCGTGGCGACTGCCGATGGCGAGGGGAAACCTGCAGCACGTATCGTTTTGCTAAAACATCACGATGCTGACGGGTTTGTTTTCTATACAGACTTTCGCAGCGGTAAGGGCCAAGCGCTAGCGATCAACCCGCAGATTCAGTTGTTGTTTTATTGGCGCGAATTTGAACGGCAAGTGCGAATTTTTGGACACGTCGAAGCCGTGCCAGATGCTAAGTCTACGGCGTACTTTCATTCGCGACCGCTTGAGAGTCAGATTTCTGCTGCGGCGTCCGAACAAAGTGCTGTCATTGATTCGCGCCAAACCTTAGAACAAACCGCTGCAAGTTTGCGAGACAGTGGCGTGCAAATTGCCAAGCCTGCGACTTGGGGTGGCTATTGTGTGAACGCGCAACACTATGAATTTTGGCAAGGGCGAGAGAATCGGCTACACGATCGATTTACCTACACGCGAAATGGTGCTGACTGGAAAATTGATCGGTTACAGCCCTAACTAGAGTTGGGGACAGAACGTCGTTCTGTCCCCGAAAGAGAGAGGAAAGACGATGGATTCGATTACTGGCTCATGTTTCTGCGGAGACATTACCTATCGGGTGATAAGTCCTTTGCAAGACGGTCGCTCTTGCCATTGTTCGCGCTGTCGCAAGGCCTTTAGTGCCCAAGCCTCTGCCTACGCGGCCGTGGCGCCGGGGGCATTTGAATGGCAGTCGGGTGAAACCATGTTAAGTAGCTACGTAGGCCAGGAAGGTTTTGGACTGAGTTTTTGCAGCCGCTGTGGATCGACGCTCTGCGGAACCTACAAAGGCGACGTACATGGCGTTACGCTCGGCTGTGTTGACGGAAACCCTGACATAGAGATTGGTATGCACATCTATGTGGACTCTAAGGCACATTGGGAGAAGTTGCCTGAGGGTGGCCTGCAGTACGCCGAGGGCCCACCAGAATAAGGAATTCGACGCATGAGTCTCGTCACACTTACTTTCGACAATGGCCCGACGGCAAAGACTACGCCTGCGGTACTCGAACATTTGCATGCCAGAAATCTAACCGCCTATTTTTGTGTTGTGGGTTTGCAACTGCAGGCGAGTAACGCGCAAGTCGACATCGCCAAAGAGACCCTTTCCAGAGACCATATATTGGTAAACCACTCCTTCACTCACGATACAGCGCTCGGTGATGATCCATCGCTAGCGCATGCCAGGCGAGAAGTGACGGAGATGGACGCGTTATTAAGTGCGGAAATTGGAGACTGGGGTCCGCGTTGGTTTAGACCCTTCGGTCGTGGTGGTGATCTGGGTCAGCATATCTTTAGTCCGCCTGCAGTTTGTGAACTTCAATCGCTAGGTTATTCAGTGTTGCTCTGGAACAGTGTTCCGCGAGATTGGGTAGACCCAACGGGATGGGTAGAAACTGCACTTAGAACGATCAATTCGCAAGAACACACGGTGCTTGTCCTGCATGACCTAAATACCGGTGCCATGGAGCACTTACCCAAGTTCCTTGATGCGTTGTTAGAGCAGGGTCATACGGTCACCAAAGAGCTACCGAGAGATTGCGTGCCGATGATGAGCGGCGAGAAAAATTGGCCTGATATCGAGTTTGATGAGCTGGTGTCGTCTTGCTAGTTACAGCGAGAATACTAACAACCCTTGCGTTTGGCGTACTTGCTGCTTAACCAGGAACTGTCTGTTAAAAGAAAAATATTATGGCTGATAATCAAACGAGTCGTCGAGCTAAGGCCAATTTTCCAACTGTATTGCTGACCCTGCTTAGCATTGTTCAGGCGCTGGCGCTTGAGTTGATGTGGACGCACCTAAGCTCTCAGACGGACCTCTATTCTTGGTCGTTGGTCGCTGTTTTGGGTTGGCTGCAGCTGGGGGCAAACCTGCTGGGTATTCTCTTAGTGTGGTTGATTTATAGCGACTTGGTGTTGCGGTTCAGTTGGGTTCCCACAACGATAGACGCCATGTTTCCGTTTCTAGTTGGAATTTTAGAATTTGCCCAAATCAGCACCCTTGGATCCGAAAAGATTGGTCTGTGGTTCGTTGTGCTCGCTCTATTGTTTGCTGCAATGGCTTGGATCAGCCAGGTCACCATGAAGCGCGCGCGACAGGATGACGATAACCGCGAATTTTTTGCGAACGTGTCCCCAGCCACAAGGCGTGACTATGTAATGTCTATTCTTCCAGTTGTCCTGCTTCTGCTCGTAGGGGTAGGTCTCTGGTTGAGCCAGAATCGCGGTTGGTGGGCTTTTACGGCGCTTCTTGTTGCGACTACATTGTTGGCTAATCAGATCCGCATGAATCATATGTTTACTCAACGTTCATATCACGGAAAGTAAGCTGATCTCGAACTAGTCGTCATCCTCGCTGTCTATTTTTAACGCATGTGAAGGAAGTGTTGGATGATTCGAATTGTCACTTTTGTAATCTCTTTGTCCTTAGGGTTTAACGGCGCCGCCGCGGACTCTTTGAATTAAGATGTCATCGAAGAAGTCGTGTCGGTTGGCGTACTACCCGGACCAAAGATGTGGCGAGTGAGTAAGGAGGCCAACGAACTGTGGATCTTCGGCACGCTCAGCCCCATTCCCCAAAAGATGCAGTGGGATGCCGCTAGCGTTGAGGCAATCTTAGCCGAGACCGATGAAGTCATCTCATCACCTGGTGTGAGTGTCAGCGCGAATCCATTTAAAGGGGTTTTTGCCTTGCCTTTGTTGTGGGGAATACGCAACAGCCCCGAAAAGAAAAAGCTGAAGGACGTTGTACCCGCAGAACTGTACACACGCTGGCTTACCCAGAAAGCCCTGTATATCGGTTCTGACCGCGGCATTGAAAAATATCGTCCGATCTTTGCCGCGACCGAGTTGTACACCAAGGCGATTGACGAGTCCGGATTAGAGCCGGACGCCAAGGTGCACAAAAAGATCAACAAAATGATCAAGAAAAACAAAATCCCGGTTACTTCTACGTCAGTAGAACGCTCCATAGAACAGCCTAGAAAGTTGATCAAAGCGTTCAAAAAATCGTCCTTAGACGATGTCGATTGTTTGCGCAAAACCATTGAGCGGTTAGAAGTCGATCTAGACGACATGCGCGCGCGGGCAACAGCCTGGGCTTCCGGCGACCTCGCAACGCTGCGATCGCTACTCCACGAAGATCAGCTCGAACAAAAGTGGCGCGATGCCGCGGTTCTGGCGCTAGAAAACAATGAAGTAACCTTCGCCATGCTACCCATCACAGATCTCTTAAAGCCCGATGGCGTAGTTGCCTTCTTTAAGGACCAAGGCTACCAAGTGAAAGGCGGCTAGTGAGTATCTGCCCGAAAAGACAAGTTTAGATCACGCAATTACCCAAGGTATCTGGTCTGGCTTTGAACATTGCGCCATTAAACCCAAGCCGTACGCAGAAAAAAGACCTAGCGTTCACGCTCGGGCTTGTTTTCGGAGAACGGGCACCGCGGAGCGGCGCCGGGCTGGCGCAAAGTTCAAAGCCAGGGCAGATGCCGAGTCGAATAGCGCAGCCCAAAAGCGAGTCTTTTCGGGCAAACAGCGAGCTACCGATTTTGTG
>JBNMMV010000253.1:0-6307 GCA_051270205.1 Limisphaerales bacterium
TGTCTGAGTGCCAGCTTTTTTGCGCGTTTTGCGCGCAAAAAGGCGGGTCGAGTTCCGCAGGCTAGCTCCGCCAACGTTTGGCCTGCGAGCACTTCTCGTGGGTTGTTCCCGCCAGTTTCCAGCGTGTCGAGGTAGTCTCTGTGACTTTTGGGACAGGAACTAGCTAGCTAGAACTTGGCTAAGACTTCTAACGCCGAGGCGAGGCTTTTGACACCATGGACGATCATGTTCGGCACTTTTTCTTGCGGGCGATTAGCGTACGGAACAATGGCTTGTTTGAAGCCGTGTTTGGCGGCTTCACGTAGTCGCTCTTGGCCGTTGGCTACCGCTCGAACTTCGCCGGTGAGTCCGAGTTCGCCGAAGACAATCAAATCTCTAGGCAGAATTCGGTCTCGAAAAGAGGACAATACTGCTAACAACAAGGCTAAGTCTGCGCCAGTTTCTTGGATGCGTACACCACCGACAACGTTGGCGAAGACGTCCTGGTCACTCAGGGTGACGCCACAATGGCGGTGCAATACCGCCAAGTGCATAGCCAGACGCTGTTGGTCTAAGCCTACTGCTACTCGTTTCGGAAAACCGGCGGCGGCTTCATCGACCAAGGCTTGGATTTCTACCAGAAGCGGGCGCGTTCCTTCCCAGGTTACAGTCGCTATGCTACCGGGCGAGTCGACATCACCCCGTTGCAGAAAAATAGCCGATGGGTTGGCGACTTCACGCATGCCCTTGTCGGTCATCGCAAACACGCCCAGTTCGTTCACTGCGCCAAAACGATTTTTGTTGCCCCGCAGCGTGCGATAGCGAGAGCCTGCTGGGCTATCTAACATCATGAAACAATCGATCATGTGCTCGAGCACCTTGGGACCAGCCAAGCCACCTTCCTTGGTAATGTGCCCAACCAAAACAATGACGGTATCGGTTTGTTTTGCCAGACGCGTGAAGAAGGCCGCGGTTTCTCGTACTTGGGTAACCGAACCCGGGGTCGAATCGATGTGTTCCATTTGCATGACCTGCACCGAATCGAGAATGACTACCTCAGATTTGTGCGCTTCTATGTGCCCAGCGATAACTTCTGCCCGTGTCTCTGCCGCGACATCCAAGTAGTCTAGGGGTAAATCAAGTCGCTTAGCGCGCAGCGCTAGTTGTTGTAACGATTCTTCGCCAGTGACATATAAGACGCGACTGGTCTTCGACAGTCGGGTGCACACTTGTAGCAACAAAGTGCTTTTACCGGCGCCAGGATCACCACCAATGAGAATCACCGAGCCGGGCACCATGCCGCCGCCCAACACTCGATCAAGTTCACTAAACGTGGTGCTGATTCGGGAAGTTTCTTCGGCTTCTACGGCACCCAGTTTTTTGATCTGCGCCTTAGCGCCCGCAAATCCCACCTGCCTTTCTTTGATGGGTCCAATGCTAACCCTCGACAGGGTGTTCCATTCCGTACAGGTATTACACTGGCCTTGCCACTTGGTATGCTCCGCGCCGCAATCACCACAAACATAGGCAGTTTTGACCTTACTCTTAGCCATGGTGCGCTACTGCCTCAGTTAAAATCGTTGTAGATGTCGGGGGCGAGGTTATCGAACTTGGTGAGATTGCCTTGAAAGCTCAAACGCACTTTGCCAATGGGACCATTACGTTGCTTACCGATGATGATCTCAGCAATGCCCTTGTCTTCAGTATCTTCGTTGTAAACCTCATCACGATAGATAAAGAGAATGACGTCTGCGTCTTGCTCGATGGCGCCTGATTCTCGCAGGTCTGACATCATTGGGTGCTTGTCAGGCCGACCCTCCAAGGCACGGTTAAGTTGCGACAGCGCGATAACCGGACAGCGCATTTCTTTAGCCAAGGCTTTCAACGAGCGTGAAATCTCAGAAACTTCATTGGCACGAGATTCGGACTTTTCGGCAGTACGCATGAGCTGCAAATAGTCGACCACGATGCAGTCCAAGCCACCGGCTTCACGCGACACCCGTCGGGCGCGTGAACGAATATCGCCTGGCGTCAGTGCCGGCGTATCATCAATGTACAAGCGTTTGTCTTTCAGTTGTGCGACCGCACCGGTGAAACGCGTCCAATCATCATCATGCAGCTCACCGGTTCGCAACCGGGTTTGGTCGATGCGCCCAAGACTCGAGAGAATACGCATAACGATTTGTTCTGAAGGCATCTCCATGCTGAACAGCAGCACCGTGTCGCCGCTCATGACCGCATGCTCGACGATGTTGACCGCAAAGGCTGATTTACCCATGGACGGTCGAGCAGCGACGATGACTAAATCAGAGGGTTGCATGCCTGCTGTCTTTTTATCTAAGTCGGTAAAGCCCGTGGCCACACCCGTAATCGCACCTTTGTTGCTGAATAGGTACTCAAGCTTTTCTACAGCACGAGTGAGCAACGGTGCTACTTTTTCGGGCCCACCTTGTTGCGTTCGATTTTCGGCAATTTCAAATACGGATTGCTCTGCCATTTCAACCAGCGCATCGCTGTTTTTACCGTCAGGTGCAAAAGCTGCATCTGCAATTTTGTTCGCTGCGCCTATTAACTTTCGCATGACAGAACGTTCACGCACAATTTTGGCGTAGGCGAGTACATTGCTGGCGCCAGGCGTCGATTCGGCGAGCTCAGCCAAATAGATGACATCTCCCGCTTTTTCCAGCAAGCCCTGGGATCTCAGCTTCTCCGATATGGTGACGGCATCCATTGGCTCATCACCATTGGCGAGGGTCATCATGGCTTCAAAAATGATTTGGTGTTGGGTGCGATAAAAGTCACCGACGGAGATGATTTCCACCAAATCAAACCAGGCTTCGTTGTTGAGCATAAGGCCGCCCAGCACTGATTGCTCCGCCTCGATAGAGTGCGGTGGTACTTTCAAATTTATCGGTGTGGGTGAATCAGATAGATATTCGGACATGACACGAACTACGCTCAGGGCCAGTTAGATTAAACCTGCCCCAGGGTTTTGCAAGTGGATAGCTGTGGATTACTCTGTATAACTCGCTATTGCGCACGTGAGCTTAACGATAGGCTATTCAGATCGCTGCGCTTCTTACCATTGCCTAACTAGAGCCGCCTCAAAAAAGCAGACGGCAATGGTAAAAACACAATTTGCGATGCAAAAAGTTACTCTGCGACGACCGCCACGGTAATGTCGAAAGTCACATCGGAGTGGAATTGCAGACCAACCTGAAACTCACCTTCGCTGCGAATAGCACCTTCGGGCATGCGCACTTCACTACGCGCAACTTCCAAGCCTTCGGCTTCCAGTGCATTGGCGATGTCTTGCGTACCCACTGAACCGTACAGTTTCCCTTCTTCACCGACTCGAGCAAGAATGGTTAACGTATAGTCTTCAAACTTGGTAGCGCGTTGTTGCGCTTCGCCGAGTTTGTCGGTGGCTGCAGCTTCTAGCTCAGTACGTCGGCCTTCGAAGACTTCACGGTTGCTAGAATTTGCCTGAACAGCTACCCCTTTTGGGATTAGAAAGTTCCGTGCAAAGCCTGGCTTGACCGATACTTCGTCACCCAGATCACCAAGGTTGTTGACTCTTTCTAGTAGAATCACGTTCATATTGGACTCCTACTACTTGTGCTGGTCGGTATAAGGCAGCAAAGCCAGGTACCGAGCACGTTTAATTTCTTGGGAGAGGCGGCGTTGAAAACGAGCCGTGGTTCCCGTGATACGACTAGGGACAATTTTGCCTGTCTCACCAATAAACTGGCGCAGAGCATCTAAGTCTTTGTAATCGATTTCCGCTTCTTGTTGCGCTTGTTGCATACGACGACGGCTCATTCGCTTTTCTCCTCTTTAGTAGCTTCGGTGCTGGCTTCTGGCCCAGTGTTTTCAGATGAAGCTTCTTCTGTTGCGGCTACTTCTGCGACTGCAGCAGAAGCTGGCGCTTCGGAAGCTGCTGCTTCGGAAGCTGGTGCTTCGGAAGCTGGTGCTTCCACTTCGCTTGTTTCGTCTGCCGGTGTTTCTTCTGCAGGGGCAGCCTCTGCAGCTGCAGCTGCGGCGGCGGCTGCTTTTTCGTTCTCGCTGGCACGCGATGCAGATTCTTCTTCACGACGTCGCTCGCGCTCTTTGTCTTTCTCTTGGTCGCGCAACTCTTCTTCATAGATCTTAGAGTTGCCTGTAACGGCCTCACCACGACGCACGATCATGCTGCGGATTACCGCATCATTGAATCTAAAGGCACTTTCCAGCTCATCTAAGATTGGCTGAGTGACTTCAACGTTAAGCAATATGTAGTGTGCTTTGTGAATTTTTGAAATAGGGAAAGTAAGCTGGCGTCGGCCCCAATCCTCTGTGCGGTGGACAACACCTTCACCACGCTCAATCATTGCGTGATAGCGTTCGACCATACCCGGCACTTGATCAGATTGGTCCGGATGGACCAAAAATACGATTTCGTAATGTCGCATGACATCTCCTCTCGGTTCCCGAGAACGTTTTCTCGGTCGCTTCCGCGGCATTACGTTTGAACTCAAACGACCTACGTGAAGCAAGGTTGTAGACTCAATTTTAGAGTCTAGGGGCGCGCATTGTACCTAGATTAGTCATTTTCACAATGCCTGGCATTTTGGCAATGCCCGACTGTTTAACAGAGCTTTGGGCTTAGCCTCGCTGCCTGACAGCTTCGAACAGCAAGACACCGCAGGCGACCGACACATTCAAGCTGGAGACGCTTCCGCTCATGGGTATAGAGACCAGATAATCGCACAATTCTGCCGTAAGTCTGCGCAGTCCACTGCCTTCGCTACCCATGACAACCGCGGTGGGCACAGTCATATCTGGTTGAGTGTAAGTCGCGCTTGAATCACCGTCGGTGCCTACCACCCATATGCCCTCGGCCTTAATCGCTTTTAGGACCCGGGCAAGATTAGTCACTTCAACAATAAAGAGTTCTTCGGCACCGCCTTGAGCGGTCTTCAATGCGACTTCATTAATTGGTGCAGATTGGCGCTTCGGCAAAATTACAGCGTCTACGCCAGCTGCATTTGCACTGCGCAAACATGCCCCTAAGTTACGGGGGTCTGTAATGCCGTCAAGCACCAGCAAGAGCGCTGGACCTTCCAAGGTAGCCAGATGCTCAAACAGATCTGCCTCTTTGTAGGTTTTCATGGCCCGACATTCGAGTAAAACCCCTTGGCATCCGGCAAGTGCCTGTTCGTCTAAGCGGCGATTAAAAAAACTCCCCTCCACAGTTTGAAAACGAACACCCGCGCCGCGCGCCAATCCGATTAACTCATTAATACGGCTGTCACGCCGGCCCTGCTGAATGTGCAGACAACGGGCGCGATCGGGTGATTCGCTTAACACTGCACGCACTGCCTGGATACCTACAACGTCATTCACTTCGATGGCTTACTTTTGCTACGTCTACGTGTTTTGGGTTTTTTGGACTTACTTTTTTTAGGACCATCCGCTTTGGCGTCGGTTTTTTTAGCGTCGACTTTTTTTGCACCGCCCTTTGTCACACCACCCTTGTGCGGGGGGCTTTGCTTCTTGCCGCCTTTGGCAGGCTGATTTGATACCCGCTCGCCTTCTAGCACTAGATCTACTTGGCCTTGCGCAGGTTGTACCTGCTTTAGCACCACCTCAAGAGAATCTCCCATACTGAAGCGACGGCCGCTTTTTTCACCCACCAGGCTCTGGCTGCGACTGTGATAAACGAAGTAATCACCACCCAGGTTCGAAATGTGCACGAGGCCTTGTACAAAGTAACCTTCTAGCTCCACAAACAACCCAAACTCAGTAACGGTGGCGATGGTTCCGCGAAAAGTTTCACCAATGCGAGGCTCAAGAAAGTCACACTTAAGCCACCCATCAACCATCCAGCCCGCGCTTTCGGCACGACGCTCATTGCTCGAGCATGTCTCTCCCAACCACACCAATTCATCTGCATTGGGAACCCCTTGAGACTTTTTGTTCAAAACGGCTTTGATGAGCCGATGAACCACCAGATCGGGGTAACGCCGAATGGGTGAGGTAAAGTGCATGTAGTGTTCAAGCGCCAAGCCGTAGTGACCGTTGTTATTCGGTGTGTAGATCGCCTGTTGCATGGTGCGCAGCGCAAGCTGACCGAACAACCACTTATTGGCGCTGTCTGGCAATTTGGAGAGCGCTTCTTGCATTTGATGGGGCGACACATCCCCGGCGGCTAAACGCACACCGGCGTAGGCCAAAGCCTGACGCAATTCTTCCAACCTGCCGTGCTCTGGTGGTTCATGAACCCGATACAGGCCACCCAACCCAGACTTTTCTAGAAATTGCGCTGCGCAAACATTGGCCGCAATCA
>JBNMMV010000254.1:0-6302 GCA_051270205.1 Limisphaerales bacterium
AGGTGTAGCGAAGCCGCCTGGTCCTAGAAACTCCAAAAAGTTGTACAACCGCCGTTCGCGCATAGTTTCTGATTCGTCTGTTGGCGCCAGGGTCCAAGCTTTGACGAACTGTTTGTCAGGTGCTTCTGGGAAGAAGGTGCGAAAGGTTATTGCCATGATGTTATTGATGACGAAATTTGGAAATATCACCATATTGAAATTGTTGTTGGCAATTCGCTCGGCGCGTTCTTTACCAAAGCGCGCTTCTAGACCTTTGAGAATCTCAGCACACTCCGCCGCGCCCTCGTTACCCCAGGCTGCAACCGGTTTAGCGATGGGTCGGCCCCATGGAGCGGGGTACTCAATAACGGCATGGCCATTGCCTAAATCTCGTGGTTCGCTGGTAAGGCCAAGGCTGTCGCCCAATTGTCCGCCCGCTGCTTGCAGATAGTCGAAGTAAGTCGCGTGGGTGGGCAAGCCGTGGTAACCGTCGAAACTGTTCTCCGCCAGCAGTTTCCAATTGGCGGCGAAACCATATTCCTGAATGCCGCCGACAATCTCCATGGCCACTTCAGACTGGTCGATGGTGAGGTCAATGTATTCAATGGCACCGGCTAAGTAAGCGACTAGGTCCACGGCGTCTGCATCGAAGTTAACGAAGTACAAACCGCGGTACTGATCGATTTGTGCCACGGGAACCAAGTTATGCATGCCCGCTTGGGCCGCTTCGCTATATCTCTCGCCCTCAGGGCGTTGGATAAGTTTACCTGTTAAGTCGAAGGTCCAGGCATGGTAGAAGCAGCGAAACATCTTATCCTTACCGCTTTTTTCGCGACACACCATGGCGCCACGATGTGGGCAAGTATTGAAGAAAGCGCGTGCGACGCCGTCTTGGCCGCGCACAAAAATAAGCTCTCGCCCGCCGACTTTGCGAGTTAAAAATTCACCGTTGTTAGGTATTTCTGATTCGTGACCGAGGTATAGCCAGCATTTGTCAAAGATGACCTGTTTTTCCAAGGCGAGAATATGCGGCTCTACGAATGCTCGCCGATTGACCAAGAACGTGCCTCGCTCTTGGTCTTCAGCAATGTAGGGCTCTTCTAGTCGTGTTAGCGGAATAGTTTGTCGTGCAACGGGTGCGGGTTGAATATTCGACTGATCATTCTGCATGGGGTCCCCTCTTATAGTTACTAAGGAAGTTAACGTTACATACCGTATAAACGCCTTGTAAGTTTGAATTAGATGCTAAATACTCGCCCTTGTAAACTGATATTTCCAATTGGGAGAGAGAGTGGTACAACTGGGTCAACGCCGAACGCAGGAACAGCGATCGAGCTCAACACAAGACAAGCTGGCTCGTGCAGCGTTTGTACTAATACGGGAATTTGGTTATGCAAACTTTCGTGTTGCTTCTGTAGGAAAAGAGGCGGGCGTTTCTCAAGGTGGGCAACTTCACCACTTCCCTACTAAAGACTCCATGACCATGGCTGTGATCGAGTATGCGATTGATATTGCGCGTCAGCGTACTGAAGTGAATCTTTCAGGCTTAAAGTCGAGTCAGAATCTGATTGCGGCCATCGCGGAGGACAGCCGAGACTACTACTTCTCGGACAGCTTCGACGTGGCAATGGATGTCACTAAAGGCTGTGTTGGTAATTCACAGATGCGCCACTTTATTGCGGAAGCGCATCGTGCATACCGTGATTATGCGGAAAGCGCCTGGTGTAGGCGTCTGCTTGAAAGCGGGTGGACTAAGGCTGACGCCCAAGACGTGATTGCCATGACAGCAAGTTTGGTACGCGGATTTGCCATTCGCGCCATGATTCGCCCGGACGACAAGCAACTGCGGCGTCTGTTGAAACGTTGGCAAAGCATGGTTGAACAATCGTTTTGAAGCTGCTTTCGCGGCGACTTTGGTAGGAGGTTACCTTGGACTTTGATTTGCCGTCGGAAAGTGACTCGCGTCGAACTGAAGTTCGCGCTTGGTTTGAATCTCATCCTAACCCAACGCCCCAGCAATGGTTAGAATCTGGCTATACGGTGCCGCACTGGCCAGAACCTTGGGGACTGGGTGCCGATGCGGAACTGCAATTGATTATCGATGAAGAGATAAACCAAGCAAAACTGTTACGACCGAATCTGGTCAATCCTGTCGCTATCAATAACTGCGCTCAGTCGCTGTTAACCCACGGTTCGCCTGAGCAGCAAGAACAATTTCTTAAACCCGCGCTGGCCTTGGAAGAGATTTGGTGCATGTTGTTTAGCGAACCTTCCGGTGGTTCGGATTTAGGCAGCATGCGAACCCAGGCGCGCAAGGAGGGTGATAACTACATCATTAACGGTCAGAAGATGTGGACCTCCCTCGCTGACCACGCACAAATTGGTGTGCTGGTAGCGCGTACTGACCCCCAGGCGCCGAAACATAAAGGTCTCTCTCAGTTTATCATCGACATGGACACCCCAGGAATCACCATCCGCCCCATTGTTGACATGTCGGGGGCCAAAAACGAATACAACGAAGTGTTCTTCGAAGATGTGGTTATTCCCAAAGACCGGCTCTTGGGTGAGGAGGGCGAGGGGTTCCCGCTTTCTATAATTCAGCTGCAAACTGAACGAGTAGCGCTGTCGAAACCAGGTGCGATTTGGGGCTCCGGTCCAACTGCCAGAGATCTTTTGCAGGGTTTAGCGAATGATGAGGCCTTGGCGGATCCGTTAGTGCGGGACGAGGCTGCAAAAATTTATATCGAAGGCGAGATATTACGTTTGCTCGGCTATCGCTCACTCAGCGATCGCATCAACGCCCGCCCAGCTGGTCCTGAAGGTGCAATTCACAAAATGTTAGCAGCCCCGCATGGCCAGCAAGTATTAGATTTAGCGAAACGGCACCAGGGTGCAGCGGGGATGCTAGCAGGCGAGCAACCTTTTGGTCACACCCAGAGCGCGCATCTGGGCATGTATGACGATTGGGACTACGCCTTTTGGTTCAGTCCGGCGGTTACCTTAGGGGTTGGTACTCAGGAGGTTCTCAAGAATGTTGTCGCTGAACGTATGCTCGGCTTGCCTCGTGATCTTGACCCAACTGCGAAAGCACCCTGGATCGAGAGTCATTAATAGGTTTATTGAAAAGTAGATCCCAACCCAAAAGGGTCAGAGATTAAATTATGAATTTTGCATTAAGCGACGAGCACATCCTGCTGCGCGACTCAGCAGCCAACTTTCTTAGTCAGGAAACGGACCATTCTGCACTGTTGGTGCCGGGTGCCACCGTTGACGCTGCCAACTACCCTGAAAACTGGCATAAAGTTGTGCAAATGGGCTGGCCCAGTCTAATAGTGCCAGAAGACCATGGTGGTGCAGGATTGGGTTGCGTGGACCTCTCTGTCATAGTCATGGAGCTGGGGCGCGCGTTGTTTTCCAGTCCCTTTGCGGGACATACCTTCGGTACGTGGGCGATGCTCGCCGCAGGTTCGATCACGCAACAAGAGCGGTGGCTGCCGGTAGCTGCTTCAGGGGCGGTGCAGTTGGCATTGGTGCCACCGATGGATGCAAACCAAGTAACAGCCAAAGGAAATATGTTGCAAGGGTCCCACGATTTCGTGGTCGATGGGAAAAGTGCCCAATGCTTAGTTGTCGCAGCGGCAGATCAGCTAGGTTGGGGCTTCTATCTTGTGGATACCAATCAGCCAGGCGTAGACATACAGCTTCAGCCTTGGCGAGATATTACCCGCCAGGTGTGCCGTGTGAGCTTTGATCAAGCGAGTGCGGAACCGATGGGGCGGCGGGTCGAGGTAGCTTGGCCAAACATTTTAGATCTTATTGCCTGCTACCAGGCCGCAGAGAATGTCGGTGGTATGCGGCAAGTGTTGGAAGACAGCGTAGCCTATGCAAATGAACGCATGGCGTTTGGCCGCCCTATAGGCGCCTACCAAGCCATCAAGCATCCGTTGGCGGAAATGTTAGGTGAATTAGAAAGCGCGAATGCTGCATCGTTGTTTGCAGCCTGGGCATTGCAGTCTGGAGATGAGCGCGGGTCTTCTGCGGCATCTATGGCTAAGTCGTACTCGTCTGACGCCTACACAAAAGCCACACATCGAAACATCCAAATCTTTGGCGCCATCGGTTTTACCTGGGAAATGAAGAACCATCTGTATTACAAGCGAGCGCGAGGTAACGCAGAACTTTTCGGTAGCGCGCGTATGCATCGAAATCATGTTGTAAACCAAGCAACCGCTCGAATTTGGTCTGAACCGTTCTCGGCCGAGTGTGGCCGTGTCGCGTAAGGCGCCGTTATCCGACTATAAGGTCATCGATTTCACCTCGGTGGTCGCAGGGCCCTGGTGTACTCGGTTGTTGGCAGACTGTGGGGCAGAGGTTATTAAGATTGAAAGTCCTGGAGGCGGCGATGTCCTTCGATTCTCGCCGCCCATCGCCGAGGGACAAAGTCGCGTCTACGCGCACTTTAACTGTGGCAAGAAGAACATCTGTATTGATCTTAAATCGGCGCAAGGTATTGACGTTGCGCGCAAGTTAATCGATAACGCAGATATTGTTGTCGAGAACTTTAGGCCAGGTGTTATGAAACGGCTTGGATTGGACTATGAGTCGGTTAAGGGCGAGCGCACCGATCTAATCTACTGTTCCATATCCGGTTTTGGGCAAACGGGTTTGATGGCGTCGGCACCTGCCTATGCGCCAGTATTACATGCCTTGAGCGGTTTCGATCATGCTCAACAAGTCGCCCAACGCGAAAAATCTGCTCCCCTCAGTTGTGGCATCATGGTCGCCGACATACTTGCGGCAACTTACGCCTTTGGTGCAATACAAACTGCAATTATTCATAAAGAACGTTTCGCTGAGGGCGACTTCATTGATGTCAGCCTCATGGACAGCATGTTGACCATGGTAGCGATTCAAACTCAGGAAGCACAATGGCCTGAGCAGATTAGCTCAAACGTCTTTCACCCCGTTGAGGGGGCAGACGGACATGTGGTACTTCCCTTGGTCAACCATAGAAATTTCGTCGAGATGTTCAAGGCGATTGGCGCCGAGGTGCTGTTGAAAGATCCCCGCTTCGAAACACTGGAGGGGGTGATGACATCGAAAGATGAAATATTGGCTGTCTTAGCGAGTTGGGCAAAGCCACGAAACGTCGAAAACATTGTAGGACACATGCAAGCCGCCGGACTGCCGTGCGCACGATACCGCTCAGCTGCCGAGACGCTTGACGATGAGCATTTGGTTGCCCGCGGTAGTTTCGTAAAAGCGCTTGATGGGATGGGTCCTTTTACTGTCGTGAACGCGCCTTTTCAGACCAGTGCAATGTCCATTGGTGCGCAATCGCACGTAAGTGCCACGGGAGAGAATACGAAAGAAGTTCTAGCCTCAATAGGTATGGGTGAGCAGGAGATAGCAGACCTTATATCGACAAATGTGATTGTCTAATGTGCAGGCGCTTGATGTTTTAATCCAGGTGAGAAAGGGCAGGGTGTATTTCCGCTTTACGTATTACGCATAGCGAAATGCAGTGGGCGGTACTGACAAGTTAACTTGCCAGTACCGCCATTCGCGGCTGGCTAGCGTGGCGACCTGCGGCGTTATTTTGATCTACGTAACCGCGGAATAGGCGGAATAGTAGGGAGTAGGGGTCGGTTACGCTGAGCCCAACTTAGGTCTTCAGTAGCGTACGCCTCGATAGACCCTCTTGGCCGTTTCGGCTATCGGTTGGTCTCCCTTGGGGACGCCTAAAATCGAGCTGCAGCTGTCCCAGGATAGTTTGCCTTCGTTGACTAGCTGGAACGCGTGGATAACAGCGCTCAAATCGGACACGTTGAACCTGAATCCGGACTTTTCCGCCAGCTCCACAATTGATGCGCTGGTCGGACCCATCAGTTGACCAGCCTCGTGGGGATCCAGCTCTCCAGGCTCGCTGACGTCGCCGTCGCCGTCGCCACCGATGATCTCTTGCAGAGCGTTTTTTATGCTCTCGTCCGTTTTGGTTAGTTTCAGAAACCCTACGACCTGAGAGGTATTGTCCTGCGCCGCAGCAGGCCGGGCAACCTGGTAGCTGAATCCTTTGTAGGTCATGTCAACCACGTTACCTACCAAGGGCAGAACGTTTGAAGACTTGTTAGATTTTAGGTATCGCGCGAACGTATCTTCACTCATTTCGCCAGCCTGAACCCGTTGAAACGCATCGGTCACCGCCAGAAGATCAGAAATCGTAAATTTGAAACCGTGTTTCGCGGCCAGATCGGCTACCAGTGCGCCGCGCTCACTTCTCAGGGCGTGCAGCTCTTCAGCGTCCATTTCATCTGGTTTGCTAA
>JBNMMV010000255.1:0-6297 GCA_051270205.1 Limisphaerales bacterium
TACAATGCTCGATTATCAAACAGTATTATGGAGAATTGAAATGGCGAATCTAAAAAACTTATTTTCTGTCGAAGGCAAAGTGGTTGTTGTCACCGGTGGCTCACGAGGCATCGGCGAAATGATCGCCGCTGGCTTTCTCGCCAACGGCGCCAAGGTCTACATCAGCTCACGCAAGGCAGAAGCCTGTGATGCCACCGCAGCCCGTCTACAGGCAGAGTATGGTGGCGAGTGCATCTCCATTCCCGGCGACCTTTCGACAATCGCTGGCATAACAGGATTTTGCGAAACATTTCGGTCACGCGAGCAAAAACTGGATGTACTCATTAACAATGCCGGCGTTGCTTGGGGTGCACCACTAGAAGAATTTCCAGAGGCAGGTTGGGACAAGGTCATGGACACTAACGTCAAAGGACCTTTTTTCCTAACCCAACAACTCTTACCCCTGTTAGAAGCAGCAGCAGATTTCGATGAACCTGCACGTGTTGTGAACGTTGGCTCAATTGACGGTATCAAGACACCCGTCTTCGACAATTTCTCCTACGGCCCTTCCAAGGCAGCGGTTCATCAACTGACTCGCGTATTGGCCGCACACCTGATCAAACGCAACATCATCGTCAACGGCATTGCGCCAGGACCATTTCCAACCTGGATGCTCTCTACAGGTGTCGGCGGCGGTGGCGATGTGGACAACACAGACTGGGATGCTGTAGGTCGTGGTAATCCACGAGGTCGTGTAGGTCAGGCTGAAGACATTGCCGGCTTAGCGATCTTCTTAAGCTCAAAAGCCAGTGGTTTCACGGTGGGCGACATTATTACCTGTGACGGTGGTGTAGTTATTTCTTAACTGTCTTTTTTCGGCTGGCGGGCATACATGCTGATGAGCTTGTAATCCCGTCGCCACAAGGCATGCGCTTCGCCTTCCACGGTACGCATGTCCTGTAAAAGCCACTGAACCTGACCGTCGAATTCAAGCATGGGTGCATCCCAGCTGGGGCTGGCTACCTGGGTTAAGGATTCAGATTCCGCTAACAAAGTTTCCACCCCCTCTCGGCGGGCGGGAAAATTAGCCCAAGTGGATGCTAGAAAAGCCAGGTAGATGAACAGCACTTCAGCCGCGGCAAAACTTTTTACCCGATCGGCATTAAGCGGCTCGGCTACCATATACTGGGTGAGCTCAAGCTTTCCCTGACTCAGATCAGGCAGCATTCTGCCGGGCGGCCGTGTACTAACACTCACGCCTGGGGCTGCGCGATTGACCAAAAAGTACAAAGTGCCTTTGCTGCCATTCGTTTGATTGCGCGCACTTACAATAAACTGCCCGCAGTGATCACTTGCGGCCACCCAAGTTTTAAAACCACTTAACTCAAACCTGCCGTTTTGCTCAACATAGTCCACCCCTGGAAGCGGTGCTTCGGGGTTGCGGTCTTCAGAGACAGCAAAAGCTACCCAACCTGAGGCAGTCAAACTTGGAAAAATATGTCTGATCGCAGTCTGGTACCCGGCGCTGAAAACAAAGCCAAATCGTGGCGCAAGCAAGCCGCCAATCAAGGCCTGTTGAAATAGACTGTGCCCATCTTTTACATGGGTGCAAAAGGCTTGGTGGTACTCGGCTTCAGTCTCGTAGCTATGAGCATCTAACGATGCGTACAACTTTTCTAACAAGGTTGAGGACCTTCAACTTGGCAGCGATGAATAACTCGTGCATCGTCACCATGGTCGTGTACGGCATAATGTAGAACGCTGCGGTTGTCCCACATCACCAAGTCCCCAGCATGCCACTGGTGGCGTGCTTGAAATTCAGGTCGCGTGGCATGCTTGAAAAGGTACTCCAGCAGGCTTTCGCTCTCTTCCCGACTCCAACCCTCGAAACGTTGGGTGAACGCGCGGCAAACGTAGAGCGCTCGTTCTCCACTCTCATCGTGGGTGCGCACCACAGGGTGTAGGGCGCGTGGTGCTTCTTGTTCATTTTGCCCATAGAGACGCGCCAAACCTTTGGCTGAATGATGGGCTTGCAAGCCATCTACAACAGCCTTGAGACCATCTGAGAGTTCAGCATAGGCCAACAGTTGATTGGAAAAGGCAGTATCACCGCCAATTTTAGGGGCTTTTAGGGCGTACAACATGGTCAGCTTTGGTGGGCTCGGATTGAAAGTCATATCCGAATGCCAATGCTGATTCACATCGCGAGACTTACCTCGATTCTCGAGCTCAATAATGGTTGGGTAGCCTTCCAACGCAGCGTAAGGATGGGCAACTAGCTCACCCCACCGTCCCGCAAAAGCAATTTGCTGTTCCGGATTGAGGGTCTGCTGTGGAAAGACGAGCACGTGGTGCTGGCAAAAGAGCGTGTTGATTTGCTGCCACTGATCCTCATCCATGGTTGTGACATCAACATCGTTTACTATTACACCTAACGGCGCGCTTAAGCGTTGGACTCGCATCGCAAAAATGCCTCCTATCAAAATTTCACAAGACAAACTATGGCATATAAAAAGCCAGCGCAAGCACTAGCTGATGAGCGTCTTGCTGACGCTACCTGGACGCTCCTGGACGAGTTTCGGCAATAGGTAACCGGGTAGCACTGCTTGCATACCCTGATAGATTTCGCGGGCGCGAATCTCATCTAAAAAGAAGTGTGCTGTCCCTTGGACAGGATCGGGCATGTGCAGATAGTAGGGCAATACACCTTGGCGATAGAGTTTCTCATGCAGTGCCACTTGAGTTTCCACACTGTCGTTGACACCACGAAGCAACACCCCTTGATTGAGTAGGTGAATGCCACCCGCACGCAGAGTCGCAAAGGCTCGCTCTGTTGAGTCATCGAGCTCATTCGGGTGATTCGTGTGGACCACTAAGGTACAAGGAAGGCGACAATCAGCGACCCCCTTCATCCAGCTAGCTGTCACCCGCTCAGGCAAAACGATGGGCAGCCGAGTGTGTAAACGCAGCCGTGCAAGATGCGGGATCTGGGCCAACTGAGCCAACAGCTCTGTCCATTGACCATCGCTGAGCAACATCGGATCACCGCCCGAGAGAATGATCTCGTGGATGCTCTTATCTTCTGCCAGTTCAGCCAGTGCTTGGTCCAAGTGCTTTGGCCGGTGTTTGCTGTAGGGAAATTCACGACGAAAACAGTAACGACAATGGACCGCACATTGTGGTGCCGCAATGAGCAGCGCGCGCCCTTGATACTTTTGGATGAGTCCCGGTGCGCGGGTGAAGGAATCGGTCTCGCGTAGAGGATCGACGACGAAGGCCGCATGGGTGTCGTGTTCGGCTGCGATTGGCAGGACCTGGCGTAGCAAGGGATCATTGGCATCGCCGGTGACCATGCGGGCAGCGAATGACCTGGGAACCAGCGTCTTGAAGTTCGCGTCTGGCGCTGCCAAATCCGGGTCTAACTGCAGGTCAGCTAATAGCTCGCGTGCATCTCGATAAGCCTCTTTTAGCAGTTGTTGCCAAATGCCGGGCGCCCATGGGGAATAAATCGGAGGTATCATGCGCAGCGTCTAATCATTCAAACAAATTCTAAGGCGAGCTATTCTACCAATGAATTCAAATCGAGGTTGAAAGTATTAGTTGCGGGTTGATCCCTGCTCCAATCTTGAAAACGAGTATGTGAAGCCCGGCAAGGACCAAGTGGCTTTCGAACACTGCACCCTAGAGTGGTAAAACGGTTCGGTGCCCGTTACCTGAGTTGATTTGCTGCTGAATCACTTCTCGGGTCTGTTGTGCAGCTTCGTTGTCGCCGAGCTGTGTAGTTGCATGCAAAACACCTAGCAACGCATTGAGTCGATTGGGAGACCCTGCCAGCACAACCCGGTATTGTTCGAGTGCAGTCTGGGTCTGTCCAGCCTCGAGTAACATGTCTGCATAGAGCTCACGGGCAGGCAAAACTTCACCCGGCGTTACCGGATGCTTATCTACCGAATCTTCTAAGTCTGCCGTCATTGAGGCTTTCATTAACGCCTTTTTGGAGTTGCCTTCTGCAAACAAAATCCAAGATTCTACAGATTCGGCTTGTACCTCCACTTCTGTTCTAAAGTAAACCGGAGTCGACTGTGGAAGCTCTGCCAGCAAGTTCTTGATAACCTCTAGTTCCTCGCGCGCCTTTCGTGGGTGGCCACTGCGAGCACTACCAATGCCTCGAGCAAAGTGATGAATCGATTGTGCCCAGGGAAAATCACTCCACGCAAAATCCTTGCGCACATACTCAAGCTGACTGGCCTCCACCCACATACGACGCTCTAGTGCATATCGCGCCGGCGCCGAAGCATAAGTAAAAGCCACTTTGAAATTTTCAGTGTCTGTCTTCTTTATGCTGGCAAGCCGCGATAGCAGTTGCTTTGCCTCATCATCGCGGGAAGTTTGCAACATCGCATACATCAGATAATCGATGCTGTGCAGACCTTCGTCATAGTGCCCAGGTAAATGAGCGCTAACCGTGTACTCAGCCGCCGATCGAGTGGAATCATGGTTTGAAGCGAGCGAGCGATCCCAAAGCCCCAGCCGGGTGAATATATGAGAAGGCATGTGTTGTGCGTGAGCAGAATCAGGTGCCGCATCTGCATAAATCAAGGCTGCATCAAGTGCTAGATGCGCAAGTCCTGGGTAGTCATAGCTGTGTATCAAGTAATGCAATACACCAGGATGTGTTGGTTGCCTTGCGCGAACCCAATTGAGTAATCCTGCCGCCTTGAACTGATGGCTGTAGGATTTGTCACGCGGGTCCGCACTGGCTAACAATGCTAATGCGTAGAACATCGCCGCCTCTGGGTCTTGGAGATTGCTTGCGTAAACCTCTTTCATCTTCGATTCGTAGTTCTGGGCGCGTTGCCGATGAGTGCCAATGTCACTGCTCGAATAGAAAGCGGCCAACGCACTTATATACGCAGACTCTCGAGAGGTACTTTTAAGATTGACTGCGATATCAGTCAGCGCTTTGCCTTTTTCCAGGCTTTCTTTGCTAGGGGGGGCCCACAGCGGATGCCAGATACTCATAGCCGCGCCCCAATAAGCCATGGCACAGCTGGAATCTTGGCTAATGATCTGGTTGAAAAGTTTCGTCGTTTCCGGGTATTCAAAAGAGTGCAGCAATGTAATGGCTTTACCAAACTTTTGCTGTGTTTCTGGCTTGCACGAGTTTTCAAATTGAAGCCGCACAGGTTCATTTTCATTCGCCCAAATAAACGCCGGGGGCGTGCCTAATACCAAAATCATTACTGCTATGAACTTGCTTTCAAACCGCAAATTAATATGAGTCATTCGATTTCGACCTCCTAGGTATAGGTGAGACTTGCGCCACTGCATCCGAGCATAGTTGTACTGCTCCATCAGCGCACTAAGAAATGTGCGGCCAGTTGCCACACCATCGACGCGGGCTTACTGTACGGCCCAGTAGTAAACGAAAGAAGTAAACGAAAGTAGTAGAACGAGAGGCTCACTTGGTACATCGCACAGAATTTGACTCAATTACCATCGCCCAAGCACGCCGCAAAGGTGGCGCGAAATGGTCTCGATATAATGAGGACGTGCTGCCAAGTTTCGTCGCAGATACTGATTTCAACCTACCACCCGCAATTCACGAGGCTTTCGCTCTACAGTTGGAACGTCAGGATTATGGCTACTCTCTGCAAATGAGCGAACGCGATCTACCAGGCATCTACGTCGATTGGGCAAAGCGCCGATTCGGTTGGCAAGTCAACGAAGCCTCTATTGAAGCATTGGTGGATATTGTGCAGGGCATATTCCTTTGCATTCAGCAATACACCCAGCCAGGTGACGGCATAGCAACCTTGACGCCTACCTACCCCCCACTTTGGAGTGCCATTGGCAACACAGGGCGTAGATTAATAGCCAGCACCCTAACGACCCGCAACGGCAACTACGAAATTGATTTTGATGACCTGCGACACCAAATCGATTCAAGTACCAAGATGTTCATTTTATGCAACCCGCATAACCCAACAGGTCGTGTTTTTACGCGCGCCGAGTTAGACGAAATTGCAGAAATTGTCGTCGAGAACAATTTGTTAGTATTGTCGGACGAGATTCATGCTGACTTAGTTTTTTCTGGACACAAGCACATTCCGTTTGCATCACTTTCACCGGAGATTTCTAGTCGAACGATTACGTTAACGTCGGCAACCAAATCTTTTAATCTCGGTGGTTTGAGATTCGCCATAGCAATTTTTGGCTCCCAGCAGTTACAAGACAAATTTAATCTGGTCCACCGAGGAATGATTGGTGGTCTGAACTGTATGGGCATGACCGCGACAGAAATTGCCTGGCGGGAGT
>JBNMMV010000256.1:0-6278 GCA_051270205.1 Limisphaerales bacterium
CCTTCTGGTACTGCCCAACTCGCACGTAGATGTGCGCTGGCATGTGCACCACGTGGCCGGCGATAGGCATGGTGGCCTCGAGCCGGTCGGCGGCACCCAGTGCCCGTTGCGGTTCCAGCGATGCTTCCAATAAGTGAATGTAGAGGTGATTCGCACCCGGATGGCCAGGCACTACAGTGAGTACGCTTTCGAGCGCAGCAGCAACAGCGGCTGTTTCGGATTTGGGTTGGCCGTTAGCGTCCCAGTAGTCCCAGCGGCCAATCGACATATAGGCAGCAGCATAGAGCGCGCCCACATCGGCATCACTCGGATACTTTTTGTGTAGAGTTCGGGCAGCATCCAGATAAGCGTGGTCTCGTTCGTCATCATCTGGGTAGGTGCTGTGATCATATAGAACGTACATCGCGTTGATCAGATCGCGTTCGTATTCATTACCATTCGCAGCGAGTGCGCGGGCGCGCTCTATTGCTTTCAATCCTTCGCCTAACGGGTCATCGGGCATGCGTCCATAGCGACTATTTGGATTCGGTCCCATGGCGTGTGCCATACCCCAATGTGGCATAGGGTGGGTAGGGTCCAATCGGGCGGCTTCTTGGTAAGAGGCAATTGACTCTGGGAAAAAGAAGCCCCATGCAAAACGTAAGCCTTGGTCAAAAAATTGCTGAGATGCGGCAACGTCTGTAGATATCGGCCTGGAGTAAGTTCCCGAACCCTCAATCATGATCGCTTTTGGTTGGCCGTCATTCGCCACCGGTGCCGAGCTACTTTGCATACAGCTAAAGCTTGAGGAGGTAAGAAGTAATATGCCGATGATTCTTATATACATGGAGCTATACACGGGGTGCTTCACCTGGAGGGTTATTGACGCTCTAGTCTAATCAGCAGCAGAGCTGTTTTGAAGCGTTAACCTTGCGGATTACAAAATGCTATATTGGCTTTTTCCGATCAACAATTGTGAGACGCTAAATGAATAGTCTGTCTATAGAGGAGCGAAGCGCACTGCGCGAGTCTGTGCACCGTTTGCTCACCGATGAATCTAGCGAGGCGGCAGTTCGCGCCACCATGGAAACCGATGCGGGTTATGACCCAGAACTGTGGAGGAAACTGGGAGAAATGGGTGTTTTAGGCCTAGTGGTCGATGAATCCCATGGGGGCTCTGGTGTCGGGCCAATGGAGCTTGAAGTAGTCATGGAAGAAGTAGGCGCAGCGCTGCTTTGTTCGCCATTGCTTGCAAGTGGCGTAGTTGCAGCGGAACTGTTGCGTGGGCTAGGTGATGCCGATCTGAACGAACAACTATTGCCTGAAATAGCAGCAGGCACTGCCATTGTCACCGCGGCAATCACAGGCAGTTCCGGAAGCTGGACCGCGGATGGCGTCACCGTCAGTGCGGAACAGATAGATGGCAAATGGCAACTTAATGGCGAAGCCAGTTATGTATTGCATGGTCAGAATGCCAATGTACTGCTTGTGTTGGCGAACGATGGCCAAGGGCTTACTGCCTTTGTCGTAGATATGCCGGCATTAGGCGTGGCGGTTAACCCGTTGCAAACTTTCGATCACACTTTGCGAATGGCCAGTATTACCTTTGAAGGGGTAGGTGCCAGACGAGTGAATGCAGCGATGCCTGTCTGGGCCGCTGTGGACCAAGCGCTTGATCTGGCGCTGGTGGCGTTGGCAGGAGAACAAGCAGGCGGCGCCCAAAAGGTGCTCGAATTTACTGTTGAGTACGCCAAAACGCGTATTCAGTTTGGCCGCCAGATTGGCAGCTTCCAGGCGATTAAACACATGGCAGCCGACTTGCTACTGGAGACCGAATCGGCGATCTCCGCTGCCCGTGATGCGGCACAAAGACTTGCAGAACAATCAGATAAGAGTTCGGAAGCGGTAAGCCTTGCCGCCTTTGCCTGTGCAGATGCGTTTGTTAAAACGGCTGCCGACGGCATCCAGATGCACGGTGGTATTGCTTTTACCTGGGAACACCCTGCCCATCTATATTTGAAACGCGCGCGGGCTGATGCACAGCTTTTCGGCACGCCGGCCTACCATCGTGAACGCTACCTTCAGCAGTTAGGAGCTTAATATGAGTAATGAAAACAACCCAAACGATGAGATGTTGCGTGAGGAAGTACAAGATTGGCTTGCGCAGAATTACACAATTGAATTGGCGAAGGCACTTAACCAAGAAGGATATGAGTGGGGGACGTCAGACGAACGAAAAGAATGGCTCGGTATGGTTGTTGAGGCGCGCTGGGCAGTGCCACGCTGGTCGCAGGAATGGTACGGCCGTGATCTAGATGACAGCCAGGCAAGAATTATTGAACAAGCATTTTCCGCGGCGCGGGCGCCAGGTTCGGGACAAGACAAGCTCAACTTGTGGGCCAATACTTTGCTCGCTGGTGGTACTCAGGGGCTAAAGGAAAAATTGATTGCGCCGCTGCTTAAGAATGAAGTGAATATGTGCCTGCTCTACAGTGAACCGGGCGCGGGTTCAGACCTCGCTGGCATACGCACTCGAGCAGACCGTCAGGGTGATCACTACTTGGTAAATGGTCAAAAAGTGTGGACTTCAGGCGCGGCTGTGGCCGACTACGCTATGTTGATTGCGCGCACAGATTGGGAGGTGCCAAAACATCGGGGTATTAGCTTTTTCTATTGCCCAATGAAGCAAGACGGTATTGAAGTACGACCGCTGCGTCAGATCACTAACGAGAGCCATTTCAACGAGGTGTTCATTACTGACGCGATAGTCCCGGCAGAAAACCTGCTCGGTAACCTGAACTCCGGCTGGCAGGTGCTCAATACTGCACTGGCCTATGAACGTTCATCCATGGGCGAAAATGCCCGGGGTCCACGCAGCGGTGCGGTGGAATCGAAAGACGAAGAAACGCTCATTGGGCTTGCCCGAGAAGCCGGTGTTTTAGATAACCCAGTACTGCGTCAAGACATTGCCAAATCGATTTCCTACAAAAAACTCAATGCACTCAATACTGCACGCGCGAAAGCGGACCTGAAGCAAGGCACGTCTTCATCGATTATGAGCCTTGGTAAGCTCGCCATGTCGCGCATTCTGCACGAAGAGGCAAGAGTGCGAACCGAGATCCTCGGTGCCCAGAGTTTGTTTGAGGGTGAAGACCATCCGCGGGCAGAAGATGCCAACTTCCTTTCACTAAATGCTTATTTCACCTCGATTGGCGGTGGCACAGACCAGATCCAGCGCAACATTATTGGCGAACGAGTGTTGGGGCTGCCTAAGGAGCCTGAAGTAGACAAGACTGTTCCGTTTAAAGATGTGCGGACCACTTAGGAGAAGATGCTAAGTCATGACTACTAGTCTGGAAGAGCGCAACATCATCAAAACGGTTCTTGAGTATTCCGATTCGGGCGAAACGCAGCTGCAGCCAAATGTCATGTTGACGCCAGTTGCCCGCTACACAGAACCGAGCCGTTTGAAGTTGGAAATGGCGACGCTGTTCCGTGAGTTCCCTTTAGTGCTAGGTCATGTCTCACAATTGCAAGAGGCTGGAAATTTTTTCACCCACAACGATACCGGTGTGCCTATTTTGGTGACCCGTAGCCGTACAGGGACGGTGAAAGCCTTCATCAACGTTTGCAGACACCGGGGTGCCCGGGTGGTCAATGAATCTTGTGGCCTCGCCAATACCTTTTCTTGTCCTTATCACGGTTGGACCTATGATCTTGATGGTAATTTCAGAGGTATGCGCCAAGCGGAAGGTTTTGGTGATATAGACAAGTCAACAAACGGACTTGTCGAGCTCCCGGTTTTTGAACGCTTCGGCCTAATCTGGGTTCGACCTAGCCCTAGTGAAAAAGAACTCGACATCGATTCGTGGCTCGCGCCAATGGAAGAACAGTTAGGGTCTTTGAGCCTCACCACGCACACTGTGTTTCGTGAGTGGTCGCTGCCGCGAGATATGAATTGGCGTATCGCCTTGGAAGGGTTTCTGGAAACCTACCACTTTTGCTCTGCTCACAAAAATACCGCGTGTAGCGCGTACTTGGATAATCAATCGCCTTTTCTCGACAAGTACCCGCATGTCCGCAATGCAGTTCCCCTTGCAAGAATTACCAAGCTCAAGGATCAGGACCCAGAGTCATGGCAATACCGGCCAAATTTCATGACTCAGAACTATTTGTTTCCGTGTAATTTCCTTCAGGTCATGACCGACCATGTATTTGTCCACACAATCATCCCCACAGGCCAAGACACTTGTGTTTTTAAGTGCCTAATGCTCATTCCTGAGGTTGCCGAAACCGAAAAGGCGCAGAAATATTACGAAGCCAATTACAACGTCGTACGGCAAGTTTTCGACGAGGATTTTGAAATTGGCGAAGGGATACAGGCGGGATTAGCAACGGGTGTGAATGAGAACTTTACCATTGGTCGCTATGAAGCCGGTCTGCAACTCGCTCAAGTTGCCATGGATGACGCGCTTGAGGGTCGGTTACGGGTTAAAACAGTGAGTACCGAGGACCTCTAGGTCTAGGAATTTTATGCGCCTCGGGTAACTCACAGAGGCGATTCATTCGTGTGACACTGCCGTCGGCATATTCCCAGACCATCTGTTCGCCGTCCATGAAACGACGGACCACCACCGGACCCCAACCAAACGCGCGAAAGTCCAATACGTCATTGTTCCAGAACATACCTGCCGAAGTGCGTGGGCAGTATTCTGTGTTACCCAAGGTGAAGAGTACCGATCCTTGTGTGTCGTTACTATTGTAACCGCCCGTGCTGTTTGGTCCTGAGTCGTGAATGATGCCACTTGCGGTGACGACGGTGCGTGCGCCGCATTGCTCCACACGTTCTACGTGGCCAACATTGCCCGTCACACCCAGCCAGAGTCCGCGAATATCTGCGGCACCTTCTGGCAAGGGCTCCGTGCATTCTCTCAGTACCGGTAGAGGAAAGTGGCTGTAGCTGCAACCAGGTGTGTTGCCTTTCGGAATGTCCGCAGCGCGTTTGCCGCTACTATCTAATAAAGGCAACTCGCAGTAGTTCAACGTACTGCCATCTCCGGCGAGCGTGGCAGGATCTATTGTCAGAGGCGGGCGAGGTGAAAAAAACGCGAATAAGAATGCCGCTAGGGCCACGATTACGAGGGCAAAAAGGGTTCGCACGATGATTTTAACGATCACAGTCTGTCTCCAGTCCCACTAAAAGTTTCCGATTCATCCGATCGCCTTATTCCTACTTGTTAGTCTCTGTCCCGAAAAGACAACATTAGAATTTGCACTCACCTAAGGTATTTGATCTGGCGCTAAACATTGCGCCATTAAACCCAAGCCACGCGCAGAAAAAAGCCCTGGCGTCTTCGCCAGGGCTTGTTTTCGTAGTGCGGGCACCGCGGAGCGGCGCAGGGATGGCGTAATGTTTAGCGCCAGATCAGATACCGAATCGAATTGCAAAAATCTTGAATGAAGTCTTTTCGCGACGGTCACTAGTTAGTCCAAATAATAGTCTCGTATTCTGTTTCCGGAAGCTGATCGATGGTGTAGTCCACAGCTATCGTGTTCTCAACCAGGGCGGGCCACAACGGTTCAGCCATTTGTTCATCTAGGCTGTACAAAATATCCCTCATTTCCTCGAGCTTCTGCGGCTGCGAAGAATTCAAATTGTTTTGTTCGGTAGGATCTTCATTGAGATTGAACAACCAAGAATTGCCGTTTTGTTCCTGTAGCTGCAGCTTCCAACCGTCTTGCTGGACCACTTTATAGCCACCGGTTCGCCAGAACAGTGGGCGACTGAGTGCCGGTTGTGGTGCTTGCAGCGCATAGTCAAGTACATCGACCCCATCTATGACGCGGTCCTTGGGGATGTCGATGCCTGCTGCTGCGAGTGCGGTAGAGAAAATATCCACGTGTGCCACTGCCGAATCATATGCGCTACCCGCAGGGATTCTATTTGGCCAACGTATGAAGTAAGGGGCGTGGATACCGCCCTCGAAAAGAGTGATTTTCCAACCGCGGTAGGGTTTGTTTAAATCTGGTAAGCCGACGTAACCTGCACCGCCATTGTCGCTGGTGAACATCACTACGGTGTTATCGGCGATGCCATTGTCGTCTAGTGCGGTAAGCACTTGGCCAATACCACGATCGAGCCCACGTAACATGGCAGCGTACGTTCTCTCGGTATGATCGGTAATGTGCGCAACTGCCTCATAATCTGCTCTTTCCGCCTGCAACGGTGTGTGCGGCGCGTTATAGGCCAAGTACATGAAGAAAGGTCGGTTTTTGTTGGCTTCAATGGCTTTAACCGC
>JBNMMV010000257.1:0-6272 GCA_051270205.1 Limisphaerales bacterium
GGCTCGTGAATTTGAGTGCGGTGAACCGTTGTTGTTCCGCCGGTTCCAGGTCATCCAGTTCCATTTCCAATACACGCGGAGCGCTTACCACCGTGGAGGGTCGAGGTTCAACTGCCGTAGCAACGACATCCATTGGTAGTGGAGTAGTGGAAGCGGTTTCCACCACCACAGGTTGCGATCGGGTTGGGGGCGTCTGGTTTGTAGTAGGGGTGGCCACAGAAGCCTTGGGGTCGGGTTGATTTAAAAACCAGGCAACGCCAAAGAGGTTGATAGCTAGAACCAGTCCCAGCAACCAAATCCACACTACTGAGATGCTTTTTTTCGAAGAGATAGGGTCGATGTTCAGGGTGTTGCCACCGGGATTCGACTGAGACTTTTTTAACGCGTCCAAAATATATGACATAACTAACGGCTCAATTTCGGTCCATTGTTGTCAACATAACGATTTAGATTTATCCAAGTCAATGGTCCCACGACACCGTCGCCAAGGAGTCCTTCGTCGTGTTGAAAGGCAAGCACCTTCTCCTGTAGCTGAGTGTCAAAAAAGGTCGAGCTCGCGTCACTGTCTTGCGCGCCGCTCCAATTCGCGAGGGTCGAGCGCACCCATAACACAGAGGCGTGCTCATCTCCTTCGCGCACGCTTCCTTGGTAACTAGGTGGGGTTTGCCAAAGCAGGACGTATGATCCGAACCAAGCATCTCGCAGGTCCCGAGGTGCGACCCAAAGTGATTGTTCGCCAACTTGAAGTTTGAAGCGGCTCTCGTTTGAGTCAATGATTGCGCCATAGTAAGGGGTAGCTGCATCGTCCCAAAGTTCTAGTACGACAGGCATGTTAAGTTTGCTCACCTCGCCCCAACCACCATTGCGCCGTAAGCACTGCAAGCCCACTTGGGGAGCAAAGTCACAGGGAATGAGGTCCGAGTCGGCTGCATAGACCGCGCCCCAGAGTTCGAATACATCTGCGTAAGCTTGTCGTTGTAATAAAAAGGAACGCGTGTCAGGGCGTGTAATAATGACTGGTTGTACTGGTTTTTGTGCAGTATCGGGCACTGTAATTATCGCGATTGTGTCGACCGAGTCGGCGACTTCCGTCGGCAGGGACATGGGCGGGCTGGTGGTAGCGAATTCAGCTATTTGTTGCCTAGGCTCTGGCAAAACGCCAACAGTCGTAGGACTGTCTGCGGGAAAAACATCTACCTGTTCTAACAATCCACCACCGTACTTAGATATCCCTGCCCAGAGCATCAACGCCAGTAACGCTCCTAGGGCGCCGGTCCACATCCAAGTTGGCAGGACGAAACCCTTCCTCCCGAATACTTCTTTAGCAGCACCTCGCACCAACCCTTGCGAAACTTTGTGCTCGCCGTTTACATAGGCCCCCAACATGGCACGGTCGGCAATGATGTTTATGAGTCGTGGAATTCCGCCGCTCAAACGATAGAGTCGACTAATGGCGGGCTTTGTAAAGATCTCGGGGTTGCCGCCTGCTCGCGCTAAGCGATGTGTGACGTACTTTGTTGTATCGGATTTGCTCAGTGGCGCAAGATGGTACCGAGCGGTAATACGCTGAGAAAGCTGCCGAAGCTCGGTTTTATCCAACATTTCAACCAGCTCAGGTTGGCCAAGTAAGATAATGCGCAACAGCTTCTTCTCGTTGGTTTCCAAATTTGTGAGTAGTCTAATTTGCTCAAGTACGGCCGGTGTCAAATTCTGTGCCTCATCAATGACAACCACCGTGCTGCGTCCGGATTGATGGGTTCGGAGGAGGTGCTTGTTTAGAAGGTCAATATACTGTTTAACGCTTTCAGGTTTGTGGGTTGCACTAATAACCCCCAATTCTTCGCATAGTGTTTCAAGTAGTTCTTTGACTGTGAGCCGGGGATTCAGAATGAACGCGACGTCCACCTCGGCGGGTGTGCGATTTAACAGGTTGCGCAACAGAGTGGTTTTACCAGTGCCAACTTCGCCGCTGATCAGTACGAAGCCACCGTGGGAAAAGCCATAGAGTAGGTGTGCTAACGCTTCGTTGTGTGACTCGCTAAGGAATAGAAAGCTTGGATCAGGCGCAATTGAAAATGGCTCCTGTTTTAATCCAAAGTGCTCCTGATACATATCAGTCTGCGCTTAGCGCATCGGCTATGCGTTGATCTTTGGCTATCCACAGTTGTTTTATCCACTGGGCGAGTGCAGCACGACGACCCGCGTCGCTCGACTGATAAATTTGCTCTGGAATCGTGTGGGGCTGGATGTCGATAATAACTCTTGGTGATCTTCCTTGGAGAAATGCCCAGAAAGTCGGCACCCCGTCCGGATAGATAATAGTGACATCAAGAAGATTCGACAAATAATCATCCATGCCCTCAATGACGTAGCCTAAACCGCCTACCTTAGGACGCAGCAGATGGCTAAATTCTCCGCTTTGGCGTGCTTGTTTTTCGGAGGTGCGCCGTGTGCCCTCAACGAAGTTCAAAATAGAGGTCGGGTGATTCTTGAAGCCGTCACAGGCAGCCAACGTATTGGTTTTGTCTGCGTTACGCAGCTCGGGGTTGGCCCTCATTTGTTTTTTTGTCACGCGTTTTACGTAGGGGAAACCCAGTACTTTCATTGCCAACCCAATGAAGGGTACCCAAATGAGTTGTTCTTTGGTGAAGAATTTTAACGGAGAAATGGTCGGGTACATAAAGCACTGCAGAAGGACGATGTCGGTCCAGCTTTGATGGTTGGAAATCACTAGGTACCAATTTTCTTTGGACATGTTGGCTTCGTCCTTCCAACGAATATCGGGCTCAACAATGTTGAGCCATCTCAACATGCGGCGGTTGTTCGCAGACCACCACCAGATAATCAAGTCCATGCGTTTGCGCAACGCTACTAGCGCCTCACCTCGAGTCCAGGCGCGCTGAATGATCCAAAGTGTCAGCGGAATCCAGACTAAGGCGGCGTTGAACATAATGAAGGTGATCGCCGTGATCCCTTTGAGCAAATGCATAGGTACTCCAAGCAGCAATCGGCCTATACTCGCAGCCATTCAGGCGTGGGGCAACTGTAGTTGGTTCTAAATAGAAGACTGCTGCTAATCAATGTTGTGTGGCTGCTTTTTGGGTGTGAGTCGCTTAGTTACTACCATCAAGCCGTCGCGGGTCAATTGGACCTGCTCACCTCGCGGCAATCAGTAGAGTTGCTCCTTTCAGACACTGAAACTACAACCCATGCCCAACTTCGCTTCACACAAATTGTACTCGACTTCGCAGCAGCAGGAATTGGCTTAGAAGTTGGCCAGCGTTATCGAACCTATGTGGCATTGGATTCGTCTGCGGTTGTTTGGAATGTGTTTGCGGCTCAACCCGATTCGGTAAGTGGGCAGCAATGGTGTTATCCAGTTGTCGGATGTGCACCGTATCGTGGCTATTTTAAAGAGGAAGACGCCAGCCATTTTGCTGGCCAACTCAGAACCGAAGGATTGGAAACTTATGTGGCGCCTGTACCAGCTTACAGTACGCTGGGTTGGTTTGAAGACCCGTTACTGAGTACCTTCATTTCCTGGCCTAAGCCGGATTTGGCCTCGCTGTTGATCCATGAACTCGCCCACGGGCGGGTGTGGGTAAATTCTGACGTGCGTTTTAATGAAAGTTTTGCCAGTTTCGTTGCCGACCAAGGGTTGCACGAGTTGGCTAAGATCTATTCCCTAGATCTGCAGCAGTGGCGTTCATCTGGGCGAGCATGGCAACGAATGAAGGTGTTGTTGCTGTTGTTAAAGTCGAGTCTCGAACGTTCTTTTGAAAGAGAAGGCTCTTTCGATGGCAGTGGATCGTTCGCGCGTGATGATGCTTACGCAGCCTTTAGAGGCTGTTATGAAGCGCATAAGCCTCGCTTAGGGGCTGGGCGCTTCGACCAGTTGGTAGCGTTAGATTTGAACAATGCTTATTTGGTGTCAGTGGGTACCTATGAAGACTGGCAACCTGCCTTCGCTGCTATTTTCTCAAGCGTTGGCGGCTCCTGGGCAGAATTTTTTGCAGAGGTTGAACGCCTCGCAAGCTTAGATGCTGAGGCGCGTGATGCGCAGATGCTAAGTTTCGCTGAGAAGCATATAGGTGACGGTCGAAATCACCAAGATGCCGATCAAATTCATTGCGAAGCCCTCACGAGCCATGGTGGCGACGCTAAATCGGCCGGTTGAAAATACGATCAGATTTGGCGGCGTTGCCACGGGTAGCATAAAGGCACAACTTGCACTGAGCGCGGCAGGGATCATAAAGAGCTTGGGATCAGTTGAGGCCCCTACCGCTGCGGCAGCAAGTATTGGCATGAGCAGCGTGGTCGTGGCGGTATTCGAAGTCACCTCAGTCAAGAAGGTCACCGCAAGGCATATAAAGGCGATCATTAAAAACAAATGCCAAGTTGAGAGCTGTTCCAGAGTTTGGCCGATTTGGCTGCTCAAACCCGAGTTGATAAAAGCGCTCGCGATCGCAATACCGGCTCCGAACAATATCAACATACCCCATGGGATCTTGTTGGCCGTTTCCCAATCCAGTAGCCGCCCACCCTCGCCGTTGGGTACGAGAAATAGAATTACTACACCCAAGAACGCAACGATCGCGTCGTTGGTATAAGGGACGTTGAGCCATTCAGTCCATCCACCAAAGGGTCCCAGTCGGGTAATCCATGCGAATGCTGTGAGAGCGAATACTGCAAACACGCGACGTTCTGCGGTTCTCCACTCACCGATTTCTGGCAGGCGAACCTCGCCCTGATGACTGAGCTTGCGGGTTACCCAGAAGCCAGCGATGGGCAGCAGAATGAAAACGATTGGCAGCGCCCAACCCATCCAGGTGGCAAAAGAGATCTGCTGTCCGGTAACTTGCTCATAAACTCCCATAAAGACGACGTTGGGTGGCGTGCCAATAGGCGTCCCCATGCCCCCTATGCTGGCGCCATAGGCGATGCCTAAGAGCAGTGGGGTAGGTAGGTCCGGGTCGTCAGAGCTGCTAACAACAGCCATGGCGACGGGTAGCAGCATGATTACGGTTGAGGTGTTGCTGATCCACATGCTGAGAAAGGCGCTCGCGAACATAAATCCGAAAACCAAGCGGCGTGAACTTGAACCGCCGAAGGCGCGCACCATAGAAAGCGCGATGCGTTTGTGAGCGCCACTTTTTTCTAGTGCGGTTGCCAGAATGAAACCGCCGAGCAGCAGTAAAACCAGCGGTGCGCCGAAGGCTGCCCCCACTTCTTTTGCGGTGAGGACGCCAAATAGTGGCAATAGCGCCAGCGGTAGGAGGGACGTCGCCGGGATGGGTATGGGTTCGAATACCCACCATATGACGATCCACAAAGTGATGCCCAGTGTTACTGCAGCATGCCAGCCCTCGGGATCCGAAATTAACATGAGCCATGTGACGAGACATGCCACAATGGGCCCGAGCAGCAGGGCAATAGTTTTTACAGACATTTTTTGAGATTACCCGACATGGCACAGACTTTCTATTGGTACGACTTGGAAACCTCCGGCATCAATCCGAAATGGGATCGCATTGTCCAATTTGCAGGTTTGCGTACTGATGCTGAGCTCAATGTTATCGGTGACGAATACTGCACTTACGTTCGTCTACCGGATGATGTTTTACCCAATCCGGAGGCGAGCTTAGTCACTGGAATTTCACCCCAACTAACACACAGCGAAGGTATCTCCGAAACCAAAGCGCTTATTGAAATCAATCGACTATTTTCTGTTCCTGGCTCTTGCGTGGCGGGTTACAACAGTCTGCGTTTTGACGATGAATTTATGCGCTACAGCTTGTACAGAAATTTGATGGACCCCTATGCCCGAGAGTTCCAGCAAGGTAATTCCCGCTGGGATCTTATCGATCTTGTCCGGGCTACGGGTGGGTTGCGTCGTGAGGGAATCAACTGGCCAGAAGACGAAAATGGATTGCCGGTCTATAAGCTGGAAGCGCTAACCCGTGCCAACGGCATAGAGCATGGGTCGGCGCATGATGCGATGTCGGATGTTCGCGCGACGGTAGGGCTTGCTCAACTTATAAAAAAGAATCAGCCAAAGTTGTTCGACTACTACTTCAACCTTCGACACAAAAAGAGTGTCCGAGCAATGCTGGAACCCTACGGCGCCCAGCTCGCGGTTCACGTCTCCGGAATTTATCCACGTGAGCGCTCGGGTGTCGCGCCCATAATATCTGTGAGCAGACACCCAACCAACAGTAATAGTGTAATTGTTGTTGATCTTGCCCAGGACGTGGAGCCATTGCTCACGCAAT
>JBNMMV010000258.1:0-6265 GCA_051270205.1 Limisphaerales bacterium
CAAAGTTCCCTTTTCTGTTCAAACAACTTCAACGCCATCTGAGATGCAATGTGTCTTTCTAGGTCAACTCGCGCTGCACATTGGTCACGATATGGACCTTGATCACCCTTTCGCATATCGGACTCTAGCAATGGTTTAACGGTCAATATCTAACGTATCAACTCGACTGCTATTACACCCGACCACCTCCCGACTTTTTAGCGATGCAATGTGATGAGATGTAAGTTAAATCGCACAATTTTTCCGGTATAGTTCGCGCCCTGACGACAACCGAGGTTGCACCTTGACCGCAAAAAACATGGAAGAACTGGTAGCGCTGGCTAAGCGCCGCGGCTTTATTTTTCAAGGCAGCGACATCTATGGCGGACTTCAGGGCGTATATGACTATGGCCCGCTGGGCGTGGAGCTTAAAAACAACCTGAAGGCTGCCTGGTGGCGCGCCATGGTCTATGACCGCGATGACGTCGAGGGATTGGACGCCGCGATTTTGACTAAGCCCACAACGCTGCGCTATTCAGGCCACGAAGCGACGTTCACCGATCCTCTAGTTGATTGTCGCGCCTGTAAAAGTCGGTGGCGTGCGGACCACTTGGAAAGTGACGTTTGCCCGAGCTGCGGTTCAGAGGATCTCACCGAGCCTCGCCCCTTTAATCTCATGTTCAAAACCCAAGTCGGCCCCGTAGACGATGGTGCATCGTTCGCATACTTACGGCCAGAGACGGCACAATCCATATTTACTAATTTTAAGAACGTACTCGATTCCACTTCACCAAAATTGCCGTTTGGTATCGCGCAGATCGGTAAAGCCTTCCGCAACGAAATCACGCCACGGAATTTTATTTTTCGAGTACGCGAATTCGAGCAAATGGAATTGGAATTCTTTGTAAAGCCTGGTGAAGACGAAGGCTGGCACGACACCTGGATACAAGAGCGCCTCAAGTGGTGGGGAGAGCAAGGGGTTAACGAAAACAACATCGAGCTTTACCACGTACCTGACGATGAGCTCGCCCATTACAGTAAAGCTACTGTAGACGTTATGTACCGCTTTCCACATGGTTTGGAAGAACTCGAAGGTATTGCAAATCGCACAGATTTCGACCTAGGGTCTCATACCAAAAACCAAGGCGAGTACAACATTCAAGCCAAAGTCGAACCAAACAAAGAAGCCAACGCAAAACTCGTTGTCCAAGATATAGACAGCAAAGAATGGCAGGTGCCTTTCGTCATCGAACCTTCAGCTGGCGTCGACCGAGGCGTATTGGCAGTAATGAATGAAGCGTATACCGTGGAAACACTGGAAAACGGTTCAGAAAGAACGGTCATGCGATTCAAACCTCACCTTGCACCCATTAAGGCAGCCATATTGCCTCTGAAACGCAATCATGAAGGGATTGTCGCGAAGGCCAAAGAGATCAAGCAGTCACTGCAGAAACTCGGGCTTGGCCGAGTGGTCTATGAGGACACGGGGAACATCGGCAAAGGCTATCGGCGCCACGATGAAGTAGGTACGCCGCTATGTATCACAGTGGATTTTCAAACCGTCGAAGAAGACGATACGGTAACCGTTAGAGACCGCGACAGTATGGTCCAAGAACGCATTGCGGTGTCAGAACTAGCCGCATACCTCATTAAAACAGTTAGCGGTTAGCGGTCTAATAACCATATTGGATCGCGTCCAGTGCTGGTGAGGCGGGTACGCTGTAGGCCAAGACCTGGTTGTACAATTTCAAGTATCGAGCCCGCGACCACCTGGTCTACAACGAGACGCCCACTGCGGTCCATAGCGCGCACCACTCCATCGGCATCTCGCAGGATCAGCGTGTCACCCCGCTGAGGTTGCCAGCCGACGTTTAATCGACTGGCGTCCCAAGTCACTTCTGCAGCAACATTGGGATCACGCACAAAGTCTTGGGTAAATAAGACGCTGCCCTGGTGATGTAGTTCGATGTGCGCAATGTCCGCCAAATCACCCTCCATGCGAGCTCGGAAACTGGCAACACCTTCACGGTCTCCGATCTCAATCATTTTTGTCCTTGCCGAACTCATTCGCAGTCCCTGCTTGTCCCACAACACGAGTTCGTAATCACCGACGCTCGCATCAGTTACGCCTAGTACAGGCAGGACGGGTAGGACCTTCAATTCTTCAACAACACCTGCGTTGACTCGCCCGCTGACCAAGAGCAAATCTCCCGGCGTCTGTCCCAAGGAATTACCTTCTCTGTGGTCAAGCGCGACATTAAAGTGGTAGTCGCTTATCCAAAGATCGCCGCAATAACTCATTAGGTCTTTTTTTGTCGGTGTTGGTTCGACCAACTGGTTGGTGACAATGTCAAAGCCCCAAGAAGTGACATCCGCGTCAGCATAAGGAAAGTCTGGATCCGTGTTGGGTGCACTGCAGCCGGGCGCATGCCTAAGATTTAAGTTGTGTCCAATTTCGTGCGAGATAACGTTTTGAGAGCCTGACAAGTCAATCGTTACACTGACTGGGAAGCCAACAAAACCCAAGCCTGCCGTTTGTGATCCTTGATTGGGAGAGACGATCACGCCGTGATATAGACGCCCGCTTCCATCAAGATCGCGCAAATCAGCGATCTCGTCCATCAACACGTCCAAATCATAGGCACCCGTAAATTGATAAGGCGATCTGACATCGATGTCATAGTCACCTATGGGAAGTTGTTGCCGTGTTTGCTGAAGATACTGTTCACCATCAATGCTGGGAGTCTCGCCACCAAATTCCACAGGCACGAACGTGATATTAAACGACCCAGGGTCCACCACCTGTAGATCAATGTTACCAGTGAGGGGGTAAGCAACAAGGTTAGAGGTTGGGCTTACTTCCACCCTTAAAGTAGAACCTACTGAAAGAGCAGATCCTGGAATCACGACAAAGTGGCTTGCACTGAGAATACTCTCATCTGCTGGGCTTGCGCCGACGTTGGGCGGTAACCGCATGGCGAAGGACTGCGCATTGCCAGCGCTGGTCAACACGGCCTGGGCATCTGGAATGCCACCATCACCCGTCACAAAAGCACGCACCAATATGTCGCGACCCGCAAGAATGCTAATGCTTGGGGCGTCACTCAGGTTCGAATCAAAACTGCGGGCAGCTTGGTTCAACGTAATTCGGCTAATTTCATAACTGGGGGCAGGTAGACAGGCTACAGCCACCGGGATATTGACCTCGCTTTCGTCACTATCGTTGGTCGCAAGCGTCAAATTCCCATTCACATCCACGCCACTACAAGAAAGCGAAACAGTTATGTTGGCATTGCCTTGCGCGCCCAAGTTACCGGAACCGGCGGCCACATCGATTTGAGGATGGTCGCTCGACAATTCGTAGCTAAGTTCACCGTCGCCAATGTTAGCGAACGTGACATTCGCAACAACGCTATCCCCACTTTGGATATCAAACGACAATTGACTAGGGCTGACGCTGTCTAGTTCTGAACTGGGTGCGGGACTGGTAGGCGGGTTACTTGAACTACCGGAACTACTACCGCTGCCACAACCTGTGATGACAAAAACTATCGTAAGGAGTACGACAGCGCGAATTCCAAGCATGACGACCACCGAAGATATTCAATGGTCTATCACAGCATTCTTGACGATAAACTTACGTGATTGGCATCACGATAATTAGCTATAGAGGCGTTACCTTAGCCCTGCATTAGGGGTCTGAGCACCAGCTCAACTCGGCGATTCTGTTGCCGCCCATAAGCAGTTTGATTGTCAGCGATCGGGTAATTAGGACCCACGCCTAGTGTCTCAACCCGCTCACCATGGATGCCAGACGCCCGCAGGTAAAGTGCAACGCTATTGGCTCGACGGGTAGACAAGCCCAAGTTGTAGTTCACTGAGCCAGTGCTATCGGTGTGCCCGGTAACGTCAATCAAGGTGCTTTCATATTCTTTGAGCACCAGGCTTACAGAATCGAGCACCGGTACAAAGTCACCGCGTAGATCGCTGCGGTCGACATCGAAAGTAATATTGCCTGGCATATTCAAAACCAAGTCATTACCTAGGCGAGTGACGCTAACACCACTGCCTTCCAATTGGGCGCGCAGCTTATTTTCCTGGGCATCCATATAGGCGCCAACACCGGTTCCAGTGAGCGCTCCAGCCCCAAGTCCAATGAGTGCGCGCTTGCGCCGTTCATCTGCATCATCACCGGTTAAGATACCAATGACCGCGCCAATGCCCGCGCCGATAGCGGCACCTTTGGCTTTGTTGGACGCCTCTCGCTCTCCTGTATAGGGGTTCGTCGTACAGGCACTGAGACCTAAAATAACTACCGCGGCAATCAGTGATCTAAACATGGTCATTTCCTTTAAAATTCAATTACTGTTTTCTTGGACAACACGATATCAATATATGCTCAGCTAATTGTAAAAGATGTCGACAGGGTATCCTCTTTACGATTTCAAGAAGATCGGCTATTCATCAATGGTCAGCTTTCTATTGAAAAGTTAGGCATCAAAGAGGCGTGAATGCTATCATTTCTAATTCGGGCCTATAGCTCAGTTGGTTAGAGCAATGGACTCATCAAAAGGTGCGCCTGAATGCGAAAGCTTCAGGATGAACGGGATGAATTCAGGGAAACCGTAGCGCAGATTCGCGCCGGCAATCCTGAGCCAAGCTGGCAGTACACTGCCAGAAGGTGCAGAGACTACCTGAGGACTGGCAAGTTTAATTACAAAGCCAAGCGTCCTTAATAACAGGCTAGAGCGTCCCGCTCCCTAGTTGACGATCTTCGAGACAAAGAGCGTTAATGGGAGGTGAGATAGTCCGCACCTGATAGAAATATCAGGGTTTGCGAATCCATTGGTCCCAGGTTCGAGTCCTGGTGGGCCCACCAATGCAACCACAACCGTTCGGAACGGAAAGGGTCTTTAACCCCACACTTGGTTAGACTCATCAAATGGGACAAGCAGCGACCAAAATTTTTAGCCGATTTGGCGATCGTATTAACTGGATGGCGGTGCTCATCGTTGCCTGTTTCGTATCTGTGTTATTGCTTTCTAGTCAAAGCGCAGCCAGTTATCCAACCTATGCTCTCGCCTTGCTCATGATCTTCTCTTTTGAACATTGGAAAGATGTTTTTCAGCTTAAGATCGTTCGCTGGGTAGGCCTACTCCTGCTCTGGTTATCTCTCTCGACATTTTGGTCGGATACCTTTGATCTGCGTGACGCCACTTCCGTGTGGACCCGTGCGTTACTTGTCTTTTTCTTCGTGGTTGCTTTCGCTGAATGTCAGCTACGCGGCCAAATCCAACGATGGATGGCGTGGGGACTTTCAGCCGTAGGTTCTCTCGCCGTTGGCGCGGCGTTGATCAACTATTTTCTGACCAACCCCGACGATGGCCGCCTCAACGGCTTGGGACAACTCGACACGCACGTTATTGCAGCCTTGGTGTATGGCGTTGTTCTGATATTCGTGATCCGCGCTTTGCAACTGACCGACAACAAAGTGATCACGCTGATAACGGCCTCAGCAATCCTGCTCGTAAGCATTGCCATTTTTCTGTCTGACTCGAGAAATGCCTGGGTAAGTATCACTATCGGTGTTGTCACCTATCTGACCGCAACAAAAGTCGAGGACCCACGAAGGTTTCTAGCCACCTTGGCTGCCCTCAGCGTGCTAATGCTTTTTTTATCTGCCGCGATCTTTCTCAACGACACGACGCGCGAATGGCTACTACCAAGAGGCAGCAGCTTCAGGTTAGAAATTTGGTCCGCAACCTGGCAAAACATTATTTCAGCTAATGGATTGCTCACCGGGCGCGGCATATTAACCAACGACGATATTGTACTTGGCGAACTGATACTCTCCCACCCACACAATCTTTACCTAGCCCTAGTGCACCAAGGGGGCGTTGTTGGACTCGTACTTTACCTAGGTGTTTTGGTCTCGGCTGCACATACGTTACTTATCAATTTCGAACACAGTGACGCCAAACTGGGGATTGCGATTCTGGCCATTGCAGTGCTGGCGCACACGCTGGACGGCCACGAATTGGTCGACAAAGTTAGCGACAGCTGGTTTCTAGTTTGGATGCCTGTTGGGCTAGCTGTGGGCTTAAGTTGGAAGCCTGCCAACGAAAGGTTGTGACCCTCTCAATCTGAGGAATGCGTGAGTCGCAAACCTGTTTTGGACCAAACAACACTCTTTTCTTTCGGGGCTGCCAAGTTAGTCCGGAAGTTTACAACCGACCCTTGTAGACTCATTTGTAAAATAGGCTGATTTTTTCATCATGAACAGAAA
>JBNMMV010000259.1:0-6253 GCA_051270205.1 Limisphaerales bacterium
CACATCGAGTGCTAATGTCGATGAACGAGGACAACGAGTCAGCCTTCAAAGATTTAGTGTGTGCGCTCGAGCTTGAAAATCGAAAGCAGTCCCCGGAAGTGTTCGGGGGTTAGGGCGTTTTCGCTGCAAACTTCGCGCGAATGAAATCCTTATGTGGGACGTAGAGTAGATCCGCCGCCCGGCGGATGATGTGTTCTTCTAGTACATCCAAGCTTTTATCCGCAAACGCTACCTTCCACATCGCCAGAACAACTTGATACTTTGCGTCTGCATTCATGTGATCGTTCAACGCCGTGGTGAACTCGTGAAGTCCAACGGCATTATCGTGCAACGCACGGGCTTTGTCGGTGAGGCGCTGAATTTCTACTTCGCTCACTTCGAAGGTCTCCGCTAGCAGGCGTTGCATAACAGCTACTTCGGCAGGGTCGATGTCGTGATCTGCCCATATGACTTCAAACAATAGGGCTTGGGCAGCAGTAATAGGGTCTAAGACTGCAGTCGGCGCATCCTCTTCTAAGTTGAATAAGTTTTTAATGAGACTGATCATTAGGCGGCCTTAGGGTGAACGTGAGAAAGCGCTTCGGTAATTAGGCTGACGTCGCCTTGTTTCAGGCGTTTTGCATCACTTAAGGTACGACGAAACTGGCGTGCGCCGGGTTGACCGTTGCAACTCGAAAGGAGGTGGCGCGTCATACTGTGTAGACGCTCGCCTTGGGCCAATGACCGCGACACATAGTCGATGTATCGCTCAAGGATGTCTGCTTTGTCGGGTGTGTGCTCGGGCGTGAAAAGCATTTGCTCGCACGCGGAAAGCAAGTCTGGATTGTGATACGCCGCTCTACCAATCATTACGCCGTCCGCCCAAGCCAAATAATTTTCTACCTGTGTGGCGTCAGTGATTCCGCCGTTAATGACAATGCTCAGATGTGGGAACGTCGTTTTGGCAAGTTTCACCCGTTCAGGTTGGAGCGGTGGAATATCTCGATTTTGTGCTGGGCTGAGGCCCGCCAATATGGCTTTGCGAGCGTGTAGATAGATACGCTGTGTGCCTGCTTTGTCGAGTTTGGCCATGAATTGGTGTAGCAGCGGGTCAGAATCCTGATCGTCTACGCCAAGACGGCACTTTACCGAAACGGGTATAGACACCACGTCGCGCATTGCGGCGACACAATCTGCAACGAGCTGCGGATCCAACATCAGGCAAGCACCGAATGCGCCTTGTCGAACTCGATCCGAAGGGCAGCCGACATTTAAATTGACTTCGTCGTAGCCTCGGGCTTGTGCCTCTTTCGCACAAATGGCCAATTCCTTAGGATTGTTGCCGCCTAACTGCAAAGCCACCGGGTGTTCTTCGGGATTAAAATCCAATTGGTGCCATTGTTGCCCATGGATCAATGCGCCTGTGGTGACCATTTCTGTAAATAAGAGTGCGTGGGGTGCATATAAACGATGCAGATACCGACAATGTCGATCTGTCCAAGCCATCATCGGCGCAACGCTCAATATTTTATCAGCCATACTCATAGCGTTAAGAATAACATCGATGCCACGATCTTGCGGTGGTCTGACAACCCAAGGTTGCGTAAAATCGCGACATTCAAAACAAGTAGGGTATTAGTTATGTTTTTAGCAATGAACCGATTTGAGATCGCTTTGGGGTTTGAAGAAGGGTTTGAAAAAATCTGGCGAGAACGTGAGAGCTACCTGAACACAGTTCCTGGTTTCGTGTCTTTTGCCCTGCTTAAAGGCAGCGTGCAAGAGGATCATACATTATATGCATCGCACTCAGTCTGGAAAAACCGTGAGGTATTTGACGCTTGGACTGAATCCGAGTCTTTTCGGAAAGCACACGCCCAAACAAGTGCACCCAAGGGAACCTACCTTGGGCACCCAAATCTGGAGCTTTTTCAGTCTGTTATTGAGTAAATTGGTCTGAAAATGTTGCAATTGACTATTTGAGGACCCGTTAGGATGCGAAATATGTGATGTAAGTCACTGTTTTTACTAAATTATTCTTGCAGAAACGCTCTGAAACAACTTGTTTCATATTTCTCCATTTTTTTCTCCACTTTTCCTTCATTTTCAGTTCCATTGTTTGTATAGTACCGCTCCAAGTCGTTGATAGATAAACGATTAGTAGATTGCTTATTTATCGGTAGCCCGCACGTAGTCTGCAAAGGGAAAGCAGGCGCCACAGAACACTATTGTTCAGTGGCCTTTCTAGAAGAGACAGTGCAAAAGAGACAGGCGCAGGATTATGCTTAGACAAAGAACGATTCGAAAAGCCGTACACGCCATAGGTATTGGCGTGCACTCTGGTGAGAAAGTCCGGATGACGCTTCGCCCAGCTGGTGAGAACACCGGCATTGTATTCGTCAGGGCCGATCAAAAGGGCTCGCGCCCCATTCGTGCTGTCGCCGACAACGTCACTGATACAACCTTATCTACCAGTCTTGGTCGAGATGAATTGCAGGTCTCCACAGTTGAGCATTTGATGTCCGCTTTGTGGGGCTTGGGTCTAGACAATCTGGTAGTTGAGCTGTCCAGCGAAGAAGTACCCATCATGGATGGAAGTGCTGCGCCGTTTATCTATTTGATCTCAACTGTTGGTATTGTTGAGCAAAATGCAGCTAAAGAATTTATTCGTATTAAGCGTGAAATTGCAGTCAATCAAGGTGATGCCACTGCAAGCCTTAAACCTTTTCACGGCTTCAAAGCAGCCTATACGTTTGTTGCAGATCATCCGGTCTACAATCGTCACCCTAAAACAGCAGAGCTTGATTTCACCGCGACCTCTTACGTTGATGAAGTTGCACGTGCCAGATCTTTTGGCTTGGTTAAAGAGCTTGAGCAAGCTCAGGCGATTAACAAATGCCTGGGTTCAAGTCTTGAGAATGCAGTGGGCATCGATGACTTCGCAGTGGTCAACGAAGATGGTTTGCGTTACGACGATGAGTTTGTGAAACACAAGCTATTAGATGTCATCGGTGATCTCTATTTACTCGGCAAGCCGATCTTGGGTGCCTTTCATGGCTACAAGTCAGGTCATGCCTTGAACAACAAGCTTGCTCGCGCACTTTTGCGTTGTGAAGATGCTTGGGAAATAGCAACTTTTGAAACGCCACAGGAAGTCGAAGCGCAGGATCAGATTCTACAGCCTGCTGCCGTCAGCGCTTACTAGACAGCCTTTTATCCCAATGGGGACAGGTGGGACAGATCTGCGATCTGTCCCCTAATGCTGGCGCTGTTGCGCCAGTTTTTCGTTGTGCATGATGCGCAGCAGATTTGCCACAGCCTCAGCCCCTTCTTTCGCGGGCATGAGACGTTGTTCTTCTAATACGCCTGCTATGTCCTTGATGGATCGCTCACCATTGATTAGCGACATAATGAAGCCGTGCACCCGAGTGCTGGTTATCTGCGTCTGAAACTCTTCGCTCAGCGGTACGGTCTGATTTAAGTCAGTAAGCCATGCAGGTGTGTGATTATTTGAAAAGGGTGCTTGCGCCATGGGTTGGGTCGTGCGGCGGCTGAGTTGATTAAAAACCAGTTCCTGTCGTTGATGGCGTTCATTGGGGTTTTGCAAATAAGGAATGAGGAGGTGTGCCGTGTGCAGCACCTCAAAGCCGTTCGCTTCGGTCATATCTTTAATGTCGGTCTCGTCCCACCGCTGGGTAACATCTTGGCGATTAAATGCTAACGAGCCGTGATTCAGCCAGTAGCCGCCGGGTTTAATCAAAGGAGCATAAGTTTGCAACTGTTGCTCCAGGGGTGCATCAATGACATCGATTAACCAGGGGGTAACGACAAGGTCCACCGATTCGGTAAGGAGGGGAGGGTTCAAGGCATCAGCACATATTACCTCTACACCCTTGATGGGACTTGGCTGTAGCGTGTGGGATATAGCTAACTCACTGACGGGTGCACGCGGGAACTCCGTAAGCTCAACTGGCGTGCCTTGTGCCATGGCGTAGGCGATAAAGCTCAACAGTGGATTACTATCGAGCAGATGGACCGTTGCAGAGGATAAGCGCTTATGAATGTCGATGCCGAGCCGTCCTGCGCCTGACCCTAAAACCAAGATGTTTTCGACGCCCTGGAGTTTTTCCAAACAACCTTCCAGGCAACCTAAGACTGCTTTATTTTCGTCCTCACCCCAGCGCCAATCACGAAAAATGTTTTGACTGTAGCTGTCTAGGGCGTGGTGATCTGCCAGTTGTTCCAAGGGTTGTGTTCGCAGCGCGATGTGTACTTCTTGCGCTACTTCATCAGGCAGTTTAAGCGGCGCTAGTATACCTTTTAGCTGTTGGCGGTACTGTTGGCGTGCCGCCAGGAAGTCGGAGTGCTTGGTCTTAGGCGAGGTCAGTGTGTTCAACCGCGAGAGTTCAGTTTCCACTTCACCCAGATGGCGATTGAAGCGATTGCGCCAATCTAAAAGCGCCGGGCCAGGTTCAGGCCAAAGCCAGGCGACACCGTCTAACGAAGGAAAATTGATTTTACAGGGCGCGCATTGCCAGCCGCCTTCTGCGGATACTTTCAGCTTTGTGTGGCAGCGTGGGCACGCCAATAACGACACCATGTGTCTCCAGTTTTTTCAACTGGAGGCTACTCTACCTCAAGCCAGCCCGCGTGGTTATACGGGGTTGGCAATCGTGCCAGAAACTATAGGTTCAAAAGCGGTAAGACTGTCTTGCAACGCGCTATTTCCGAGGCCATGAGTCGGTACTGCAGTGCCGAAGTTACCTTGGTCGCCGTGTAGTGCCATGTAGTTTAGAACCACCGTTTCTGCGAGCAGGTTGACGTTATTTGCTGCAGGTGTGGCAGCTGTTTCCACCGAGCCGTCTGGCCGCATAAAACCGATTTGTTGGTGGTTGGCTTGTTCTTCTGGCGTGCCGCCAATCAAGCTTGGGCGACCGCTTGGGTTATATACAAGGAAAAATGTCGCCGCGGTTTGTTGATTGTCGCTGGTCCACTCACCCTTGCCACGACCGTCGACGGTGTTGTCGATAACGCCGTTGGACGATAGCGATCCGTCGGACATGAGATATAGCATCAGTGGTACACCACGAATCGCTGCATATTCTAGACAGGCGCCCATGCATTGGCCGGCGCGGAAATCTTTCACCTCACCTTCAGCACGTCGACCGCCATGGTAGTCGTAACCACCCATTTCTACGGTGCCAGCACCGGCGAAGCCGTTGATAACCATTTTCATGACCGAGGCGGTTTTTTGAAATTCTCTGCCTGAACGATCTCCAGCATTAAATTCTGCGTCAGTAAATATACCTGTGCCGCCGACTATTTCTGGATCTCCGGCTGGGTCGAGGGTAGTCGGGTCGCCAAATCTGTCTGCCAGGTCTGCGCTCTTTAAGTAGCCGCATTTAACCAGGTCTTTGACAACATCGTCGGGTGTGATGGGATCTCCATCGACGTCAACAGCTTGCATCTTCTCGTCGCTGATCCGGTAGATGGATTCCATCACTGCGACTGCGTCCTCTTGGGCAAGCACTGAGGTTAAGTCGCCGACGTCTACCAAACCGGTTACATCGGTAGGTCGGTCCACCTTGGTAGGCCGAATTGTTAGGTCAGTCATCGACATCGGGGACATAGAATTGCCGCCGCTGTCGGAGTTTTCCGAACCTATAAGCGTCAGTAGTGATCCATCTGAGCCAGCATTTGCGATGCCGTACATTGGATTGTGCGGGTTGTTTCCGGTGTCATTTTCCGACCGTGCTGGGATGACCGCGCCATTAATGTTTGCGGCCGTGGCAGGGCTCACACGTGTCATTATGCCGCGTAGAAATGCACTGTCCGAGTGAAATGACAAACCAAGCGTCGAATCAACGAAATCGTTGGTATTGGTGGCAGGATTAATAATTGAAGGCACCATGTCACCGGGTAGGCCTTGGCGCTCATATCCAGCAGTAGATAGAAAATCTAACTGGCCGCCTTGCTGACCAACAAGGACGTTGGAGCCAGCCTGGTTGGAGCCGCCTGCCAGATCGAAGGCAATAAACGGAATTTTACCCGCACCTTGAGTGGCAATACCGCAGGTGCTAACCAGAGGTAGCAGATCTGCAGACAGGGCCGCTCGAGCATTGTTTGGCAACGTTACCATCGCGCCGCCCACTACCGTGCCGCTGCCCATGATGAACCCTTGCGAAAGAAATTCACGACGCGTTCTTGGTCGTGGATGCATCGCGTGGAACATCGGGTCGTCGTATTTACGTTTTCTTATTTTACGCATGATCTTTTA
>JBNMMV010000260.1:0-6223 GCA_051270205.1 Limisphaerales bacterium
CATTCACTTCACTTCGAAAGGCGATTTTCCATTGGCCGTCGCGTTTTTCATATCGGTCAACATAACGACCGGAAATGAACAGATCGCGCTCTTTATCATCTTCAATTATTCGATGGAAGGCTTGGAAATAGACTTCGCCATATGCGGTATCGCCTTCAAGATCAATGTTCACTTGGCCGATCATGTGATGGTTGGCTAGGTGGCTTTTTAGGGCGTTGTATGCCATCTCAACGAAATCGTCAGGACCACCCTGGAAGAAGCCATAGTCGGTATTGGCATCGTCATGAAAAGTAGATCGCAATAGCGTTCGATCTAGCCGGTCGAGCCCCCGCATATAGAGACCAACTAGATCAGTGATCTCTTGTTTTGCGATAACGTCTTCTATGGAAAGGCTCACGCTTGTTCGGCCTTAAGGTAGCCGTCTAAGGTTTTGTGGAAATGGCGGATGCGCGCTTCCTGGTAGTTACCCAGCGTCTGGGCACCTTTTAGAGACGCCTTCATGCCCGCCCATTGGCGTTTGAAGTTGTCGGTGTCCTGATCTAGTACAAAACTCAGACGGTTGGTCTTAAAAGACGCCAGAGATTCGTAGGGTTCGTCTATTTCTAAGCGTTCGCAAGGGGCCGGCGGAGGTGCTTCACCGTTTTCAGGAATTGGCTGCAGCATCAATATGTCGTGCACACACTTGTCTACGCCTAAGGGGCGAAACCGATAGATCAGTGGAATGACAATGCCCGGAAAAAAGCAGGCATTGGGAAACACGTGGTATTCAAGGGAGTCGAGCATTTCCGAATTAGACAGCGCTGAAAAATCGACCCCCATAGATGCACTTAGGGTTTCTCTAAGTCCGTCGGCATGTGCTTGGCGGGCGTTCTGACCTTCAGGCAATTCGTCTGTATGGCCTAAGAACTTATACAGTTCGGCTTCAGATACGTCCTTCTCAAAGTGCGGGTTGCCAGCAGAAAGATTCTGTAAGAATCTTGAAACATGGGGGCTGAAACAATCGTACTGTGTATTGGCCCAACTGGAAGCGCGTAAACCTTCAGGGTGGGTTGCAAGCACATGGAATGCTTCCATAAAACCTTCCATGCACATTTTCCAATTGCCCGGCAGAACTTTCTGGGTATGCAATACGGTGTAGCGCTGATCCAATGGCCAATTAGCAAAGTGTTCAGGCAACACTTCTAAGTAATCGTCCAAAGGTTTTGCCTCGGCGTCCAAATTGATGAACACAAACCCACCCCAAGCGTCGCAGGCGACCTCAGAAAGGCGAAAGTTTTCGTCTTCGATGTGTGGAAAATCCCACCGACATGGAATTTCGCGAAGGCTGCCATCCAAGTGCCATGACATGCCATGAAACGGACAACGTATGAACTGTTTGCCGGTGCCAGATTCGCCTGATTTACAAAATTGCATGGCGCGATGTGGACACGAATTAGCGAAAGCGCGAATCTTCGCGTCTTCCCCGCGAATGACGATGACTGACCAGTCGCCTATGTCGTAGGTTTGGTAGTCACCTTTATTCGGAATGCTCTCTTCGCGACAGGCCCACTGCCAAGTCTTGCGCCACATCTTTTCCATTTCAAGATCATAGAAGGCCTGGGAGGTGTAGCGCTCTATCGATAGATCGCCATCTCCCAAAAAATGGTAGGCCTCGGAGCGAAGTGCCGCCGGTGTATCACCACTGTCTCGGGCAATAATGTCTTGGGCACTCGGACCTGGGCAGCGGGCAGCACCCGCTTCTAAGGTTGGATCAGATTTGGCGTAAATATCGTGGCTCATCAAGTCTCCTTAGAGAGATCGCGTAGAGGAATATAATGTTCTGGAATGGTGCGACTGTTCTGTCTTCGTGTCGAGGCTTGTGCCACAGTTTCTATCAAGGCTGCCCGTTCTACCGCGGCTTTGTGGTCTGTCGGAAATGGCTTTGTGCTGTCGGGTGGCGGCATATCTGCTGCGTGGTAGTAACCCACCGGAGATTTTGCGCCTGTTGTATCTGCTGTTGGGTCGATATCCCGTTCGTTGGTGGCCCTTGGTTTGCGCGCGACGCCGTCGACTAATTCTAAATCTTGCCACCATCGCTTGGTCGGGTTACGTCTGCCGTATCCCAACTTGTCGTCCAGGTAGACTGCGATCGGGACCATGAGAAATTTGAGCCACGGGGCGTTCACGCCTAACCAAGTGCCTACTCGGTGAAGAAGGGCGCCGTCAGTAGAAACAACTTTGTTGAGTGGGCACGTTTTCATGCAACGACCACAAGCTGAGCCTTTGGGGTTGGTGACTCTATAGCTGGTACATCGTTCTACGTCAGGCTTCCAGATCTCGTAACCGTTGAAGACCACTTTGTCACCGAATGGAATGGCGTTCACCGGACATTCGCGAGCGCACTTTAAGCAGTTAGAACAAAACTGTTGTAAACCGAAGTCGATGGGCTTGTCCGGTACTAAGGGTAAGTTGGTTGTGAGTACCACCGACTTGAAGCGCGGTCCTACGTAAGGGTTTAGCACCAATTCGCCAATGCGGCTCAATTCACCCAAGCCTGCCAGCAACACCAGTGGAATTTGTAGCACTTTACTGTCGGCATTGGTCTGAGGGCGGGCGTCGTGACCGCTGTTACGTAAAAACTCAGCCATGACCCCGGCGATTTCTGCACCTCGAATGTAGCCGCGCATGCTTTGGCATCCGGAAATCCAATCATCGCCGCTGGCCCCTTCCATGGTGTCGTGACCTTGGTCGATGAGCATCACCACGGCGTACTTGTGCTTTATTTCTATGGGTTGGCCGTCAGGGCCGTGGGAATACCATGCGTAGTCGGGTATTTCGCAAATACCGGTTAAGTCGGCACCCAGATGATAGCTGAGTGCTTTAACAGCACGGCTATTGGTGAGCGCATCACCCATAGAGGCATCTTGATTTTCTGCAGTAGGTCCATCTTGATGCGGCACCATGGCACGCAACGGATACATCATGCCGTCTGTTAGTGGGTGTTTGAAGGCAAAGCGGGCAACTTCGCGTTTGGCCTTTTCGCCCAGGTCTCCCATGCGCGCGCGCATAAAAAACTCAGCGCGTTTAGGCACCCGTGGCACTTCTTCGGCAAAAATTGCTGTGGTTGGCTCATCTACCCGTTTTACCTGCTCCATAGGATAGCGACTTTGATGGCTTGCACGTTTGGCTTGCTTAGCATGCTCACGTCCGGAGGTGGCGCCGTTGACCCCACGCCAGTAGCGAAGAGCGCTCATTTTTGCGTCCCTCGCCAAAGGTTGATCTACGGCTACGGCGTAGTCTGTTGTAATGGCTACCGCGACATACTTCTCGCCTAGAAAGGGGTGATGAATCGCCCCGTCTTTCTCTTGGGTAATGCCCGCGCTTAAGCTCAGTGTTGGGATGCAAAGTTGCGCATCCGCGCCAAAGTGTAAGTCTGCATCGTATCCGAGTGCGCGAATGTGTCCGAGAATAGAGCTGCCTATTTCTAGGCCGCGCATCAAGGCAATGTCTTGCGCAGATCCAGCTAGCCATTGATGGGCGAGATTGGTGGGCTCAATAGGGCGGCCAAATGCAACCAGCAGGACAATTGCATGGGTGTGTTCTTTTTTGGTTTCTATCTGATACCCAAGCCGATGGCCAAACCAATGCCAAGATTCCAGTGCACACAAACCAACGGCGGCTGCATCTAAGTAGTAGGCCGCGCCCTTAATTTCGCGGGCGCGCAGTTTGAGGTCGTCAGTGCCTTCACCTTTGCTGGCCTTTGGTTGCTGGGTACAGGCAGCAAAGATTTCTTGATAGCGTTTTACTGCATTAAGGAGTGGTGTTGGTGGGTACGGGTTGAACTTCTCTTCTGTATTAGGGGGTCTGCGCGACGAAGGCGCCGCCGCGATATCTCTTCTTAGCGCTTCGAGCGGGTAGGGGCCTAACTCGACCCCGCGCTGATGGGCTCGATCTCTAGTCAGACCCATGAGGCAAACATTTCAGGTTTGTGCCAGGCAATCGATCTTATGCCAAACCAGCAATGGCGAATAACCCAGCTAGACCACCAATGGCCGCGGCCTGCTGGAAATCTTTGGGCGTTACGGCATTGAGGCGTTCGCCAGGGTCTGCGCCTGCCCAGGTGTCTTTGAGAACGTTGTATTCAAAAAAAGTCGCGTACGCGATAAAACCAACCAGTGCCCCTACTAGACTAATGCGCCCTAAGCTGTCCATGGGTAGCGCAATAAACATGATCAGTAAGATTGCCCAGTGGAATATATGTCCGCCATAGGTCATCCAATGAAATTGCTGGTGATCGTTGGCGGCGTAATCGAACTTGAATCGAAATAGGCTCAAGCCCTTAGGCGTGACCCGACAAACTTCTGATTTTCCATAAACAGCACCGGCATAGTGACCCCATTCGTGGAAAAGTGAGGCTAATAAAAGTCCAACGAAAATGGCATCGCCAACGGCGACTATCTGCGCCAACCACATGCCTGTAACAACATACCAAGTGTCTGCTGCTGCCCACAGTGACACGGCGGCAAATATCACAGCCAAGTCTTTGACCAGCATACCCATCAACCCCGGTTGCCCTAACGCATCGGAAGTTGAGTCGGTAGTAGAAGTTGATTCCGTCGCGCTCGCCCCGCCTAAGTCGTCGGTTGCCTCGGCCATTGTCCTGCTCCATATGTCCCCAACTGGGATACTAGCTGACTTGGTCGAGATGCACTACACACCGATGTTATTTGCGGTAGGATCTATGTCGACAATCTGGGCAAAATGGAGAGCAAAATGGCGGCAGTAAACGGCGTATTAGGACCGATTCAAGGTTCGGAATTGGGTTTCACTTTAATGCACGAACACGTGGTGGTGTGCGCCAGTGGTTTGCTTGACGCCTACCCAGACTTACTAGGCCCCAACCGCGAAGAGCGAGCGATCGCGTCGCTACAGAAGGCTAAAGCAGAAGGCATTGATACCATCGTAGATGCCACTACCTTTGATCTTGGCCGTAAGGCACCTCTACTGCAGGCCGTAGCAGAAGGTTCAGGCGTGAATATCATCAATGTCACCGGCTGGTGGTTAGATGTTCCCCGGTTTTTAACGGGCGTTGGTCCGAATCAAATGGCAGCCGAGTTTGTACGCGACCTAACCGAAGGGTTTCGTGGTACCGAGGTGAAGGCAGGGTTGTTGAAGTGCGCGGCCGATTTCGAAGGTGTAACACCCATGCTTGAAGTGATGGCCCGTGCCGTGGCGCGGGCGCACAAAGAAACCGGGGTGCCAATTATGGTGCACTCGTATCCCACCGGTCACGTTGCGCGACGACAGATCAAGATTTTCAAAGAAGAGGGTGTGGACCTGACCAAGGTTAAAATCGACCACTCCAACGACACCACCGACATGGAGTATCTTAAGTGGATCTTGGATCAAGGCTGTTACCTGGGCCTAGACCGCTATCCTGGCAGGCTGGTCAGCCCCCATATGCGCACCCTGACTTTGAAAAAGCTTATTGATGAAGGGTATGGAGACAAGCTCTGTCCGGCCCATGATTGTATTTGCTTGCACATACACAAAGAGCAGGCCGATGGTTCGATACCCGAAGAGCATGAATTCCAACGCCATAATCCGGATCAATTTTTGTACATCAATCGGCATGTCATTCCAGATCTCAAAGAGATGGGCACAACGGATGCGGAAATTGAAACGCTGTTTGTCGATAACCCTCGGCGTTTTCTCTGTGGAGAATAAATTATGACAGTTGAAGTCAATGGCATTGCCCACATTCAGTTAACTGTCACGGACCCCGAACGATGCATTCCATTTTGGGAGCGGCTGTGTAATTTTTTGGAAATGAAAACGTTGATCCGAAATGATTCAACGGTTTATTGCATTGGTAGTCGCACCGGGATTTTGGTTCGGGGTGCACCGGAGGAAAAGAAGGCGGCCAAATTTGACCAGGATACTGCTGGGTTACACCATTTTTGTTTTCGAGCCCGTTCCAAAGAAGATGTCGATGAAATTTTTGCTCACGTCGAGAAAGAGGCCGACGTAAAGATCATTCACGGACCTGAAGACGGTTCTCATTTCGCGCCTGGCTACTATTCGATTTTGTTTGAAGACCCAGATGGCTTACGGGTTGAGTTTAACTATGTGCCGGGCCAAGGCCATTTTGGCCCACAGGGGCGTTTGGGCTCCGACGGTCCAGGACCTGCAAATAGTTACGGAGAGGATGGTTTAACCGACCGCTAAGCCATTCGTATGCAAT
>JBNMMV010000261.1:0-6214 GCA_051270205.1 Limisphaerales bacterium
CTAACTTCGGCAAGCTGATCAGGGTGCTGTAACAGTTGTAGGAGGCAGCTGCCTATGAGCCGGGTGGTTGTTTCGTGTCCTGCAACTAACAACAGCGTACAGGTAGACAACAGCTCGTCCAGATTCAATTTCTCGCCGTCTTGCTCAGCTTCTACCATCAACGAAATCAGATCTTGATCTGGGTGAGTACGCTTGTGTTCAACAAGATCTTGCAAATAAGCGCGCATGGCCAGATCACCCTGGGCAGCCTCGTACACTTTGCCAGGATCAAGAATTTCTGTGTAGCCAAGCAGATCAGATGACCACGTTTCAAAAAGATGACGCTCATTTTCTGGAACACCAAGCATTTCCGCAATGACAATTGCGGGCAGGGGTTTGGCGACCACATCCATAATATCGAAAGATGCTTTGTCACAGACTTTAGAAAGTTGCCGATCAACAATGTTTTCGATCATCGGAGTCAGCGATTGGACAAAACGGTTAGTGAAGCTTTGCGCCGTCAGCTTACGGAGGCGGGTATGGTCTGGCGCATCAAGATTTAGCATGCTTGGATAGTCGACCAGAGGGATCACCAGACCCCGTGCTGCCGAACGAAGCACCCGCTGAATCAACTTGTTTTCAAACACTTCACTGCTGAGTCGTTTGTCCCGCAAGAGCGTCTTTACATCTTCGTGTGAGACTATGCTCCATCCATTGACCATATAGGTCCTAAGAATGTCGCCTTTTGACCGAAGCCGTTCTATCACGCAAAGCGGCGAAACCTGCCCACTGGGGTCGACAATAAGGTTGCCAAAGTATCGGTCTTGCAGTACCAATGCTTTCATCGCCACTTGCATAGACCATGACGAGAGTCTGTCTAGAACCATAGGTCGTTACCGTTTATTTCGGTTTTCTGATTAGAATTTTCAATTTAATGATCATATCGAACATCAATTCCATATGAACGTCGACCAGTCGAAATTACGGATATTTGCCGCAACGCCAGAAGCCACTTCCTGGCCGAATCCAGAAGTGGTTTCCTACATTCTCAGTGTCCGCTATGGAGGACACCGGGGCTTTTGGTGATCCTAATCATGTAAATTATAGAAGATACTCGTCCATAAATGCTGCGGAAGCCTCAATTCGACCAGGTTTACCTAACACCTTTCCTCGGTTCGCGTGGTGGATTCCAAATCGTTATCGCTACTTCTAGACCCATAAGGGCAGTTCAACAATTTGTTGAGAGTTCCATTCTGGATAAAAGCATCGTGATTGGCCTGAATGGCAGCGTGGTGCATAAGCCAAGTTCACCAGGTATCGCTTAGCATCGATAAGTCGCTTACGTTGAAAGCGGTAGCGCGCTCAGGTCAGCTGGATCTGGCTGGATCGTTCGCCTTTGGCGACGATGTGCCGGATATAGAAATGTTTAAAGTAGTGGGCAGCAGCGTCGCAATGGAGAATGCGAAAGACGCCGTCAAGAAGGAGGCGACATACTTAACAGGTCATTGCGACAGTGACGCTATTGCATTCTTCCTCCGTGAGTTTGTGCTTTGATAGACTGTTTACTGCGTTGAGTACATCCGCAAAAATTGGGGTTAGAGAGCGGTGCCGTTGAGATCGACTTCAGCATCGCGTTTGTCGCGACGTCGATTTGAAACATACCGGTGTTGGGTCCGCCATCCATTGTCGGTCTTGACGATCTTGTCGTAATAGCTAGCAGTTGAAGTTCGCCCTTTGCCGATGAGAGCGACGATACGAAAACGCAGCGTGACGCCGTCTTCGTCGGAGTCGGCATAAATGTTCGTCATCATGTGGGTGCGTGGGTGGGCGGCCTCTAATTCCATAAACGACTTAATGTCGTCAATGCCATCACAGACACGAGAGCCGACTCCGGTCAGGTCGAACACTGCGTCCTGCGTAAATACGGCGTCGAGCCCAGGCCAGTTTCGGTCGTCTATCGAATCGCCGTAGCGACCAGGAAGTTCGTGGATCTCTACCCGATCAGCAGTCGTTAGTTGGTAAGGCTTATCAGTCATTTTTTTGGTCTCCAGAGTTGAACAATATCGAATGATGTCCGGGACTTCCATTGTTCGTTGAACAACAGTACTTGATTGAAAACTATAGATTCTACCCTGAGGAGAGGTCGACGGGTTCTGTTGCGCCCGGGCTCAGACGGGGTGATTGCGACAATTGGGGTTTGGTGGATGAAAATTCGACGGTTTCGGCCAATTGCCGACCTATTCGGAGTTCGGTAGAGCCAATCAATTTTACCTAACGTAAGATTAATCCGTAGCCAATGAATGGGTATTACGAATGAATTGGGAAGCAGCAGGTGCGATCGGTGAAATAGTTGGAGCAGCGGCAGTTGTTATGACGCTGCTTTATCTAGCCCTGTAAACGCGAAAAAATGCGCAAGCGCTCGATGCTGTCACTACTCGCGAGTTCGGGTTTCACCTCAGTGAATGGGCTCGCGAAGTAGCTCGAGACCCGGAACTTAAACGTATCGCCCTGATGCCAATGGATCATGAGCGAGACTACTCGCAAAGCGAATGGTTTTAATTTCGAAACTTTGCGATCTCACTCTTCTTGATCTACCAGACGAGCTTCGATCACCTCAGCTCCCGGCGACGTTCATATTTAAATATTTGGAGAGAAGCGGTTTAGATAAATGAAGATTATGTCGCTGTTTGGCTGTGTCGTTTGAAGTAGATCACGAGATTCCGGCGATTTCCTACCTAGCGGACCAAATTCGAGGTGACTCGTACTACCGGGTTCGGCCTCATAGCGGGTACTGATAGAATCTACTTTAAATTGCCATAACCCTAGCGTTCAGGTGCAAACAGTAATGATATCCGACCCAATATCGTCCTTAACGATAGTTATCGAGTTCGCTGTTGGGTTGGTTGGATTTTCTGGTGTTATTGCAGCGTTTTTAACGATTGCTTGTCTTGAGCACGCGACTCTAATTACCGCTGCACGGAATTTGTTACCTTTCGCCATCGAGCTGCTATCTTGGTTCAGGTGCTACCTTAAGACATGAGGAGGAATGGTGAACTGGGAAGCGATAGCAGCTGTTGGCGAGGGTATAGGCGCGTTTGCCGTAATTGCATCGCTTGTATACGTAGCGAGCCAGATAAGACTAGCGAATCGAATCAGTGTTCGCGAAGCTAGGGCTGAACTAATCGATACGGTTCAAGCGATCTACCGATTACCCTTGGAACATCCTCAGCTTGCGGAACTCGATGTCAAACTGGAATCACCTGACGCAACATATACCCCAGAAGAAGCCTATCAAGCTCGTGCTCTGGCCTTATTGTGGATAACGTTCCTATCCAAAGTGAATGGAACTCACGAATCAGGATTGCTACCCGACGTTGTGTTCAACATTTATGTGAACAATCTTGCAATACAGCTTCAGAGACAACCCGGCCTCGTTACGTTTCTTATAGAGGGATATAAAGAATCATCTATCAGAGTTGGTAATTTTGCGGCGCACGATCAGATATTTGCGTTGCTACCTGATTGCGAGCCTGACTGAACATCACGGACAGGGGCGCAGAGGCGATAGTTCAAGCGGTAGACTTCATACGACAGATGCGAGCCATTCCGTGAACGTCTGCCAAACGAGCCAGTCCACAACTACCATGCGCAGTGGCATCAGCGCCAGCACGGCTAATCCAATCACATAGACCGGGTACACACGTCGCTCGACAAGCCAGTCGCGCAGAATCCCTATGTAAATCGGCGATAAAAAGATCAGCTCCATCGCTAGAATATTGGGTGGGCTGCCGAGAAAAAACATGCGCGCTGCGCCTGGAATTGTCAGCATGCAGCAGGCAAGCACCATTAGGCGTTTGTGCAACTCGGGTTGTTTACGATAGGCGAGCGCCAGGCTGAACAGGACGGGGAAGACCAACATGTCCGAGAACGGTGGCCACATTTGGGTGCGCGCGCCCAATGCGTCGCCCATCTCTATGCGGTCGGTAAACCGCGAGAGTGTCACCCAAAGCCCCATCGCCACCAGGACCACAGCGTAGTAGACAACCCATTGGCCCACCCGGCGGTGATCCGCCACACGGCCCTGACTGGGTAGGCGCATCTGATAGGCAACCAGCGCCAGCCAACCGACATAAACCAGCGCATGCAGGTGCACCACTGGATTTTGCAGAACTGTCGGATCTGGTCTTGGCAGGAAAAAGCCGGGCACGAACCCGAGCGCCACAATCGCGCACATCCACAGGCTCAGGTAAAAATAGAATCCTTCGGTCGCCGCCATACTCCGTACACTGCTTGCTTCTGCCATCTCAAATTCTCCAGTTCTCGGTACTGTAGCTATTGATACCCGCTACATTGGACTTCCCACGGTCAGATAGACATCTCCAGGCTATGATATGCGCTTAGGAGGAATCTATGAAGAACCAACGCTATACCCCAGAATTCAAGGACGATCCTATTGAGTTCGTTCACTCTCTGGTCGATTACGCCAAGCATAGTAACCACTCTTGGATACCTTCAATAACGGACACATCATGCGAACGGGAAAATGTACTTTGCGACGCTCAATGCACTCGTATTTCACTTCGAGTGCTTGGCAAAGAACGTCGCTGCTTCCTTTAAAAAGTCTCGTTCCTTCTTCACTTGGGTGAGTTCGCGCTTTAAGTCGGTAAGTTCTTGATCTCTTGATTTACCTTTGCCCGGAAAAGCTTCTTGCCCCAACAGTTCCAGTTCGTCTCGCCAACATCGAAACTGGCGAGTGCTTGCGCACTTCATTCTAGGTGTCCACCATTCCGTAGCAAGATCAAACGACCCGAGACGGACATGGTCTTGGCTTCCAGTATGAGCGCCACAGACCCTGCAATACTGCACCTGTAACCGCTCATCATGAGCTGGGTGGGGGGCTTATTCTACGCGTTCAAGTGGCCATGCACCGGAGACATGGACTTCAGACACGCTCGTTACCTCTCCCGCTTCATTGCGATTGAAGACCCATCCCAGACCGAGGCTGCTGTCGAATGCGGTGCCAGACTGCGCGACGAGGCGCGTGATATCGAAGTCGGTGTTACCCCCGCTCAAGGAATAACGCGGTGTCCGCTTCAGTACGAGCTCACCATTCTCGAGTGTGACTTCTGCGGTGATAGGGCGATTACCCCAGACACCCTGGTAGACGCCGACGTATTCCCCTAGGAGTTCTTCAGGGACCACGACCTCTTTCTTCTCAGACTGGTCCATCTCGCCGGTATAGTGACGCTGACCCGTTTTGGACTCATTGCAGACGACCTCGAACATCGTCGCCTCCGGTATCAACACAAGATCTATCGTGGCCCGGACCGGTCCGCCGACAAACGTTCCCGGATCCTCGTACGTGATTGCGAGTTCCATATGGCCGTAGTTGAGGCGCGTGTAGTGTTCTGTTATGTACAACTGATCGGTATGGGGGAGGCCTTCGTGCGTCAGCCAGGTTTTATCATTGAAACCGTTGCTCTCCACAATGAGTGTGTCGCCCTGCCAACGACCGACCGAATAGCCCATCCAGCTGGGTAGCAGAGTTTCCGCCTCAAGCCCGCGGCCATCCATGTAAATCTGACGATGCGTCATGTCTTCATTCAGAACCGCGACGACTTCTGCGTGTTGCACGATCCGGCGCATGCCGCCGGCTATGGCTTCCGCGGGATATGAGCCCGGCCCGCTGGGCAGGCAGTGAAACCTCGGGGCGGTGGTGTAGAAGCTTCGTTCTGCTTCGACCATGGCGTCCCGCGCCCAGCCCAGAAGCCGGGACGACTCGTACAGGCTGCCACTTGCGTTCACCGGCACCCACAACCCGGATAGATCCACGCCCTCATCGGCCGTTCTTGGCACGGGAGCCGTCATATTAAGCTCGCCATCATCGGTGCGAGGCACGAGCGGAAACTCCCAGTCAAACCACTGGGCGTATATTGGCGAAATTATCGAAACCGCCAGAACCAAAGCTACAAACTTTCGCATCAGCTACCTCTCTATTCTCCCAATCAGCTTCTGCCGCGAAGGCTGATTCTCTCGGTGGATCGTGCGAATAGAGTATATTACTGTGTTGACTGGGAACAAGGAGGCTGTGCACACCATGGGTATACGATTAGGTCAAACACTGCCGGTGACAGCCTTAGGTGTTGCTGCCCTCTTCGCGTCAGTTTGCGCTCTGGGACATCACGCCTTTTCGGCGGAGTTCGAAGTCAGCCGGCCTGTTAAACTTACCGGTACT
>JBNMMV010000262.1:0-6139 GCA_051270205.1 Limisphaerales bacterium
TAAGGCTTGGTTTTAATGGCGCAATGTCTAACGCCAGCCCAAATGCCTTAGGCGATCGCATAATTAAAAATGTCCTTTCGGGACGGGTGCTAGCTACATCTGTGCGGGCAATGTTCTAACTGGCGTCTATCCAGGCGCCATGAAAACCAGCGGGAATGCGCCGTTCTAGTGCCACGATGGCGACTGGTGGGCTGGAAATATCGGCAGCTTCAAGGATTCGCACTTCACTGGTGTTGGTGTCTGCGCAATAGACACAAACCAACAACCAGCCATCGTCTTCACTGGTGGCGCCGGGCTTCGGTACAAACACGGGTTCGCTGTTTTGGTTGGGTGATGTTACTTCATGGTGAACAGTGGCCCCGGTTATCGCATCGTGCTGAACAATTCCACGCATCTCTTCGGTGGATGGTTGCACCACGCTGTAGCTGTAGCGGTGAGCCCTTCCCGTGTAGCTTTCATTGATACGCGGCAGTTCTACACACAAGTCACTTAGTTGTTCTTCACGCGCGGTACCACGGTTCAAGTCAATGGTGTAACGCCAAAGCACACCAAGAGGATTGGGTTGCAAGCCTTGTTGGCCATCGGGCTTGAAGTACCAAGGATAACGTACCGCATCGAACTCGATGCCACCCTCTGGCGTATCGTGGGCGTTGACCACGTGTTGGATGAAGCAGGGTGCAATATCGATCCACCGGACTTCGCCGCCGTGACGAGGAATGATGCACAACCGTGACTGGCGTTCGTCGTGCCAACGGATGGGAATTCGATAACCTTGTGCCATCATAGAAAAGTCGTAGGCGACATTTAGATCCATCAAAATGCTATGCCGTTCGGTAATGGCCATGTCGTGCATCATCGCAGGCGCGGGCACTTCAATGGCCATGTCTAAGGTCTCGGCACCGTCGGCATCTATAACCCCATAGCGCAGCCATGGTTCGTTCCAGTCAGCTCGAAAGGTCATGAGCTCGCCGGTTTGTGGATCTATTTTAGGATGCGCTGTAAGCCCTTGGGCAAAGCTTGGGTGTATTTTGGACTCGCCTAGGGTTTCGAGTTTTTCGTTTGTCACCAAGGGTATGCCACCCTCAGCCAGTGCTAAGGTTAAACCTGCGTGGTTGATAATATTTACGTTGGGATTGGTATCAATAAACGTGCCTTCCGCGCCTGTGTGGTTGGCCCAGTTTTGAGTCTGTACCCAACGATTTCTATAAGAGGTAACGCGACCGTTGCCAAATGAAACGGCGTGCAGCATGGCAGCCTCTGGCCACCAATTGAGCACATCTTGGCCGCTAAACTGGCCCGTAAGCGGATTCGGCCCGTTGCGAACTAAGCTGCCATTGAGCTCGAGTGGGATTGCACCTGAAATTACCTGTGGCTTGCCTGTGTGTTCGTCAGCAACCGGCGCAAGTGCGCCACTGTTCAAATCTGGAATACTCATCGTGTGCTCCTTAACTCGGCTAGCCGAGCCTGAAAATCAGAGACTTGTTGCTGGCTTAATTCATTCAGCGGCAGCGCTCTAAGGCTATCGCGCATCACCGCTTGAGCGTCGCTCAATAACTCCCGGCCTGCTGCCGTTATCACAGCACGGCTTTGTCGTGCATCTCGTTCACTCTTTTCGGTGGTGACGTAGCCGAGTTTTTCCAAAGGCTTTAAAGCCCGGGTAACAGCAGACGGGGTTAAACCCACAGCGTGAGCAAGATCTATTCTAGGAATACCGTTGGCTTCAGTGCCAGCTGTAACCGTTAACAGACGATACTCGCTAAAACTGATGCCTCGTGTGGACGACAATCCGCGATCAAGCTGGCGTTCGAGTGCGGCGGCTGATTCCAAAAGTTGGAGGACGCAGGCTTCTGTGTGGGGTGCTATATCATTCATGCGTGCATAGTACGTGAGCACTCAAGTACTATGCAACTATAATTGTGAGAGAAATTTAGTATGATTTACAGCGCACTCGCAGATACCTTACCTATTGGAGAGCCCTTGTGTCACAAGTCTATTGTCGTGCCGCCATGAATTATGCATTTAACGAAGTGCAGGTAGATCCCGTGGAGGTGGACATTCACAATGGCAGAACAGCCGGTGACTTCAACTGGCAAACCCAGGGTTTTGAGTTGGTGCAGCACAGCTCCAAAGTCTCAGACTGGCAGCAGGAAGATACGATAGCTGCAACCTACTATGCGGAAATGGAAGCCATGGCCAAGTCCTTGAGTGGCTGCGATCATGCGCTTATTGCCGGGCACATTTTGCGCAACCCTACAGCAGCTGCTAAGCACATAGATTACGCGCCTATTCAATATGCTCATTCCGACTTCACAGACACCTACGGTGATTTGGTGCGAGGTCGCTATCTTGAGCCCGAACCAGAAACTACCCAAACCTTGGAGAGAGCGGGCATTGATGTGACGGATGTCATGGTCGCTAAACGCATTCTCATTCTGCAGTTCTGGCGCAACATTGGACCCGAGTCTATGGATTTGCCATTGGCGCTGTGCGATACACGCTCTGTGCCCAAAGAAGATTTAGCGTCGTACCACGTCTCTGAGTACGCGGGTGATGTGGTGCCTTTTGATACCTATGGCGTGACTAAGCCTGAGCGAGAAGGGTCACATCAGTGGTATGTGTTTCCCAACATGACAAAAGACGAAGCGCTGGCATTTCGAACCTACGACAGCGAGCTTGCGGAGCAGGGTGGCCATTATTGGACACCACACAGCGCCTTTATTGACCCTTGCGTGCACGGGCCGTGCGCCCGCCACAGCATTGAGGTGCGCGCCACTTGTCTATTTGCCTAAGTAATAATCGCTCGCGGTCTAGGGCCTAAACTGCAGCGCGCGAGGACCACGCCGGCCGTCTTGGGCAAGAATGCGATAAGCCGTTGCAACCCAATCACAGACGTACTTACGTGTGGCTCTCGGGTCGATCATTTCTTCCAGTTGAAATTTGTTGAGCGGTCCTACCGGGCCACGGGCACTCTCAATACGCGCTGCCAGTTCTGCTCTTAGGGCTGCCGGGTCTTCTGCTTCGGCTAACTGTCGCTTGTACGCTGCTTCAATGCCGCCTTCAGGTGGAATTCCGCCGACATCAGCTGCTGGCCAGGCGACCCGCATCGCCGGGCGACTCATTGGGGTTGCGTAGTTATTGCCTGCTACACCAAAACTCCGCCGTAACAACACTGAAAAAATGGGTACGCGTATTTGTGCAAACGCCACCATCCATTCACCGCCCTTGCGAATGGTACCGGCAATCTCGTGCTCCAAGCCCACTGCGAAGCCTGGGTTGTCGATGAGATTAAGAATCGGAATATTGAACACATCACATACATCAATGTGCCGTTTGAGCTTGTCACAGCCGTCTGCTGTTAGAGCGCCACCATTGGCGTGCCGGCTGTCTGAGGCAATGACGCCCAAAGGGTGGCCATTAAAACGTACGAATCCAGTAACCTGATCGGTACCCCACAATGGTCCTGTCTCAAAGAACGAATCTTTGTCAGCCATTAGGCGTATGGTTTTGCGAATGTCGAAGGTCGATATGCGTTTGCGTGGAATGATGGTCAATAGTTCTTCTTCAGCGCGATCCACAGGATCAACACAGGGCTGCACCGGAGGTATTTCATAGACGCTGGGAGGTAGGTAGGACAAAAACCTCCGGGTCATGGCTAACGCGTCGGCTTCTGTTTCGGCAAGATTGTCTACAGAACCGTTGGTGCAGTGAATGTGCCAACCGCCTAGGTCTTCTTTGGTAATGTCGTAGCCCATAGCATGGGTGACTACCGGCGGACCCGCCACAAACAATTGTGCTATGTCGCGCACCATCACCGAAAAATGACCTAGCACCGCTTTGGCTGCGCCTATGCCCACCACGCTGCCGAGCAAGACGTTTACAACGGGTACCGTATTCAGTTGTAGGGTGTATTGCGTACTGCCCAAGTGTCCAGGTAGGAAAGAACCACCAGTGCCTGCGACACGAGGCCTGCCTGCCTTTATGGCGCCCGAACTTTCCTTGGCTTCGCTGTCGCCTTCTTTTTTCTGCTGAGGCACCATTGCCGCCACTGATCCGCCGCCAGAGGATCCGTCTAATAAGCGCACAGACGGAATACGCATTTCTACCGAAAGCCGGTCCAAGTGCAGACTCTTCGCGCCAATAGCACCGTCTGCGTGGCCACCTCTTGAGGTGAAATCATCGGCGCAGACAATGGTGGTGCGATTATCGAGCTCACCCCAACCACCGACATGATTGGCTGGGGTAAACGCGTCAATATTGCCGTCCCAGTCGTAAGAGGCGAAGCCGGCGACGCTGCCAATTTCTCGGAAGCTTCCATCGTCGAGCAACAAATCGATTCGTTCTCGACAAGTAAGTTTGCCGCGACTGCGTTGACGAACTACGCCCGGGTCTTCAGAGCCCGGCGCTAGCCTTTCAGCAGCCAAGCGTTTCAAAGTCTCTACTTCTTTCAGGGTCGGTAGCCAGGAGTTCTCTTCATCAAGATCAGATTCTGCATCGCCTGCGTCTGACGGCGTAAGGGTCACTAAAACCTCACCCGCAGCCACGGCATCACCTTCGTTCAATGGCTGCAGTCCACTCACTCGACCTGCGCGAGTTGCGGTTACTGTGGTTTCCATTTTCATCGCACTGATCACTATCAAATTGTCACCTGCAGCAACCTCATCGCCTTCACTTACCAAGACCTGCACCACGGTGCCTGCCATTGGACACTCCATGCCAACGTCGCCGTCGCCAACATCAATACCTTTTGGCATAGGACCACTGCTGGGTATGGCGACGTTGTGGACGCCGGTAACTGACTTCGATTGCTGTTCGAATAGGCGCAGCCGTTCATTGGTTAGCTTACCTGAGTGCAAGTCCGTGGCTTCTGCGAGCAACGTGGTTCTGGCATCTCCATCACGCACTGCCGCATGGCTCAAAATACCGTGCAGTTGATTTAAGTTGGTAGACAAACCACTGATGTGAAATTCTTCGATAGCGCGCCTAGTTTGGTCTACGGCTGCCGTGTAACTTGGCGATGTACTGTGGCAAATGAGCTTGGCTAACAGCGGGTCGAACTGAGTAGGGGGCGCATAACCTGTGTAGCCGTGAGCATCCACTCGAATACCCATACCGGAAGGTTCTTTGTAGGCGGTTAGCGTGCCGACCCCTTGAGCGACTACTCGCGCTTGAATGGCGTAGCCTCGTGGCGATAAATCGACGTCCAAACCCAGTTCGGTGAGCGTTTTCCCTGCTGCAATTTCAAACTGCGCGGCAACCAGATCGACGCCCATTACTTGTTCGGTAATGGTGTGCTCTACCTGGATGCGTGGATTGCATTCAATGAAGTAGTATTTGCCTGATTCTGGTTCAACCAAAAATTCGACCGTGCCTGCATTGGTGTAGTCACTGCCTTTCACGAGCTTAAGGGCATCAGCGAGCATCTGATCCCTTAGCTCAGGGTCAAGATTGGGTGCAGGAGCGATTTCGACCACCTTCTGATGCCGTTGTTGAATAGAGCAGTCGCGTTCCCGCAGATGAATGGCGTTACCTGCTTCGTCTGCCAGAACCTGCACCTCGATATGGCGCGGACGAATGATGAGTTTTTCGATAAACAAACTGCCGTCGCCAAAGGCGGCTTGTGCCTCACTCTGACAGCGGTCGAAAGCTTCTGCGACTTGATCGGCTGCGGTAACCGAACGCATACCGCGTCCGCCGCCACCGGCCGCGGCTTTCACCATGACAGGAAATCCAATACGCGTAGCGACTTCGATCGCCTCTTCAGCGGACGCGACGGCCTCACCGGCAATAACCGGGATGTCTAAGTTTTCGGCCAATGTGCGAGCGCTAACTTTGTCACCAAAAAGCGCAAGGGTCTCCGCTGTAGGACCTACAAACTTAATTCCGCGCTTAGCGCATTGTTGCGCCAGATTGGCATTTTCAGACAGAAACCCGTAACCCGGGTGGATGCAGTCACAGCCGTTGTCCGCCGCGATTTGTACAATCTCCTCAACGTTGAGGTAGGCACTTACCGGGTCAGTTCCAGACAATTCCACTGCAACATCTACATGCCGCGTGTGCAAGCCTTGAGCATCGGCTTTGGAGTACACCCCAACGGTTGCGATGTTGAGTGTCGATGCCGCGCGTGCGATGCGAATTGCTA
>JBNMMV010000263.1:0-6110 GCA_051270205.1 Limisphaerales bacterium
TTGAACGTACTCTTTGCAGGTAGCCCGCAATTCGCAGCGACTATATTAGAAAGCTTGCTGAAAACGCAGTTCTCTCCAACCACGGTCTATACGCAGCCTGACAGGCCCGCAGGTCGGGGCCGCAAGCTCGCCACTAACCCGGTAAAGCAGCTCGCAAGCGCGCACAATATTGCCGTTATGCAGCCGACTTCTCTAAGAACACCCGAGGCGGCAGGCGAAATGCAGGCGTTAGCGCCAGATATACTAATCGTCGTGGCGTACGGGTTAATCTTGCCGAACGAAATCTTAAACCTACCACCATTGGGTTGCATTAACGTGCATGCCTCTCTTTTACCTCGCTGGCGTGGCGCTGCACCCATTGAGCGCGCCTTCATGGCCGGTGACGCACAAACAGGCGTTAGTATCATGGCAATGGATGCCGGTTTAGATACCGGACCCGTTTATCTTGAGCAGGCTGTTCCCATCAGTCCACTGGAGACTATTGACCAAGTAGAGGCAAATCTACGCCAAATAGGCAGTACAGCCTTACTTAAAGTACTAAATAGTATTGCCGATGGTACTCAAACTTCGCCAACGCCGCAGACCGATGAAGGTGCCAACTACGCGTCCAAGCTCACGTCAAAAGACCGTATAGTAGATTGGCAATTGGATGCTGCATCTGTCGCCCGACAGGTAAATGCCCTTGCCAGCCGAATGCCGGTACGTACCACCTTGAGATCAAAGGGCCTGCAGCTTTTAGCGGCGCAACCTACTCACAGGCCAACAATGTTGGGACAACCCGGTGAAATCGTAGCCCAAAGTGACAACGGCTTTGAAGTGCAATGTGCAACCAATACATTGCTGCTAGAGAAAGTAAAATTGGAGGGGAAGGGCGAGAGTTCGTCACGAGATGCAATGAATGGTTACCCGGATCTTTTCGCCATTGGCAATCTACTAACGTGAAACCAGCAAAGCAGGGGCCAGCAAATCAGGGATTAGAAAGCCGAGCCGGTGCTGCGCGAGGGTTGTCTCAGGTCATTAAGCACAATCGAACGATTGATTGGGTAGAGATGAATCACGCCGATTGGCAAGCTACCCCACTATCACGAGAACTTCTCTATGGCAGTTGTCGGCACTTTTATTCACTGAGCGCCAAAGTTGATCGATGTTTGTCCAAACCTCTTCGGGGCAAAGACCACCACGTCTACACTTTGTTGTTAGTTGGTGCTTACCAACTGGCTCACACCCGTATCAAAGCACATGCAGTTTTACAGGAAACGGTAAGCACTTGTGTGACGCTGAAGCGGCCTTGGGCCAAGGGGCTCGTAAACGCGGTCTTGCGCAAGCTTATTGACATAAAAACCGAACAATCGTTTGAATTACCAGACTGGCTTATCTCCACGTTAAGACAGCAATACGCAGATAATGCAGATGCGCTAATGCAAGCATGTCTTACTCGAGCACCAATGGCACTTAGGGTTACCGGCATGGACCAGGCAAGCACCCCGACCAGCAACTATCAAACGCTTTTGAGCGAACAAGGCCTCTCTTTTCGAGAAACAACCCTGACCGAGTCATTAATCCTCGACCAGCCCATTACTGCCGAATCACTACCTGGCTGGCAAACAGGCGCAGTCGCCGTACAGGATTTTGGTGCGCAGTTGGTCGGCGATGTTTGCGCCAGGGTATTGTCCAGCTTCGATGGACCAGCACGCATGCTCGACTCGTGTTCCGCTCCTGGCGGCAAGCTCTTCCACACAATGGAACGCTGTCGCGATCAAGGCGCATCCTATCTGGCGCTCGACATGAGCGAAGCGCGGATCAACACCATTCAGACAATTGGCGCTCGCCTTAACCATTCGATAAATTGCACCCAAGCAGATGCAACTCAACTGGATTGGTGGGACAAAATTCCTTTTCAACTTATATTGCTGGACGCACCTTGTACCGGGACGGGGACCCTACGACGACACCCTGACATCAAGATTCTTCTCGAAGAAGACGACATTCCAGTTCACGCAAACACTCAGCTACAATTACTGGATAACTTGTGGTCAACCTTGGCGCCCGGGGGTACCCTGTTGTACTGCACATGTTCAGTACTGGCAGCAGAGAACGATGATGTCATTCGCAACTTCATTTCATTGCTAGCCAATCAGGCGACCCAAACAATGATCCAGATAGACCCCCTCGTTTTATCTTCTGGTCATGCGACCGAGTTGGGCTGGCAAATGCTGCCCACGGACACAGACACTGATGGTTTCTATCTGGCTAGCCTAACCAAAGTAGTAGCCGAGACTACCCTTGAAGGGACTCCTGTGCTTGTAGGAGATAAGGCCGAATGAAAATTGTCATTCTCGGGGCCGGACAAGTCGGTGGCACGCTGGCCGAAAGTCTGGCGAAAGAATCCTTCGACATCAGCTTGGTTGATTCCAATGCAGAGCGACTGCAAACCTTGGCAGACCGGCTGGATATTCAAACAACCGAGGGTTGGGCATCTCATCCTGACGTGTTGCGTCGGGCGGGCGCAGACGACGCAGACATTATTGTCGCGGTTACTTCTAGCGATGAAGTAAACATGATCGCCTGCCAGGTGAGTTATTCGCTCTTTCGAACACCCATCAAAATAGCGCGCGTGCGCTCATCTACTTATTTGTCGCGTGAAGGCTTTTTCTCCAAAGAACACATGCCGATCGACGTGTTAATTAATCCCGAACAAGTGGTCACAGATCACATCAGTGAACTACTGAGGCACCCAGGTGCGCTCCAAGTTTTAGATTTCGCCGATGGTCGCGTGCAACTGGTGGCCATGCGCGCTTACTACGGCGGTCCGTTAGTTGGCCAAGCATTGAGTTTTTTACGCAAACACATGCCTCGGGTCGATACCCGGGTAGCGGCTATTTTCCGCCGCGGCAAACCCATTATACCGAAAGGCAACACTGTCATTGAGGTGGACGATGAGGTGTTCTTCATCGCCGCACGCGAACACATCGATGCTGTTATGGGAGAGCTACGCAAAGTAGAACGACCCTTTAAACGGATCATGATTGCGGGCGGCGGCAATATTGGTGCGTCATTGGCCGATGCCCTTGAGGATGACTACAACGTTAAAATTATCGAGTACACGCCCGCCCGTGCCAAACAATTGGCAGATCAACTCGACAAAACCGTGGTGCTGCAAGGAGACGCAACAGATCAAGATTTACTGCTCGAAGAAAACATCGAGCAGTGTGATGCATTTTGTGCAGTAACCAACGACGACGAAGTCAACATCATGTCATGCATGATGGCCAAGCGATTGGGTGTGCGCCAAGTCATTGCACTCATCTCGAAGCCAGCTTATGTAGATTTGGTTCAGGGCGGCGAGATAGATATTGCAGTGTCTCCTCAACACGCGACAACCAGCACATTGTTGTCGCATGTGCGTCGGGCCGACGTTGCGCGAGTGCATAGCTTACGGCGTGGTGCAGCTGAGGCGATGGAAGCCATTGCCCATGGTGATGCCAAAAACTCCAAAGTCGTTGGCCGTCGCATTGCTGGAATCGACCTGCCAACCGGCACCACGATCGGCGCGATTGTGCGAGGAAACGAAGTTCTTATCGCCCACGACGACGTTATGGTCGAACAAGACGACCATGTCATATTGTTCTTGGTGGACAAAAAGCAAGTACAAGCTGTTGAACGCCTTTTTCAAGTCGGCGTGTCGTTCTTCTAGGTGCGGGAAGCGACTATGCTTGAAGCAACTGGGCTGGAGGCAACGTGCACCTTGCGGTAATCTTTCGCGTCACTGGCACACTGCTGACCTTTTTTAGTTTCACCTTTCTTATCCCGGCGTTGGTCGCGCAAATTTATGGCGAGAAAACCCTAGCAACCTTCTTTCTCGCGTTTGTAATTACCTTGGGCGTTGGGCTTACACTTTGGTTACCGCTGCGCGGTAATCGTGCACTACGCGGCGGCGATGGCTTTCTCATTACAGCACTCTTCTACGTTGGACTTGGCCTTTTCGGAGCAGTGCCGCTCTATTTCGCGGCTTCACTAGACCTTAGTTTTACTGATGCGGCGTTCGAATCCATGTCGGGTTTGACCACTACTGGTGCAACGGTAATAACTGGACTCGACCAATTACCCAAATCTCTTTTGTTCTACCGCCAACTCCTACAATGGCTCGGCGGTATGGGCATCATCGTGCTGGCTGTTGCCATTTTCCCAATGCTGGGCATTGGCGGTATGCAGCTGTATCGCACAGAATCGCCGGGGCCCAACAAAGACAATAAACTCACACCCCGGATTACGGAAACTGCAAAAGCACTCTGGTACATCTATTTGAGCCTAACCATTTGCTGCGCTATTGCGTATTGGCTGAGCGGCATGGATGTCTTTGACGCAATTTCACACAGTTTCGCAACCGTGGCTATTGGCGGCTTTTCTACCCATGACGCGAGCATTGGCTATTTCGACAGCGTTGCTGTGGAGTCCGTTGCGATGTTCTTCATGTTGTTGTCAGGCATAAATTTCGGGCTGCACTTTTTAGTCTGGCGGCGCCGCAATCCACTTCACTATTTCGCCGACATGGAAGTGCGTACCTATTTGTTAGCATTATTTGTAGTTGCGTTAGTTGTCTGCGGCTCGCTCTACGCCTATCCAATCGCCGATGTTTCACCTATACGCGACGGTCTTTTCCAAACCATCTCAATCGCAACCACCACTGGCTTTACTACCAAGAATTTTAGCGAGTGGCCATCGGTCGCGCCGGTACTTCTGCTGTTCGCGGCTTTTGCCGGCGGCTGTGCTGGCTCGACAGCTGGTGGTATCAAAATGATCCGCGTACTAATGATCTACCTGCAAGGTATGCGTGAGGTCAAACGCCTCATCCACCCTAATGGCGTTTTTCCAATTAAGCTAGGCGCGAGCCCCGTGCCCAACCGAGTAGTCGAAGCGGTGTGGAGCTTCTTCAGTGTCTACGTCATTATTTTCTTGGTGATGGTTACCCTAGTGATGCTGGCAGGAAATTTGGATTTCACCACTGCTTTCTCTGCCGTGGGGGCCTGTCTAAACAATCTCGGTCCTGGCCTGGGTGATGTTGCCTTGAACTACGAAAGCCTGCCAAGTTCGGTGAAGTGGATTTTGATGTTCACAATGATGCTGGGCCGGCTTGAAATATTCACGCTGCTAATTTTGCTGACCCCCGCTTACTGGCGACGGTAGATATTCCTTTCACGACCTGGCGGCCGCTTGAATCTTTTGTAGTCCCATTGATACTGCGCGGGTGACCGTCGAACTTCTCGCTCGATGAGTAGATTGACCTCTTTCGCGAACGCCTCGGGTGTCTTAGTGTCTGCTACTTTTCTAAAGTTGAGTGCATAGCCAAGCATGCGGCCATCGGCATCCATCTTTCGTGTTACGCAGGCCAACACCATCGCCGCTTTAGTCCGCCGTTGTAATAGCAGCGGCAGCGTCATGGTCAGCGCCGGACGGTCAAAAAAAGGTGCATAAACACCAGCATCACGATCGGGCACCTGATCCGGCAGAATCGCAACCAGCCCACCACCTTTTAACTCCTTCAAAATATTGCGCATGCCACCCACCCCTATGGCGAACATCTTTCCTGCAAAGCGCTCCCGCGCAGTTTTGATTTCTGTTTCAAGACCACTGACTTTGGGTGGGTCGTACAAGGCTGCCACAGAATAGTGATGACCTAGGTAAGTGCTCATTATTTCCCAATTACCCAAGTGAGGAACTAACAGTATGAGCCCCTGACCTTCCGCTCGGGCCGCGTCGAGAACATGTTGGTCAAACACTTCAATGTTGTTCAAGAGGCGCGACGTTGACCAGAAACGAAGTTGCGCCATCTCGAAAAAAAGCATCACCATGTGCCGTAAACTCTGACGACTAACACGCTCAAGAGGCTCTTTTTGCCACTCCGGAAAGCACGCCTGCAAATTGATTTCTGTAACTTCGGCAGCCTCGCTTTTCGATAGCAGCCAAGCGATACCGCGAGTGAGTCGAAATGCGCTATCGCGCCCCGGCAAAGAAGCGAGGTATAGCAAGGCTCTGAAAAGGAGCGCCACTGTATTACGCCTTATATGCCACGCAACAGAGCCGCACTTGCATCGTGACGCCAACAATCTGAG
>JBNMMV010000264.1:0-6054 GCA_051270205.1 Limisphaerales bacterium
AATGCGTTTGTCGCCGGGGAACTCTCGACCATGGTTAACGATTTCACCCAAAGGTCTTGCGAGAGTCGCCTCGGCGAACCAATGCCACTGCAGATACTCGGCCAGCAGCGCCGCATCTTTGTGAGGCTGCAGCCGCCCCTGGCCGTAGCGTTGTAGAACGTAGTCCATCATGGCGCCCGATTCGAACATCTTTATATCGCCGTCAGTCATGACCGGGACTTTGCCTGTTGGATTGAGCGCGCGCCATTCTGGCGAGGCGCGGTACTCTGCGCTGAAGTCCACCAAGGTCACCTCATAGGGCACGTTTAATTCTTCGCACAGCCAGATAACTCGAGTGCCGCGGGTGCCGGGTACGTGATAGATTTGTAACATAAGCTAAGTGATGCCGAGATTGGGGGGGATACTATGCCGCGCAAGAAGTTCGTAGACAATAACAAGACGAAACCCGTCACAGCTGATGTGCTTAAGTATATTGCCAATATCGAACACCGAACCGGCTCATCTTGTTTGTACCTCGGCCACCTCAGTGGTATCACATGGGCATCTTAAAGAAGATTTTTGTAGCAGGCGTCAAACACATGCGGAAAGAATACCCTACCGGGTAGTCGAACATACCTTATGGAGCAGCTCCACGAACAGCCCGTAGATAACTACACGCAACCCTCAGGCGAAACCCTTGAGCCACCGCAGGGATGGCGGCAAACCGTCAAATATTTGGGTCCCAGCGTCATCATCTCGGCAACCATTGTCGGCTCTGGCGAGATTGTCTTAACGGCAAGCTTGGGTGCTGCGGTGGGCTACACCATGATGTGGTGGGTCTTGTTGTCCTGTTGGTCGAAGTCGATCTTGCAAGCCGAGCTTGCCCGTTACGTCATATTAAGTGGTGACACCTATCTTCGTGCGCTGAATCGTGCGCCCGGCAAACTACCCGGACCCAGGGGTAAATTTTCGTGGACCATATTGCTGGGTATGATTGCCTTTATTCCGGGCTTGACTGGTTTAGGTGGGATTATTGGCGGTGCTGGACAGGCCGTGGTGTTGGTGTTTCCTGATCTCGATCCACTTTTAGCGGTTGCCATTCTGGCAGGGATAACGGCATTGCTGTTAGGTAGCGGCAGCTATTGGCGGCTAGAAAAAGTCATGATGGCATTTGTCGTGCTATTTACAGTGACAACCATGGCTTCTGCAATTTTGATGCAGTCAACGCAGTACGCTACCCGCTTGTCTGACCTGGCGTCCGGTTTTACTTTCGAATTCCAATTTGAGTACGTCGTACTAGCGCTAGCTGCCTATGGTTACACCGGTGTGAACTCGGGAGAGATTTCTTCTTACAGTTACTGGTGTGTTGAAAAAGGTTATCCAGCGCGCATCGGCGCCTTCGATGATTCACCCGCCTGGTATGCAAGAGCGCATGGCTGGCTACGTGTGCTGCGCACAGATATCTGGATCACTTTGGCCATCCTCACGTTAGCCACGATACCGTTTTACATTCTCGGCGCGGGTGTCCTACACGCGGTGGGTGCACAGCCTAGCGGCACTGAGACCATTGTTGTACTTAGCAGCATGTTTACCCAGACGTTAGGTGAATGGTCGCTGTGGATTTTTGCAGTCGGTGCATTTTGTATTTTGTTCTCGTCATCCATAGCAGGCGTTGCAGGTGGTGGCCGCTACATTCCTGACTATCTAATGGAACTTGGCTTTTTAGATCGCGATAGAGTCGATGTCCGCTACAAAATAATTCGTGGCTATGGCATGTTAGTGCCCTTCGTGGGGCTAGCGTTGTATGCCGGTTTCCAGCGTCCGGTGCTCATGGTAACTATTGCTGCCTCAATGGCGGCAATCATGCTGCCGGTTCAGTCGGGCATGACGTTGTACTTGCAGAAACGGCGGTTACCGGTAGCAGTACAGCCAGGTCGACTTGCCAGAGGGTTTCTTCAGGTTACGTTTGTTTTTCATTTAATGATGGCTTTGGCTGTCATTTGGTTCGTTGTTCTCTAAGAACTTCATAAGTTATTAAATTAAAGGAAATTGAGTGTTAAAGAGTTTTCGCGTCTATCGTGTGCACAGCGATTGGCCAGCAAGTGAAACAGATCTGGCGCAAGCCTTAGAAAAAGCAGCTTTTAAGCCGTGCAATGCATTTAGTGAACAAAGCTATGGTTTTGAACCACCGGTAGAAACAGAACAGAGGAGTTTGGCACGGCGTTTGTCGGGCGCCGATCTTGTCCAGCTGCGCCATCAAACCCGTGTACTTCCAGCCGCTGTGGTTAAAGAGGTACTGGCTGAGCGCATTACTGAATTTACTCGGCGCACCAGCAGAGAGCCTTCGCGAAAAGAAAAGCGAGACCTGAAAGAAGAGACCTATGGCGAGCTTTTGCCAAAGGCTCTGTTGCGCTCTGACTGGATCAGAGGCTTTTATCTGCGAGATGAAAAGGTACTGGTTCTGGCAACGCCAACAGCAAAAATTGCTGAGGAGTTTCTTAACACCTTGCGCGAGGCCTTGGGTAGTTTGCAGGTAACGCCGCTGGCATTTAAGCAACCTACAAAGTCCCTACTGCACGATATTTTTCTGGGTAAGTCTGAGTCGTCGCGATTTAATTTGGGTCGAGAATGTCGCATGAAAGACCCAAGTGAGAAGGGCTCGAACGTCTCATGGTTGGATATGGACTTGGCCGACAGTAGCGTTCGAAAACATGTTAGTGATGGTTTGGTCCTAGATCGGGTAGGTGTACAGTTCGACGGCATCGCACGGCTCGTGTTGGACGAGGAGAACGTGGTAAGAAAGCTTCGCTTTCTTGGCTTAGAGGCTTTAGATGAGCTCGACGATGAAGACCCGTTGATGCGTCATGATGCTGAATTCACCATTGAAGTGGGTTTTGCCATCAAGTTCCTGCAAGCACTTAAAGAGTCGCTAGGTGGATACGCCTAAGGTGGACGCCGTCGTTCGCCAAGCGGTGCGAGCTTTGGTCGTCAGCGAGGCAGAAAAAGAGCTGTTGCTGATTCGCCTCTTCGTACCGGATACAGGCAAGCACATCTGGCTGACGCCGGGTGGTGGTATAGAGGCCGGTGAGCTTCCAGTGATCGCTCTACAGCGCGAGGTTTGGGAAGAAACAGGGCAGAAGATATCGAGTCCTGTAGGACCCGTTTGGCGACGTCATCATGAGTTCGTTTTTCGTGGTGAGCGATTTGAGCAGCATGAGGACTACTACCTGGTACGGACCCCCAAATTTGAGCCTACCGGTCACAACAATCCCGCCCAGCATGAAGCAGAACTAATGACCGAGTATCGGTGGTGGCCGCTGGCCGACATTGCAGCCAGCGAAGAGATATTTGTGCCCCGCAAGCTCGCGGCTCAGCTAAGGGCGCTGCTTAACGGTCCAGTACCATCTTCGCCGATTGAGGTCGGCGTTTGATGCCTATCTAGGTAACTTCAACCAAAGAGTGACAGCCGCAGTGCGCGTATATAACGGTGGTTGAGCAGGGCGATTAAGACTTCCACTTGAGCGAATGTGCGGGCGCCACGGCTGAACAAGACCATGCCCCGTAACGGCATACTGTCTGCCATCTCCGTAAACATCTTCTTTAACGTTTCGTTGTCGGAGCTACCCATCGACTTTGTGAACTCGGCGATGATGCGTTCACGAACACGACGACCAAGCCACGATACCTGTAGATCCTTAATTGCCGAATTAATGTGAAAAGGTCGGGACCCTTCTGCTGGCGGTATGGGCGTGCCAAGCATCGCTTCAAATTTTTCATCGTCGACGTCCCAGGTCGAAAAGTTATGGGCAATCGACTGGCTTTGATGACTACCCTTTACATTGAATGCAGCGTGTAAGCGTAAGTCTTCACTACTCGCGCCAACGTGAATACCATATTCGCCGCCAATCGACTGCCAGCTTTCCTCAGTTGGCGCGTATTCAGAGAAACAATGTTCATCGAGAGTGATTGCCACTTGGCGAGTTTCACCTGGGGCCAAAAAGACCTTGGTGAACCCACGCAGCTCTAGGCTCGGGCGGGGTGAGTCGGTAGGTGGTGACACGTAGAGTTGTATCGTGTCTGCGCCAGCTCGATCGCTTAAGTTGGTCACGCTGAGCTGCACGGTTGGTAGGCTGCCTTCGTTCTCGTCTATTGCAAGGTCTGCGTAGTCAAAGGTGCTGTAGCTTAGGCCGTGACCGAACGGAAAGAGCGTGGCGACTTTTGCCGAAGCAAAATATCTATAACCCACCATTAGCCCTTCGCGATATTGAACCTGGCGTGGCTCACCTGGAAACCATTTCTGGGAGGGCACATTATCTACTGCGAGCGGAAAACTCTCAGCAAGCTTTCCGCTAGGGTTCTTGATGCCCAGTAGCACGTCAACTATGGCGCCACCACCTGCCTGACCAGCTAGGTAGCCTTCGATAATCGCCTTTGGCTTAGCCACCCACGGCATAGCAACGGGGGCTCCATTTGACAGTACCACCACAACGTTTTCGTTTACGTCGCAAACTGCTTCAATCAAATGGTCGTGTTGAGCAGGTAGATTAATGTGGGTCCGGTCGAAGCCTTCAGATTCGTAGATGGAAGGTAGGCCGGCGAAAATTATGACCACCTCCGCGGTCTGTGCAGCGATTACAGCTTCGTTGATGAGCGCTTCGTCGGGTTCGCTGTGGCGAGGGTCGTAGCCTGCCGAATAAGTTAAGTCGGGTAGGGCTTCACTTAGACAGTCCCAAGCACACTCTAGCTGCGTGGGGTTTACCTGTGAGCTGCCTGCGCCTTGGTAGCGAGGGTGCTTGCTGAAGGCACCGATAACTGCAATCCTTTTTTTGTTTCCCTCAGGCGGCGAAAGAGGCAGTAGGTGGTCGGTGTTTTTGAGAAGTACAGTACATTCCGCCGCAACTTCTCGCGCGAAGCTATGGTTGGCTTCTAGACTGACGGGTTGGACCTGCAAGTCGCCGCCCAGCAGACTTAAGGATACGTTTCGGGTAATCGCTTGATCAAGGTCCTGTTCATTAAGTGTTCCTGCCTCTAGTGCTGCAAGCACTAAGGCGTCATTAATGCCGCCGTTACCTGGCATTTCCAAGTCTAAGCCTGAGCCGATGCTAGAGGCGCGATCGTTGGCCGCGCCCCAGTCGGTGACGACTAATCCTTCAAAGCCCCATTCGTCGCGCAATATTGTGTTGAGTAAATCGTTATGTTCGCTGCAGTAGGTACCATTGACGCGGTTGTAGGCACACATAACTGTCCATGGCTGACTTCTCTTTACCGCGATCTCAAAACCACGCAGGTATATTTCCCTCAAAGTCTGAGGGTCTACCACCGCATCGAGCACCATGCGGGCTTCCTCTTGGTTGTTTACCGCATAGTGTTTAACGCTGGTGCCCACCCCGTTAGCCTGCACGCCGTTAACGAAAGCTTGTGCCAGCTCACCACTTAATAGTGGATCTTCAGAGAAGTATTCGAAATTTCGCCCGCAGCAAGGGTGGCGCTTAATATTGAGTCCTGGACCCAGCAGTACTGCAACATTTTCGGACACACACTCTTTGCCAATGGCGTCGCCCACGGCGCCAATGAGCTTTGGATTCCAGGAACTTGCTAGAGCGGAGGCGGTGGGGAAGCAAGTCGCTGGGACACTCTTGTTGAGCCCCAAGTGGTCAGCGGCCCGATCTTGTTTGCGCAAACCGTGCGGTCCATCGGTAACCATTATAGGCGGTAGGTCGTGCCGGTCTGAAGCTTCTAAGTGCCAGAAGTTTTTGCCTGAGCAAAATCTCGCTTTCTCAGCTCGCGTCATGTCGGCAACAATAGCCGCGGCTTCGTTGTGTTTGGATTTTACGCCAGGGTGCATTTAGTGATTCCTTACAATTCGTTTTAAAAGCGGCAGGCAAAAAACCGTGAGCGCTATCAGTAGAATACCTAGCGTCAGCGGTCGTTCCCAAAGAAATGACCAGCTGTTGTCGTAGATGAGCAGAGCGCGTCTCAAATTCTCTTCGATCATGCCACCCAAAATAAAGCCGAGAATCATCGGTGCCATAGGGAAGTCCAACAAGCGAAACACCACTGCTGCCACCGCAAAGA
>JBNMMV010000265.1:0-6047 GCA_051270205.1 Limisphaerales bacterium
TAGCAAGAAACGACGTCTAACTAGGATTGCGTTTCAACAAAAACAATATGTCAGTACCAACGAAAGAATGGTTCTCCTGAAGATGTAACGCTCTTTGCCATTTCGTTGATGATAACTACTCCTCTAAGGTAGCTATAAAAATCGATGCTCTACTGAGACTCTGATAGAGTCTTCGAACCTTTACGACAACGGACGTAGACTTGGCGTCACTTCCTTACTTTACCAGCTCCACGTCGTTACGCATGTTCGGGCTTTCTTTCCTCTACCTTGCCCAAGGTATTCCTATTGGGTTGATCAGCATCGCGTTACCCGCATGGCTCGCTGCACATGGCACCGACGTGGCGCAAATCGCAACACTAGCGGCTATCACGGGACTACCGTGGGGTTTCAAACTCATCGCCGGACCATTCATGGAGCGCTTTTCGTTTCCGCCTATGGGGCGTCGACGACCCTGGGTGCTGGCTGCACAGGCGGGGCTGACCTTGTCCATGCTTTCACTCATGCTGGTGAGCGATCCAGTAGAGCAATTCTGGACCGTCGTCGCTCTCGGCTTCGTCATTAATTCCTTCGCGGCCGTGCAGGATGTTGCCGTAGACGGTATGGCAATAGACGTGCTGCCAGAGCAGGAGCAAGGCCGCGCCAATGCCTTTATGGCTTTCGGCCAGGTGCTCGGATTCTCCGGCTTTGGCGCCTTGAACGGCTATCTGCTGGTAGAACACGGGCTACCTACGACGGCGTTCGTTTCAACCCTGGGGATAGCCGCGATATTTACATTTATCGCCATAACCCGCGAACGCCCTGGCGAGAAGCTGTTTCCCTGGACACCGGGTGCAGCAACCCCACAAACCCATGCCTCCGGCCGCTCATTTGCTGCCATCTTCAAAGATCTCGTACGGGTGCTGCTGTTACCCATGAGTTTAATTCTGATCTCTGTAGAGTTTCTCGCTCGGGCTTCAGCTGGGATCTCGATCAGCATTTTCCCCGTGCTCGCAGTCCAGGACCTTGGTTACTCTTCTGAGGACTACGCATACTGGATGGGCATCATGGGCGGTCTCAGTGCCGTTGCAGGCCTCTTTTTTGGCCCACTGATTGACCGTTATGGTGCACCCCGTTTTCTTATGGTCGGCCTGATCTGTGGCGCCATCACGTTCGCTGGGTTCGCAGCGATAGAATCTTTCTGGGGAAGCACTGTCGTAGTGCTCACCGGCTTGATATTCAGCCAGGTGTTTGGCCAGCTCGCGTTTGTAGCATCCATCGCCGCCTTCATGGGCATATGCTGGAGTAAAGTCTCAGCCACCCAGTTTGCTGTGTACATGTCACTGGCGAACCTAAGTCGCTCTATCGGTGCCGGCTTGTTCGCTGGCATTGCGGACGCTGTGACCAGTTCCGAAGCTTTTTATCTGATGGCTGTTCTACTCATCTGCGCTGCTGGCATGCTGATTTTTTTCCACCCGGGAAAGCACAAAGCTGCACTCCAGGAACTCTCGGCGCAACCGGGAGTTCAGCCATAACATTGTCTGCGACCGGTGGCGCTGCCGTTACTGAGCGGGATCTTGTATTTTCTTAATAGCCCCGATGATCTAACAACTGTTGAGGAGGCACTGACAAGTTAACTTTTTTTCATGGGACAGCGTGACACAAAATGTTCGATCTATGCTCTTCAATGGATTGATACGCCCAATTACCATGCGCTTCACAGATATAATTAATTCCATGTACCCGCTTTCATGAGGCAGAAGCGTTAACTTGTCAGTACCCCTGGACCGTATTAACTGATTGATTGATATGAGAATATGGAGCTATGGAAGAAATTCAGAAAGTTGCATATACGGACCATAGGGTCCGCCCATTCAACTGTTATGTGTGCTAGAAATAATTCGGAGTTGACATGAGTGTTCAAGATTTAGGTGGTATTGGAGAGTGGGTTGCCGCACTAGCAACGATAGCCACCTTGATCTATCTTGCGATCCAAATTAATCAGAATACTCGAGCTATGCGAGCGACTTCTACGCGTGAAATACTTTTTAAACTCGCCGAGTTTCACCAAATGAATGTTTCCAATCCAGATATGATGCGCTGCTTCAAAAAATCCCTACAGAATCCAATGCCTGATTTTACTGTAGACGAATGGTCTGAAATGAACTCTTATATCAAAACAGTCTTTCATATATTCGAAGCGGCGTATGTACAGGGCAGATTTGGAGTAGGAACAGGTGATACCAATGAACCGCATTTGCGAGCAGCAGCAACGATTGTGACGATATGTCCAGTATGGAAGAAATTCTGGGAAGAGGAAGCGGCGACCGGACATTGGACAGAAGGATTCATTAACTACATAGAACAAATGAGTCCAGGCAACCTTGCCTTTGTGGAGTCTGACGGCAGTGAAAACGACCCATAACAATCAAATCAAGCGTGCTGACGGTACTGACAAGTTAAAACCCCGATTTTAACAAGTTATTAACTAACACTTAATCTAAGAGCCTGTCACTGCGTCCCATGTAGCGAATGATCTAAGCCGAAATAGCTTGAAAAACCTCCGACACAGAGAATGCCTGTGTAGATTGAACAGGTTGTAGACAGCGGCATGGCTTTCTAGAAATCGCTGCGCCTGCTTGATCGATTTGAAACGGCGCATGCCTTGCTCACGAACCCGGGTGGGTTGATGCGATAGCTCTGCTCGATTGTTAGCGTATTGTTCTGTGTTGTGTCTCGCCCCAGGGATCAATGTTCGGTGTGCCCTTTGCCGACAAGCAGGGCCATAGATCCGCAGTTTGTCGGTAACGATCTCTCTAGGGACACCGCCTGCTTTAATAAACCGTTGGAAGAAGCGTTTCGCTGCCTTGGCGTCTCTTCGCGCTTGTAGATAGACATCGACGACTTCGCCATCTTGATCGACGGCGCGCCAAAGGTAATGTTGTTTGCCACCAATCTTGACGAACACTTCGTCCAAAAAGTAGGTATCGCCGAAGCCAGAGTGTCTACGACGAAGGCGTTGGGTAAACTCAGGGCCGAATTTGTTGATCCAGAGTTGAATGGCTTCATAGCTGACGGAAATGTTGCGTTCGGCTAACAAGTCTTCAACATCACGGACGCTGAGATTGAAACGATAGTAGAGCCAAACGGCGTGTTGAATGACAGAAGGCGGGAAACGATGTCGTTTGTAGATGTTTTGCATCTCGACATGCTGCCAGACGAGCGGTTAACTTGTCAGTACCGTTGTTTCTGCGCGCTAGGGGTCAAGTACTGTCCTGTGGACAGTGGTCGCAGCAGCGGGGCTGCCCCAACGCGGTTGCCGGTTAAATCCTACGCCGTTTGCGGCGGAAGCCGTCGCTCGACCAAATTCCAGTTATCGATTCAAAGCTACCCCTTCAGGCAGCGCGTATGCGATAACGCGGCCGCCAACCTGCAGATGTCCATCATCAAGGCCAATCGGGACGGGGTTTTCCTCGATGCTAAGTTCGTCTCCTGGAACGGTCACTAACACGTACTGTCGACCCGACTTGGAGCTGACGTAGCTCATTGGCGTCGCCTGGGAACTCGTTCTCAGTTTGTCTGTCCACAAAACATCGCCCGTATTTACATCAATAGCGCGCATTTGCCCGTCGGTTACGCCGCCGTTGAAAATCAAGCCACCGGCGGTAACGAACGAACCGGCGGTGGAAGGAAAGCCCAGACCGAGCGTGCCCATGCCGCGCCGCCATACGATCTGTTGCGTGGTGAGATCCACCACGGCGATCTCGCCGTACGGCGGTTTCAAACAGGGCAGTTCGAACGGCGATGTGAACAGCTCTACACGTGCTGCAAAAGCGGTTCCCCGCTGCGGTCCGCCGATGCCGTAGCCGGATGCGAACGCCTGGTTTTCCGACGTAGGCCGATCTTCCTCTCGCGGAATCATGTGGATCACCCACGCCATCTGGAGGGCGTTGACAACCATCAACTGGCGTTGTTCATCAACGGCAACGCTACCCCAGTTCATGCCTCCCGCCGGGCCCGGATACAACAGCGTTCCTTTGACCGATGGTGGGGTCATGAGGCCTTCATTACGCAATTTGAGGAACCTCGACCGACACGCCATCTGATCAAACGGCGTGATGCCGAACAAGTCAGCCTCGACCACTCCGGGATAGGCGAACGAAGGCATGCCGACAGAAAAGGGCTGTGTTGGCGTGGTGCGCTCACCGAGCAGATCGCTCTGTGGCACGGCTCTTTCTTCGACCAGAGTGATCGGCTCGCCAGTCTCGCGGTCGAGGACAAAAAGTTCGGCCCGTTTGGTCGGTACGATGACGGCTTTGCGGATCTTGCCGTCGAGGGTCAGGTCGACCAATGTGGGTTGGGACGCAATGTCGTAGTCCCAAACGTCGTGGTGTGCAGTCTGAAAATGCCAGCGCGTGAGACCGGTTTTGGCGTCGATGGCGACCACTGAGCTTGCATATTTGTCCATGGCCGCGGTTCTGTGGCCACCGTAATAATCGGGCGTTGCGTTGCCCGTGGGTACGTAGACAAGACCCAATTGGTCATCTGCCGACATTAGACTCCAGACGTTCGGGGTGCCACGCGTGTAGTGTTCGCCTTCGGCTGGCAAGGCCGTCTGTCCTTCGTTGCCTATGTCCCAAGCCCACAGCAGGCTACCTGTCCGCGGATCGTAACCCCGAACGACGCCCGAGGGCTCTTCTGTCTCCTGGTTGTCCATGACAAATCCACCCACGACGAGCGTGCCACTCGCGACGGTTGGTGGAGACGTCACCAAGTAGTAGAGCGGCTTGACCTCGCCCATACCAGCCAGCAATGAAATCTGGCCAGCTGTTCCGAAATCGTCACACGATTGACCTGTATGGAGATCGACGGCGATCATGCGCGCGTCGGTTGTAGCGGTGAAAATTCGTTCAGCGCACACCCCCCCTTTGGGTCGCTCCGGGATGTGATAGTACGCAACCCCCCGGCAGTTACCGAGGAGTCCATGCGGCGTGGTCTTGTTTTCGGGGTCGTAGCGCCAGCGTTCCTTACCTGAATCGGCATCCAGCGAGATGAGGACGTTGGTTGCGGTGCAAAGATACAGTGCGTCATCGATCTGCAGTGGCGTTCCGCTGAATCTGCCAATTTGCCCGGTATCGGCGACCCAGGCCCGCTCGAGTTGATCGACGTTGTCCCGATTGATCTCTTTGTGCGGCGCGTAGCGGGTACCGGCGCTGTTCGCCCCATATGCAGACCAGTCGTCAGGGTTCTGCACCGGACCATAGGTGGTTTCAGGAAGTTCGAGAATCGGATCGTGCAGCAAATTAGCGGTCATACTAATCAGCACCGCTGCACTTACCAGGCCACAGGTCTGCACCGTGCGCATGGAGAAAGCCGAGGGTGTATCGTCCGGCCAAAGACTCCGGCGAATAGTGGGTGTGCACAGCCAGATCGAGATGAGTCCAATCAGCCAGATCCGCGAACCGACCAACCAGAATTCAAAACTTGCTTCGTAAACCGCCCACAGCAACGTGAGAATCAGCGCGGTGGCGAAGAGAAAGAAGCCGCTACTGCGTACGCGGAAGAGTTCCACAGCGCTCGCGAGAATCAATATTCCCGTGATCACGTAGTAGGGTGTTCCACCGAGGAGAGCGACTTGCATGCCTTGCCACGCCATTGCGACGCCGAGTACGCCGATGAGAGTTGCTGTGACTCGCAGCGATACGGTGCTTTTTTGCATTTCAATCTCCTTTCCTGGTCAAGAAGTAGGGCCGAGTTCTGTTGTCTGAGGATACATGAAGTTGCTCGAGGGATAACTTTGAACCGCCCCGGGTATGTCGGAGACTCATTAGTTCCGATCATGCTGCTTTAGCTGACCGATGTTGCTCATAGTACTCTGTTTCTAATTCCGCTGGCGGGACGTTGCCAATCGTCTCCATCAGGCGACGATTATTGAACCAGTCAACCCAAGTGAGTGTCGCGAACTCAACGTCTTCGATACCACGCCAAGGCCCTTTCTGACGGATTAATTCCGCTTTGTATAACCCATTGATGGTTTCTGCCAGAGCATTGTCATAAGAAGCACCCACACT
>JBNMMV010000266.1:0-6041 GCA_051270205.1 Limisphaerales bacterium
GCAATGCAGCGACAAGTATTACAGGACTATCGCCGCTCACAGCAGATAAATGCGCGAGATGCCTACATTGAGAACCTGATAGACGAATACAAAATTACTGTGCTACCGCGATGAGAAAACTTGTACTCGCACTATTAGTCTTTGGGCTTTCCGGACTCGCAACCGCACACGAAGTGCGCCCTGCATTTCTTAGACTCACAGAATCTCTGAGTGATTCAGGAGGCTTGGTTTATGAGGCGTCTTTGCGACAGCCTCAGATCGATGGACGCTACCTAGGGCTCGAACTGGCAAGCAACTGTGATGCAACTCCTCTCTCTGCAAGGATTACCGATGGCGCATTGATCGAGGTGTCTCAGCTAATTTGCGACGAAGAGGGGTTGCAGACTATTGAGATCGTTGGCTTGGAGCGAACCCTGGTCGATGCTCTGGTCAGTCTTGAGCGCTCAAACGGTGAAACAGTGGAGCTGCTAATTACCGGTTCCGAGCCCCGAGTCGATCTCGAAAATGCAACGCCCAGCCTCCCGATTTACCTAACAATAGGCGTCGACCATCTCCTGTTTGGTTTTGACCATGTACTATTCGTTATAATGCTCTTGTATCTTGTGCGCAATACCCTCGAAATAGTAAAAGTGGTGACCAGCTTTACTATCGCGCATTCTCTCACTCTAGCACTTTCAGCTTTGGACATCGTGACTTTGTCTGCCGCTCCAGTAGAGGCAGTGATCGCTGGCAGCATCGTTCTGCTCGCTTATGAGAACCTGAACGGCAAAACTTCTCTGATCAAACAATATCCTTTTTTAGTCGCTTTCGCTTTTGGCTTGTTACATGGCCTAGGTTTCGCAGGAGCGCTTTCGGGAATAGGGCTACCCGAAAGTGGCACTATAACTGCACTGTTCTTGTTTAATGTCGGAATCGAGTTGGGTCAGCTAGCAATTATTGCGCTAGTACTTGCGGCGCTTGCTGTGTTTCGCGTGCGATACAACCGCCTTATCTACGAAGCTCCAATCTATTTTGTCGGTTGTATTTCAAGCTTTTGGTTTTTCCAACGAAGTTGGCAGATCTTATCTCCTCTAATTAGCTAAATTCTAAAGAAGACAGCAACAGGAAAACCAGTGCCCGCATCTTCCCCCAGCCGCCGTTGAGTTTAAACATAATTTGGGTACTGCAAAATTAACTATTTCGACTCGAAAAAGAGAGCAAATTTACAACTAGCATTTCAATATGCCCTTCACCTATCTGGGGCGCTATTTCTTTTCTTCGGACTCATCATCTTAATTTATCTTCTTAATCAAAAAAGTAGTTAGGTTCTAACGGATTGGCACTAAAACCAAGTAAACTAACACGCACCAGAAATAATCTATCAGCGAACCTCCCAAGATCAATATCGTACAAAAAACATGTCCAACTTAAAAACAATTAGATCAATCGCAAACTGCTACAAAGCCAACAACCTCTGTCTTTCAGTTCTTCCAGAAAAACCAGAATTAGCAGACCAATCCCTAAGAGATATCCAACTAAAAAACAACGACACAACCCTAACAATCACCGTCTTCGACGAATACAAAGACACCGAAATACAAAACCCCATCCTTTGGTTACACCTAATCCTAGATACCTGCCAAAGCTTTGAAGAGGCAAGCGACTACGATACCTGGAGAAAAAACGAGGGCTACCAAGACACACCTTTATATCAGTCTCTCTACCAACAACTTTCCAACACCATCCCAAAGATAAGAGATATCATTGGCTCTGAAGTAACAGCAATTGATTATCACCATATAGAATTTAATACGGATATTGCCAAGGCACTACGAGAATACAAACTCTAGACTTGTATTGGCTTGTCAATACTCATCAAAATACTCAAGCAAGACTTATAAGGGCGCAAGCGTGACAGCAAATTCCATTAAGGCACCAGATTTAGCACAGTACGGTATTACCAATGCCGAAGAGATTTTTTATAATCCCTCCTATGAGTTGCTGTTCGAACACGAAACTAATCCTGATTTAGAAGGATATGAAAAAGGAAAGCTCACCGAGTCGGGCGCTATAGCCGTAGACACCGGCATATTTACCGGGCGCTCCCCAAAAGACAAATATATTGTCCTTGATGACACCAGTAGAGAGTCAGTTTGGTGGTCCGATCAGGGCAAGAATGACAATAAGCCACTAGACCAGGGCGCTTGGGATCATCTGAAGTCGTTGGTGACCGAACGGCTGAGCGGAAAACGTCTGTATGTCATGGACACCATCTGTGGTGCCAACAAGAACAGTCAGCTCAAGGTTCGATTTGTCATGGAAGTTGCCTGGCAGGCTCACTTTGTAAAAAACATGTTTATTCGGCCCAGCGAAGAAGAGCTGGAAGGATTCGAGCCTGATTTCATAGTGATGAATGGCGCTAAATGCACCAATCCTCAATGGCAGGAGTTGGGACTGAATTCCGAGAACTTCGTGGCCTTCAATCTTACCGAGAAAATCCAGCTGATCGGCGGCACCTGGTACGGCGGAGAGATGAAAAAAGGGTTGTTCTCCATGATGAACTACCTGCTTCCTCTGCGAGGTATGGCTTCCATGCACTGTTCAGCAAATATTGGCGAAGACGGAGACACTGCCATCTTCTTCGGCTTGTCAGGAACTGGCAAGACCACCCTTTCCACCGACCCTGAGCGTGCCCTCATCGGCGATGATGAGCATGGCTGGGATGACGACGGTGTATTTAATTTCGAGGGTGGTTGCTATGCAAAGACCATCAACTTGAGCAAACAGAGCGAGCCGGATATTTACAATGCCATTCGCAAAGATGCACTGCTGGAAAATGTAACGGTAGATGATAGCGGCATTATCGACTATTCCGATGGTTCGAAGACTGAGAATACTCGGGTTTCCTATCCGCTTTACCACATCGAGAACATCGTGAAGCCCGTCTCCAAGGGAGGCCACGCCAAACAGGTAATCTTTCTAACCGCCGACGCTTTTGGCGTATTGCCACCCGTTTCAAAACTGGATCCTGAGCAGACTAAGTATCACTTCCTCTCTGGCTTTACGGCTAAACTGGCGGGTACCGAGCGCGGCATTACCGAACCTACACCCACTTTCTCAAGCTGCTTTGGCGCTGCTTTTCTTATCCTTCACCCAACCAAGTATGCACAGGAATTAGTAAAGCGAATGGAGGCAACTGGCTCGACTGCCTATCTGGTTAATACTGGCTGGAACGGCACTGGCAAGCGGGTTTCTATCCATGCCACTCGCGCGATTATTCGCGCCATTCTGAATGGCTCCATCGACAATGCCGAATCATTTACTCTTCCTTATTTTAATCTTGATGTACCGCTGAATATCGACGCGGTAGACAACGGCATTCTAGATCCTCGCAGCACCTATGAAGAACCGGCTGAATGGGACGAGAAAGCAAGAAATCTTGCCCAGCTGTTTGTTAACAACTTCAAAAAATTTACCGATACCGACGAAGGAAGAAAGCTGGTAGTTGCCGGCCCCACACTGGCAGGGGTATCTGCGAGTTAAACACCGGTTTATGGCAATTGGGACTGCGAAATTCTCAGTATTTCGCAATCCCAAAGATCGTTCACCGAGAAGCCTTCGACATCTGGAGCTCAACCCCTGCGCACTCCAAACCCAAGCGGCGCCCGCTTTACAGCCAGTTTGTTATATCTTGCGTTTTTCTCAATTTAATACCTGACTAAATTAGTCAAGTATCGTATAATTGGACCCAATACAGAGATCAGCCCAACAAGCTGCGCGGTTGAAGGGAAATTCAGGGGCATCGCTGCCCACTCTTAGAGAATACGGAGCATTGATCATGGCAACCACAGACGAAGAGGTGAGAGAACTCATCAAGCGGGAGTACGAACACGGCTTCGTAACCGAGATCGAGTCAGACACCTTTGAGCCCGGCCTTAACGAAGACGTTATACGCCGTCTTTCGGACCTCAAACAAGAACCCGAATTCATGCTTGAGTGGCGCCTCAAAGCTTACCGTCGCTGGTTGGAAATGGAAGAGCCGGAGTGGGCGCACGTTGACTACCCGCAGGTAAAATTCGATGATATTTCCTATTATTCCGCGCCCAAGCGCCCGGAAGATATGCCTCAGAGCCTGGACGAAGTTGACCCGGAACTACTAAAAACTTATGAAAAACTGGGCATCCCCTTGCACGAGCGGGCTAAATTAGCCGGCGTCGCAGTAGACGCCGTATTTGATTCCGTCTCTGTTGTCACCACCTTCAAAGAGCCACTGGAAAAAGCCGGCGTTATCTTCTGCCCGATTTCCGAGGCGCTACAAAAGCACCCGGAGCTGATTAAGAAGTATCTGGGCAGCGTGGTACCTGTCGCTGACAACTACTATGCCGCACTGAACTCAGCCGTGTTCTCAGACGGTTCATTTGTATACATCCCGCCAGGCGTGCGCTGCCCGCTGGAGTTGTCCACCTACTTCCGCATCAACGCCGCCAACACCGGTCAGTTTGAGCGCACATTGATCATCGCCGACGTAGGCAGCTACGTTAGCTATCTGGAAGGCTGCACCGCGCCCATGCGCGATGAAAACCAACTGCACGCCGCGGTGGTAGAACTGGTCCTTCTGGACGATGCTCAGATCAAATACTCCACGGTGCAAAACTGGTACCCAGGCGACGAAAACGGCAAAGGTGGCATCTACAACTTCGTCACCAAACGCGCCGCCTGCATCGGCAAAAACTCCAAAGTATCCTGGACCCAAGTCGAAACTGGTTCCGCTATTACTTGGAAATACCCCAGCTGCATTCTGCGCGGTGACAACAGCGTGGGCGAGTTTTATTCTGTCGCGCTCACCCACAACTACCAGCAAGCCGACACCGGCACCAAGATGATTCATATCGGCAAAAACACCAAAAGTACCGTGATCTCTAAGGGCATTTCCGCCGGTCGCAGCTCCAACGCTTATCGCGGTCTGGTGAAGTTTAATCCAGGGGCCGAAGGCGCTCGAAACTTCACGCAGTGCGACTCTTTATTGATTGGTGACCGCTGTGGCGCTCACACGTTCCCGTACATAGAAAGCAAGAACAAGTCCGCCATCGTGGAGCACGAGGCAACCACCTCAAAGGTCAGCGACGAGCAGATGTTCCTTTGTCGTCAGCGTGGCATCGAACCGGAACAGGCCGTGTCTATGATCGTCAACGGATTCTGTAAAGAAGTATTCAAAGAGCTGCCCATGGAGTTCGCGGTAGAAGCCGGCAAACTTCTGGAAGTCAGCCTAGAAGGTTCCGTAGGCTAAATGTTCCACAGCCAAGACTAACGCAGCAGCAACATTTTATTGACCCGAATTCAAAAGTTTACGAGAGAGAAATTATAAATGCTCAGCATCAAAAACCTGCACGCCAGCGTTGAGGACAAACAGATCCTTAATGGCCTTAATCTAGAAATCAAGGCTGGCGAAGTCCATGCCATCATGGGCCCAAACGGCTCAGGCAAAAGTACTCTTTCACAGGTGCTGGCAGGTAACGAAGCATTCGAGGTCACCGAAGGTGAAGTTACCTTTAACGGCGACAATCTGTTAGACCTGGCAACCGAAGAACGCGCCCGCGAAGGTATCTTCCTGGCGTTCCAGTACCCGGTTGAAATTCCCGGCGTCAGCAACCTGCAATTTCTGCGCACCTCAGTAAACGCCATGCGCAAGCACAATGGCATCGAGGATATGAACGCAGCGGAATTTATGAAGCTGGCCAAAGAAGTCTCTAAACAGGTAGACCTGGACCCAGCCTTTCTTAAGCGCGGCGTTAACGAAGGCTTCTCCGGCGGCGAAAAGAAGCGAAATGAAATTATGCAGGCGCTATTGTTAAAACCGAAGCTGGCTATCCTTGACGAGACGGATTCCGGGCTCGATATCGACGCCCTGAAAGTCGTAGCCGATGGCGTGAATGCCTTGCGCGCACCCGATCGTGCCATCCTGATGATCACCCACTACCAACGCTTGCTGGACCATATTGTCCCCGATTACGTGCATGTGCTTTCCGAAGGAAAAATCATCAAGTCTGGCGGCCCCGAATTGG
>JBNMMV010000267.1:0-6006 GCA_051270205.1 Limisphaerales bacterium
GATCAAGGCAGAGGATTATTTTCTGGATTTACTCCACTGATTAGAAAGTAGGTCGCGTTTAGTTGCTTTCACCGAGCCGTTTGTTGATTCAAATCAACCAGCTTGGTGCCGCTACGACTGATAATTTGCGCCTATTCAGTGACATTGAAAATACTTTCAGATGATTACAAATCTGCCGCTATCGATACCGCCTCGAAAAGAAATTCGAGGCTGGCTAACGCCAATGGCTCAACGCAGCACTACTTTAGGCGTGCTTCTTTTACTGCTCGACTGGAGTATTTTCTCCGCGCTCATCTCGGGCACTGTTTTGCTGAGCCCTTGGTGGGCGAAACTCATTTGTAGTTTGGTTGCAGGAATTGTGATCGGTCGGCTGTTTATCATAGGCCACGATGCCTGCCACCAAAGTTACACACCGAATCGAAAGCTAAACAAAGTACTCGGCAGAATCGCAATGCTACCTTCGCTTACCCCATACAGTCTCTGGCAGACGGGTCACAATGTTATCCATCACGGCTATACGAATCTAAAAGGGGTTGATTTCGTTTGGGCACCGGCCACCCTCGCAGAATTCGAAGCCATGCCGACCAGTCGACGTATGCTAGAGCGCATCTATCGAAGCGGTTGGGCACCTTGGCTCTATTACTTGGTCGAGATGTGGTGGCTGCGAATGTTCTTTCCCAGCAAGAAATATATGACCACGCAGCGACCGGAATTTTTCTGGGATAGCGCGCTCGCCCTGGTAACGGGAACGCTTTGGATCAGTACTCTCGTTCTCGCTTCATCGATCACCGGTCAGTCCCTCTGGGTACTTCTGGGCTTTGGCTTCCTAGTGCCGTTCCTAGTTTGGAATGCGCTGATCGGCTTTGTTGTTTACGTTCACCATACGCACACTGATGTTCGTTGGCACGATGATAAAAAATCCTGGGCAGAGGCCGTTCCGTTTGTAACGACAACTGTACATCTGGTTTTCCCATTCGGAATTGGTGGCCTATTTCACAACATCATGGAACATACGGCTCACCACGTAGACATGAGTATTCCACTATACAAGCTAAAAGAGGCGCAGCAGTTACTGGAAGAAAGACTACCTGAGCATATTATCGTTCAACGCTTCTCATGGCGTTGGTATTTCAAGACGGCACGACTGTGCAAGCTCTACGATTTTAAACGCAATGACTGGGTAGACTTCGAAGGACGCTACTAGTTCTCTTTCTGATAGGTGGCTCGATGGCAAGCCTCACACGGAGTATACAAATCGTTCCCTGCAGCAATAAGAGCATCCAGATCGCGCGACCTAATCGACGCCAAGGTAACAATGCTCGCCGCGCGCATCTCGTTGGACAAAGTCTTCCACACGGGCAGTCGCTGGTATTGTTGATCACTTAGCTCCGTACTTGGCACATTCAGCATTGCACTGGCAACCTGGATCGCAATCGCAGCATTTTCCAGCCGCAACCAGTCTTTTTCTGTTTTCGGATCGCCAGGACGCCACAAAATTTCACTTTGGGGAATAACAACAGTCTCCATAATGCTCTTTACTGTTGTCGGTCTCTCCATCTCGGGGCTGTCATCGCCTTTCGCTGGTTCACCAACTGCCAAGCTTACAGTTAGGGTCGAAAAAAATAGTACCCATAAAATCTTGCCAATATTCATCATTGAGCCGCCATAAACAACATCATTTATTTCGAGAAAGCCGTGGGCGGTTTCTCTGTACAAAGTTGTACTGACTCTAAATGAATGCAGATATGGGCGGTTTGATTTAAGTCAAACCCAACGTCCGCTGTAGGAATCGCTAGTTGGTTTTAACCTCAAGCGTAAACTCAACACCATCCAGGGAATCCTGCATGCTTTCGGCTTCTTCTTTGGTCAGAACCTTGCCAGATAATTTCGTTCGTGGCGCATCGCCCGTATCTTCGAACATGTCTGGAAGGAGACTGTCGGCATCGGTAATTTCAGCAGACGAATCACTAAGGCTTTGCTCAAGCCCTGCAACGCGATCCGAAGAGAGATCGAGAGAGGTCTGCACGGGCGACGTGGAAGGTACAATCAGTGGTTGCTCGTTCAGTTGCTCATTCAATTGTTGGTCCGACTGCCTTTGTTCATTCGGTGTTTCGCTACAGGCCGTCATCACCACCACCACCGATAGTAGTAGAAGACGCATGCCTTGACTCCGAGTTAATTCTCTAAACATGGACCACCTACCATTGAATTCGATATGAATTGCAATATAGTCATTTTCGAAAACTAGGGGAAGCGTCATGTCGGTGGTAGAACTAACTGGGTTTAGGCATTGCGAGCAAGCACTGAAATTACCATCACTTAAACAAGCACTCTACGATGACGGTGCAATTCTAATGGACCAGGTGCTGGTCACTCTCCACGGCGAGGAACACCGCCATCGGCGCCTTGCAGAAATGAAAGTGTTTCGCAGAGACTTTTTTAAACAATTCGAACAACAGGTTATTCCGCAAATATTCGACGACGTGATGGCTAAGACTGCGTCGAAAATCGACAAAGGTGCGCCGAACAATATCGACCTGGTGGATTTGGGTTATCACTTTATGGTGTACCTCGCACTCAACTTTGCTGGGTTGGACAGCCAAGACGGATCGCAAGAAGAGCTAGAGACGATGGTGTCCATGTTGCGTACGTTCGGCATCGCAGCCACCTTAGGTCAGGTCACCGATAGAGATGTCGAGGCCGCGCGTGTCGAGATACGGCGGACCATGACCGAGTTTGACGAACGTTTTTTCACGCCATCTGTTGCGCGCCGGCAAGCGCTCATTCAGCAAGTCGAATCTGGACAACTGTCGGCCGACCAACTGCCTATGGACGTGTTGACCATTTTATTGAGAGATGAAGATGATCTGCAACTTGTGCGCGATATGATGTTACGCGAGACGGCTTTCTACTTTCTAGCGAGCGCCCATACCTCGGTTCATTCGCTCACCCATGCAATTCATCATTTATTGGCAGAAACTGACGAAGTACGTAAATCGCTCGAGGACAATCGCACCCTCGTACAACGCTATGTCCACGAAAGTTTCCGCTTACACCCTTCTAGTCCTGTTTCCAGACGTCGGGCGCTTGCTGACACAAACCTGCCTGACGGTAGCCAGGTTGGTGTGGATGACATTGTCATTATTAACCTACGCACAGCTAATCGTGACGAGGATGTTTTTGGCGAGGCACCAGAGTCTTTTGATCCCTCACGGAGCATCGAGAGAGGGGTTAGCGAAACCGGTCTGACTTTCGGTATTGGCATGCATGCTTGTCTGGGAAAAAGCCTCGCGGCGGGTCAGCTACCGGTTCGCGGGCGTGAAATTGATGAGTCTTCCCACCAATTCGGTACTGTGGCCTGGATCAGCCACGCGTTACTCGCTGCAGGTATAAGTTCTCACGAAAGTGACCCACCAGAGCTAGATCAGGCCATCGCCCGCGAAACCTGGTTGCGCTATCCCGTCCAGTTCGCGTTTTCAGGTGAAGCCGTATGAAAACCATTTTAGTCACGGGTGCCGGTCGAGGCCTGGGGGCTGCAATATGCGCCGCTGCAGACGGTCAAGGACTACGCGTTGCAGTGCTTGACCAAGACATCGAAGCCGCACGTAGCGTTACTGCGTCTCTGACGCATGCAGTCGCCTTGCAAGCTGATGTGTGCGACCCAGATCAAATCCATAACGCAATTGGCCAACTTGATTCAGTGGACATTCTAGTCAACAACGCAGGCATTCTGGCGACCGGTCCTTTGATCGATCATGATCCAGCAGATTTTCGTCGGGTTTTGGATGTTAATTTGCACGGCGTCTTTGTTGTCGCCCAAGCGGCCGCCCGCAGGATGCGGGACAACGGTGGTGGGTCGATAATAAATATCGCCTCCATCAACGGCATTCACCCCTCCCCCAACTGTGGCGCCTATGCGGCCTCCAAAGGTGGCGTCATGGCGTTGACCCAACATATGTCCATTGAATGGGGCACCTACAACATACGAGTGAACGCGCTGGCACCGGGTTTTGTTGATGCCGGTATGTCGACGCCTTTCTATGAAAATGACACTGTCAGGCAAAACCGCGCTAGCGCAGTACCGCTAGGTCGGCTAGGTACCGCTGCAGACATCGCTGCCGCCGCCTTATTTCTAGGCTCGGACGAGGCCAGTTACATCACTGGTCAAACGTTAGCCGTTGACGGCGGCGTGATTAACAGTCTCTTGCAGCAACTGCCAAGGGAATAGCATGTCCTGGTTTAACGATCGTTCATATCTCATTACTGGCGGCGGATCTGGCATAGGCGCCGGTACTGCGCACTATTTAGTTGAACGCGGGGCTAAGGTCACTATTTGCGGCCGCAGAGTTGCGAACGTGACCGCAGTTGCGAACACGTTGGGCGATCGTTGCTTAGCTGTGACGGGGGATATTACGGATGCGGCCGACCGTGCCCGCATAGTTGCAAAGGCAGTCGAACACGGCGATGGACTGCATGGTCTGGTCAACAATGCCGGCAATATGTATCGAGGCAGCATTGCAGATCTAACCGAGCAAGCGCTAAAAGATATATTCAACAGCAATGTTATCGCTGGCATGCTGCTCGTAGGCTTGTGCCAATCGCATCTCGCACAAACTGAAGGCGCGGTAGTTTTTTTAGGATCCATCCACAACCGTAGAGCCTTTCCAGGTGTTTCTCCGTATGCCGCAACTAAAGGCGCGATAGAAGCACTGACGAAATCCCTTGCAGCCGAACTTGGGCCGCAAAAAATACGCGTCAACTGCGTGGCGCCTGGGGCTGTGTTCACGGAAATTAACCAACGCGCAGGCAAGCTTAGCGACGACGAAGCCTACGAACGCCTACAGAACATGAAAGACCTGCACGCGTTGGGGCGCATAGGAGAAGTCGAAGAAGTAGCGGAGGCCATCGCCTACTTTCTTAGTGCACAATGGACGACGGGGACCACCTTAGAGGTGGACGGTGGTATGTCGCTGGGCATCACCCAGGGATAATCGAATGACAGGATTATTATGAGCATTCACGACGCTGAGACCATCGACCTTCATGCACATGCAGTGCTGGAAGAAACCATGGGCGCGGCTGGCGAGCACGGTCCCGAACTGACGCGTGACGAAATTCCTATTTTTAAAGTCGACGACTACGAACTGCATGGCGTACGTTACAGGGGCAGCGCTTTTATGGACCCCATTCTGCGCTTGGCCGCCATGGACGTCGCCGGCATAGATTTCCAGGTACTGTCGCCCAATCCATTGACCTATTTTCACTTTATAGACCCGGGTGAGGCGCAGGCATTTTGTCGTACGCATAACAACGCCTTGGCCAAGGTCGTCAATCAACATCCAGATCGACTCGCAGCTTTTGCCGCAATTCCCATGCAGGACATCGGCTTTGCCATGGAAGAAGCAGAGCGTGCCATAACTGAACTTGGGTTTTATGCACCCTACATTGGTTCCGACTTCGGGTGCAGTCTGAATGACCCAAAGATGGATGCTTTCTATGAGAAGCTCATCGCACTCAATGTTCCTTTGTTCATTCACCCAGCACCGGCAGGCATCGACGGACCTTTGGGCGATGCGAACCTTAGCCAATTTGACCTAGACATTATTGTTGGGTTTGCAGCATCTGAAACAATAGCAGTAGGCACCCTAATCTATGGCGGTGTACTCGAACGTCACCCTGACCTTGATGTGTGTTTGAGCCATGGCGGTGGCGCCACAGGGTACGCTTATGGGCGAATGGCGCTGGCTGCTAAAAAACGCCCCTGGGCAAGCGAAGCACTACGCAAAGAGGGCGCATTTGACGCCCTACTCCATCGGTTATGGTTCGATATCCACGTTCATTCGGACGATGCACTGTCGCTACTAAAAAAACACGTTAACTGCGAACGGCTCGTATTTGGCACCAACTTTGCCGGCTGGGACCAACAGCAGCACAATGTGCGCCAGGAGGCCGCCGCTTACGCTGACAACGCTCGAAAACTACTTCGCGTCTGATAGGGGAATGATG
>JBNMMV010000268.1:0-6006 GCA_051270205.1 Limisphaerales bacterium
CATAGAGGGTTGCACCTGCCACAGCCACTACAATGACTGGGGCAATGCCCCCGCTTGCCGTGGCAAGTTCGTTTTGAGTAAGTTCGCGCATTTTCATGCTCCAATATTTAGGGATTGGCAGCATGTAATATTGCGTGAGCGGGTACAATGGAGCGGTCCAAAGCTCCATTGGATTTCCACTTTGCAATATCAAATTGATGTCACATTGAGATTAAGACGCTGAAATGGCTTAGCTCAATATGAGCTGAAGACCTACGTAGCTAGGGCTTCTAAGCATTCCCAGTGGAGTTCGCCGAAATTGCCGTTTGTATTTACTGGCTGAATACAAACATGATCGGCGCCGGCGTCCATGTGTTCTTGAACGCGGTTCTGAATATCCTCAACGCTACCCCAAGCAAATGTTGAATCGATGAAACGATCGCTGAGAGAGTCGATGTCTTCGTCGGTGAGTCCCATGCGCAGCCAATTGTTGCGGTAGTTGGGCAGTCTGTTGTAGATCTTGGCCACAGGCTTTGCCAGCTCTCGTGCCTTGGTGGGATCTGACTCAAGGATTACCTTCTGTTCGACGCACAACAGAGCATCTGGCCCCATAATGTCCCTGGCGAAACGGGTGTGGTCGGGTGATGAAAAATAGGGGTGAGCACCGGCGCACTCACTGGCGGCCAGTTCGAGCATCTTTGGCCCCAGGGCGGCAATGACAGTTTTGGGTTCTTCAGCAGGGGCTATACCGCTATAGGGTGCTGCTTGCATCTTGCCAAGATATTCGCGCATGGTGGCCACTGGCGCACCGTATTTGAGACCTCTTACACCTTCTACTAACGGTTTGTGCGAGACACCCATGCCCAGCAAAAAGCGCCCACCAGACTGTTCTGCAAGAGACTTTTGTGCAGCCATAGTGACACCGGGTTCGCGGTGGTAGATGTTCACGATGCCGGTGGCAAGATTTAAAGTCTCCGTGTTGGCGAGCAGCCAGGAGGCAAGCACCATTGGGTTTTTACCGACAGTTTCTGGGATCCACAGTGTGCCGTAGCCCAGAGCTTCAATTCGCTTTGCCGCGGCCGCAGCGTCTGGCGATGATGCTGCGTCGAAAAAGTACCAGACGCCGATTTTCCCAAGATCCATATTTGCTTCCTTAAATTCAGATTTAGTTTGCGTTAAAATTTCCGCGTCTGCGTTCGGACACAGCGCGAATACCTTCGTAGGCGTCGGCCGTCGCCCGCAGACGTTGTTGTTCTTTCAATTCGTGATCAGTGGCGCTTGCCACAGCATCGGCCAGCCCATCGCGTAAAGTCGCACGTACGGATTCTACCGCCAGGGGGGCATTTTCGGCGATGTCTTGGGCCAGGCGAAGGGCGGTGGGACGTAGTTCATCGGCATCCACTAACTGATCTACAAGGCCCATTTGTAAAGCTTCATTACCGCTGACCCGCCGACCAGTTAGGAGCATATTGCTCGCCGCTTGTTGGCCGATAAGGCGCGGCAAGGTGACAGATAAGCCGAAGCCTTGATGGATACCGAGCTTCACGAAGTTCGCCCCAAAACGCGCCGCAGGTGATGCCACCCGAAAATCTGGCACTAGCGCTAAGCCTAAACCGCCGCCGATAGCAGCGCCCTGGATGGCGCCAACGATCGGTTTCTTTGATCTAAATAGTCTAACTCCGGCTTGATACAGTTTACCGGTGGTGTTTTGGAACCCTTCCTCTGTAAAATCAGTACTCCCGCTGCCATCTTCCTGGCCCGTGCCAAAGTTTGCACCCGCGCAGAAGGCTCGACCGTTGGAACAAAGAACAACGACGCGACAGGCGGTGGTGTCATCCAACTCAGTGAGGGCATCGCCGATTTGCTCGATCAATGCTTGATCAAAGAAGTTAAGGGGCGGACGTTGAATTTCGACGGTGGCGACAAAGGCATCGAGACTGACTTGAATATCAGTGAAATTCCCAAGTGTTGTGTTTGACACTTCGTTACTCTCCAGAAGGTGCGCGCTAAGAATTGAAATGGTAACACTAATTAAACGAGGTCTCATTTGAGCGAGCCTACAGACTCAGAAGACAAAATTTTGCAGGAAGCCCAGGAAATGCAGGAAGCAGAGGAATCACCGGACGAAGAAATGTCTGAGTTCGCTGAGCGCCCGGGTATCTGGGCGTTGGCACTGCCTTCTATTCTAGGAAACATGTCTTTTTCCGCTGTTGGCATGGTGCAAGTGAAGTTCATTTCGACATTGGGTGCAGAGGGCTTGGCGGCGGTCGGCGCTGGACAGCGCATATTTTTTGCAATGCAAGCGATACTAATGGCGGTGACGGCTGGCACAACGGCGCTTGTCGCCCGAGCTTGGGGTGCTGGTGACTATATCGAAGCCAGCCGCGTGACCATGGCATCACTTGTGCTGGGTGGTGTTATGTCACTCTTTATCGGCGTGTTCGGCTTTATTTTTGCCAATAACATCGCCGGAGTATTCGGCTTGGATGAGGCAACCCTTGCCATGGCAACGCTTAATATTCGTTGGTTTCTGGTCTTTAACGTGGTGTTCGCGGGGACCTTCATTCTCAGCGCTGCATTGCGTGCTTCAGGCGATGCTTGGTCTCCCTTGTGGATGAGTGTCGGTATTAACATCCTCAATATTCCGCTGCTCTATGCGTTTATTTTCGGACGCTGGGGCATGCCAGAAATGGGCGTTGCTGGTAGTGCTGTCGCAGCCGGCATCTCCTTCTCTATTGGTACCGGCATTCTGCTAGTGATGTGGGTACGTCAGAAATTTAGGGTTAAACACGTCGCTAGTGGGTGGTGGCGACGCACACGCCTACGAGCCTTGTTCGACATCGGTTATCCGGCTGCCTTGGAGCAAGGTGTTTTTCAAATCGGCTTTTTTATGTTCTTGATGTTAATCGGTAATTACTATGGCACCGAAGCGTTCGCGGCCTACAACATTGGGGTGACTATGTTGGCGGTTTGTATGACCGTTGGATTTGGGTTTTCAATCGCTGGTGCAACCTTGGTGGGCCAGAACCTGGGTGCCAATGACCCGGAAGCCGCGGCGCGTAGTGGTTGGAGGTCGTTGGTGTTTGCGATCATATCCATGGGCTCGTTAGGCGTCTTCATCATCATTTTTGCCGAAGATCTGACAAGCTATTTCGTTGGCGATGAGCCGCTAACCATTGCTTATACCGTGCAATTTATTTACATCCTGGGCGCCATGATGCCCTTGATGGCGGTTGAGTTTGCCATTGGTGGCGCACTTCGTGGTGCCGGTGACACACGTTTCCCGCTAATATCCACGATTTTAGGTTTGCTTGTCATGCGTTGCGGGCTTGCCGGTCTTGCTACCTATTTCGGTCTGCCAGTAGTCTATGTCTATGCGTCTATAATTGGTGACTACCTACTAAAAAGCACCCTGCTGATTTGGCGCTTCCATAAAGGTAAGTGGAAAACCATCGTGTCGAGCGAACGGATGGGTATAGGCGATGCCTGAGTTACCCGACTTAACCGTTTATGTGGAACATCTCAATGAACGGTTGGTAGGTAGCGAATTGGCCAAGGTACACTTGGCCTCAGCCTTTCTGTTGCGAACCGTGACGCCAACACTTGATGAGTTGCATGGCCGCAAGTTGGTGTCTTGTTCGCGTCTCGCCAAACAAATTGTATTTGAGCTAGGACCGTCTTGTTCACTGAACAAAGTAAGAAAAAACGAGCCTCATTGCGATTGTTGGCTAGCCGCGCAGACCTTGATGCTTTGAACCCCGGCGGGATAGAAGTTTTAGGCGCCAGCCGGGCAGCGTTTACAACACAACTTGGTACAACCCGCCACACGCTGAAGCGGGCCCTCACTGATCAGCGTATTTTTGCAGGCATTGGCAACGCCTACTCAGACGAAATATTGTTAGCGGCACGGCTTTCCCCCTTCAACCAAGCAGCAAAGCTCAAACCCGAAGAAGCCGACCGTCTATACGCAGCGTGCCAAAATGTATTGAGTGAATGGGTGGAGATTTTGCGCGCAAAGACCGGCGCAAAGTTTCCGACGAAGGTGACTGCCTTTCACGAAGAAATGGCCGCGCATGGTAAATACAAAGCGCCATGTCCTGTTTGCGCGGCGCCAATTCAGCGTATCGTCTATGCGGAGAATGAAGCCAACTATTGTGCTAAGTGTCAGACAGAAGGGCGGCTATTGGCAGATCGGTCGTTGTCTCGTCTGCTCAAAGACAGTTGGCCGAAAAAACTGGAAGACTTAGAAAACCTTTAGTTTGCGCGTAATTCGGTGGATGAGATGTCCATGCGATATTCGCTTTCTGGCACTGCTTGGCAAAGTTCACTGAGTGGGCTTGGTAGATGAAGGTCCGCTAGGGTTTTGAACCCACCCTGATCTCGACCGAACACTAAAAATCTTATGTTAAGCGTGTGGAAAAGTTCAATCGCTTCGTCCAACAGGTCTTGGCGGTCTTGGTAAAACCTCAAAGCGCCAATGCGCTCCATCGTGTCTGTGCCTAGGCAGAATATTGCCCCTGGAAAAAGGCTGGCTTTTTCGGCATAAGTCGGGACATTAGTAATCCACAATGGTAGATCCGAAAACTGCGCCCGACGTTCAGCCAATGTCACGAAATCTAGTGCTGGTTTGTCCGCATTGCGAGTGGTTAGTTCAAACGCGCCGGCTAAACCAGTCAACTTTTCTGCGACTCGAAGCATTTCCCTGTGACCTGCATGTAGCGGGTTAAAGGAGCCTGGCAGAATTAGTTCAGCTGAGTGTGAGGTTGTGCAAATTCGCATTGGTGTTTTTCCCAACAGATCAGCATTGCCGGTTTCTCGCAGGTACTCTATCTGTGGATCAAGTTCTTCACCAAGCAACACATGGTGTAGTGAGTCCCAGATATGTTCGACTAATTGGTGCTCTTCGGCTGCTCGATCGGAGTTGAATTGCACATGGAAACTGGCGGTTTCCGTGTTTGTTTGAATGGCCCAATGCGCGCGATGAATACCTTTCTTGGGGCGATTAGTAGCAAGGCTCGCTGAGCAACCTAGTCCAAAGAGTTGGCCTAGTCCAAAGAGTTGGCCTCGTCCAAAGAGTTGGCCCTCACCGAGGTTTTGTGCGCGTTGCATAGCTGCCATGGCTAATTGGCGGGCGGTGAGCGCTGAGCAGGCTTGTTCTGGCACTTGTCCGATGAGTTCTGCAAGGGCCTGACTGGCGTAAGGCACTTGCACTTCCAGCACGCTGGCAGACGCACCAGGCGTACCCAAGAGTTCATCAATTAGGCCTGATCCGCCGCCGGTGAGATAGATTGCGCCAAGCCAAGGAGAAGCATGAAATTGCTCAGCGCGTTTGCTCATTAGTCCGCTAGAAAAGAACGCACGGTGTTAACGAACGGTGCTAGCTGGTCGTGATGCACCCAGTGCCCTGCGTCAGCAAAAGATTCCACAGTGAGTGGACAGCTAAAATTCTTTGCTCGGCCGTCGGCGACCGGATCTGACGCCCAAGATTCTAAGCCACGGACCAACAGGGTCGGGCATGTAATATCTTTGAAGAGCGCCCAAGTATCTTCCATAGGAATGCCAGTTGGCGGAAATGCTCGTACGTAGTTGTCGAATTTCCAACTAAAAGTGCCGTCCTCGTTCTGATTGCTGCCATGAATGGTCAGGTGACGAGCTTGCTCTTCAGAAAGATGCGGGTTTTCGGTCTGCATGCGTTCGTATGCTTCTTCCAGCGAGTCGTAGCGTCGCACTAGACGAGCTGACATGCCACGCAAATCCCCCATCCAGTTGTGGATGCGATCGGCTAGCGATTTGTTCAAAAGTTCTTCGATCATGGACGGTGGTGGCCCCATGCCTTCGATAGAAACCAGTTTGACAACATTTTGTGGATGCAACGCGGTGTACAGCAATGAAATGCTGCCTCCCAGGGAGTGGCCAACAATCGTTACCGGCGTCATTTTTTTCTGGTGTAGCAGCTGGGCGATATCGTATACGTAGTCAATTTGGTTGTAAGAACCCCCCACCATCCATTGGCTATCGCCATGTCCC
>JBNMMV010000269.1:0-5984 GCA_051270205.1 Limisphaerales bacterium
GTACTTACTCAACTTGGAAAGTCATTAACCCTTGCCATTGTAACCACTGCGAGGCAGGAAGATTTTGACCTCATTCATCGTCATCGTAGCATTGTTCAACACATGGACTTGGTACTAACCAACAAAGACTATGCACGAGCGAAACCTGAGCCGGATCCCTACCTTGCTGCCCTTGAATACTTTGGCATTGATCGGCGTCAGGCATTGGTGGTTGAAGATTCTGAACGCGGACTGAGGTCGGCTGTCGCGGCCGGCATAGATTGCGCGGTGGTCTATCACCCGTTTACAGCGCCACAAGATTTTTCCCAGGCCACCTATCGGATTAACAGTCTTGCTGAACTAGAACAGTTGATTCAGTAAAGACTAGTACAAATAGACAGGCTCTGGCGCGAGCTGAACAAGCAATGTAACGGCCACTATCGATACCAGAGTTGCGGCGATGAAAAGTCCCCAACGCGTTTCCGCTGAACTGCCTGTACTGGGCGCGACTACAGATTTGTGGCCAGTAAGCATCACACGAGTTAGGTTTTCGCCTTTGCCAAATTGGTACCAACCAATGACCAGCAGGTGGAGACCAATGAACACCTGCAACACCGTGAAATTTGTATGATGGATATAGGCGAGAGTTCCTGCGGTATCACTTGAAACTAGGGGGTTGTAGGGGCCGGTATAAAAAATGTCATCGCTGACAAAAAGCCCGGATCCTACCTGGATGCCAAGCAGGCTCAGCAGGATGAGAACAGCCCAACCACCGGTGCCGGAATGACCTAGATTACGAGGAGCATTGCGGCTAAGGAGTGTTGGTATTTGACGCAAAGCGTTCCATGGAGAAACCATGAATTGTCTAAAGCGAGCGTATTCGGAGCCCCAAAAGCCCCATAGGAGCCGAAACACTAAGAGTGCCAGCGTCGTGTAGCCGAAGTAGAAGTGGTAGTCGAACCAATCGAGTCCAGCTTCTGCGGTGAACCAAGAACCACAGAAGCTGAGCGCTATAAGCCAATGGAAAAGGCGTGTCGGAACATCCCAAACCAACCTTTTTTCCAAAGCGTTTTATTCTTGTTCGCGGTAGTCATCGTGGCAGCTTTTGCAAGCGCCCCCGAGTTCCTGAAAAGCAGCCTGGGTTGCTTCAAGACCTTCCGCACCCGCAGCAGACAGTGCCGAGGCCTTTTCTGCAAGCGTTGCTGCCTTGCCGTTGAAATCTTCAATGTTGTCCCAGATAGCATCTAGCGCTTCGGTCTCGACGTCGCTTCCTTGGGTGTTCATGACAAAGCCGTCAGGAATCATGCTCGCGAGCTCGTGGATTTTGTGGGCATTGCGCTCAACGACAGCACCATCGAAGGGCACCTGGCCTTTAACCATGCCGTAAACGGGGCCGAAATACATGCGAATGACATCGAAGATGCCCTGACGAGACTCTACGCCCATGGTGGTGCGTTCGTCGGCTGCAAAGCTGAGAGACGCGCTCGCAAGGAGGCAAGATGTTAGAAAAAATTGAAAGGTCTTACGCATGTGTTTCCCCAGTTTGGAAAGAGTTTTGTTAAAAGTGTCGGTAAATGTGTTGCGACTAGTTTTGAATAGATCCGTTTATAACAGATGCAAGCTGTGGTGCGCTATGCCGCTAACTGAATAATCGATAAAACAGATAGCTGAAATAGCCTAACAACAAGGCGCAACCTGCTGTTCGGCCGATGCGAGCGTTGCTAAAAAGGAACAGCGGGATGAGTACCAGGACAAAAACAAAGCCAACAGCGAGGTCCAATACGCCCCCTTTCGGAATAGGCAGTGGTTCGATAATTCCAGCAGCAGGCAGCACCACCAACGAGTTAAATATGTTGGATCCAACGATATTGCCAAGCGCGAGATCGGTTTCTTTTTTGAATGCAGCGATCGCGCTGGTGACAAGCTCAGGTAGGCTAGTACCCACTGCAACGATGAAGATACCGACGACAACTTCTGGCAGGGCATGAATTTCGGCGATCATCGCGCCCTGCCTAATGGTGACGCTACCTCCCCACATCAGCATGCCGATGCCAGCGACTAGCAGTGTGCTCAGCCAGATGGTTCTTGGCCAAGTCTGCACTTCTCCGCCATGGCCCACCCCAGATTGGAAAGTCTCGGCTTCCTTAAGAACGGGGTCTTCGCCTTCGTTGATGACATCGCGGACCATGAAATAGACAAACACGGTAAAGAGTAGGAACAAGATTATGGCATCACCTCTAGAGAGCAGAGGCAGGCTGTCTGATAACGGTGCGTCTGCTGCCATGACCATGAGTACCGCAGTGACGAGAAGTAAGAAGGGCACTTCTCGTCGGACCACTTGCCCTTGGAGATAAATGGGCGACAAGATAGCCGCGAGCCCCAGCACTAAACCAAAGTTGGCGAGGTTAGACCCCACCGCGTTACCGAAGGCGAGATCGGTTTCGCCTTGTAAGGCGCCGGTGATGTTGACTACCAATTCGGGGGTGCTGGTGCCGAACGCCACCACGGTAAGACCGATGATCATCGGTGAGACTTTGAATCGTTCGGCGATACCGGATGCGCCGCTGACGAGGCAGGTTCCGCCGACCAAAAGCAATAGAATACCGAGACCTAGGAGTAGGTAAGGCATGGCTTAAACCGGCTGGCCGGGTAAGTGGTCTAGTGAGGTTGTTGCCATCGACTTGCTGCTCGGGTGAGCCAACGGCCTGTGGCGCCCAGTTGATTTGTATCCACACCAAAGCAAACTTCGCGGCCGTTGCGATGGCGATGGACGAGTGCGGCGTCTTCCAAAATCGTCAGGTGTTTGGAGATGGCTTGTCGGGAAATATCCCAATTATTTGCCAACTGACTGGCAGACATGGGCCCGCGTTCGGCAAGAATCTCTAGCAGCTGACGTCGTCGCGTATCGCCTAAGGCGGCGAATACAGCATCTATGGCAACGGTATGGGTGATAGCCAAGTCCTTATGCAACTAACGGGTTGCATTGTACCTGGACCGTGATCATGGCTCCAGTAGCAATTCCAAGTGTCCCTCTTGCAACAGTGTACCGCGTCCGATGCGCAGACAAATGAAGTGCTCTGACAATTGTTGCTGTGAGTGGGCGTGGGGCAAAATGCTAGCTGAGCCGCCTCTGGGTCGCATGAATATGCTGTTCGCTGAAGCGATCGCGTAGTTGTAGGCTTTTATGCCGCGATCGCTGTGTAAGGAGCCAAAACCATAGGCACGAGTTCCTTGGTGAATGTGAGGCTGAATCGCGTTTGAAAGTGCTTCTAAAGTAGTCGTGTCGAAGTAATGGAGAAAGTCCCACAGCAGGATCAGATCGAGTTGTAAGTCTGTTGGTAGGTCAAGGTGCGCCTGACAAAGCGACACGCATTGTACGAAAGATAAGGACTCGTCCTTGTCGGTATTAGCTTGTTCTATGACCTCAACTAACCCGTCGCAGTCCGCGAAGGTAAGGTGAGTTGGACAATCGAGGTTATTGAAGAATGCGACTGTACCCGAACTACCCCCGCTGAGATCTAAAACATTGATGCGTTCGGTGCGTTCAACTGTGGCTTCGAGCGCTTGTGCAAGCAGCCGGCTGGCAACCTGCGATTCGCTTGATTCCTGTGTCGTCTCGACTTTGTCGGAGGTGCGACGCAGGAATGACACTTAGGATGCTTCTTGCGAGCTCTCAGTCGATGATAGTCCGACTTTACCTGCGACTTTTCCAGCGGGTTTACTGGCCTCGCCTGGATCCATATCAATGCTGCCTTTGAACTTGGCGCCATCTTCTAAGGTGACTCGGGGTGCCACGATGTTGCCGCGCACTCGACCGGTTTTTGAGACCACTACTTTTTCAGTGCCACTAATATCACCCGTAACCTGGCCTTCAACATTGACACTCTTTGCAGAAAGGTCTGCGGTCACTTTGCCAGATTCACCAACGGTGAGGTCATTGTCGGGCAGGCTAATAGAGCCCTCGACAGTGCCTTCAACGATAAGATTTTCCTTTCCAGTTATGGTGCCTTTTATATTTATCGATTGGCCGATCATGGCTGCACTCCGGGAATTGATTGAATTGGAAGCTGAGGAGGGTGCTTTAACTGAGCCGCTCCTGCTTTCGTTTGTTTGGGAATCATTGGCGGGCTTGTCTTTACCGAACATTTAGCGCACCTCCTTTTGGCGGACTAGACGATGTGCGATTAGCAGATAGTTGATCAAATTGTCTCCAGATACTAACCGGTCGGCCACTCTATTACATGAATCGGGTCAACAAAACGACACTTTGTTGCCTATTTAAAGGAGGGTCTGACCCTATATTGGTTCAGTTGCCGGTTCTTTGTTCAGGATCTATTTTCGGATCAGTTTGCGGATCTGTTTCCGGATTTTCGCGGTGACTTCGATTTCGATTTTCATCGCCGGGTCCATTAGTTCTGCGACAAACATGGTTGCCGCGGGTGGGTGCGCGCCGAACTTGGCAGCCAGCAATGGCCAGCAAGCCCGAAAATCGTCTCGAATGGGAACGATATAGTGCACCCGAACAATATCTTGCCAATCAAGGTTTTGAGCGTGCAGTACGTTTCCTATGTTGTTTAGACATTGCGCGGCTTGAGCCTCTATATCTTCTGGCAGTGACATGGTTTCGTAGTCGAATCCTGTGGTGCCAGATACATGCAGATAATCGCCGTCATTTACGGCGCGACTGTAGCCAATGTCAGCCTCGAAGCTCGAACCGCTAGAAAATCTTTGCATCATGTTCGTATCGCCAGGGTGGCCATGGAGGTTGGCATGAATTTGTTCAGCGGCGTCGCGTCATTTGACCAACGGTCTTCATAAAAGTCTGCAAGCTGAAACCCTGCCTTAAGTTGGCCACCAATCTGCGCATCAAGGCTATGGCTGAATTCCAACGCATAACCGGCCTCGCCACGACGTTTGATTGCCGCAGCCGTAAGGTGATCGATGTCCCGAAAGGGCAGGCGAAAGGAAACCTTCAATTCTCCACCCTTTTCGATTTCTTCATGATCGAACATGAAAAAGTCAGGATTCATAAAGCCGCTGAGGAGGCGACCACCCGGTCGCAGTACTCTGGCGCAGTGTTGCCAAACGGGCTCAATGTCTGCGCAAAACACGTTGCTTGTGGGGTGAAAGATCAGATCGAAGCTGTCGGCTGTAAATCGTGAAAGGTCTGCCATGTCGCCCAGCTCACAACGAAGGGTAAGTTGCTCTCGGTCGGCGACGAATTGATCTTTTTCTAGTTGTACGCGGCTTGCATCAAAGCTGACCACCGTGGCTCCGGCAGCGGCGAGCACGGGTACTTGCTGACCTCCTCCAGAAGCTAGGGCGAGGATTCGTTGTCCCTTGACGTCGCCAAACCAAGCAGGGGGTACTTCCTTGGCGGGGGTTAGAATCAGTTGCCAATCGCCATTCCGCGCGCGGCTTATCGTCTCGGCGTCCACGGGTTGTACCCAGGGGCTTGTTGCAAGGGCAGATTGCTTGTTCCAGGCATCTTGGTTGGCTTTAAAAACATCAGTCATGTCTTTCGTCTACTCGTCCTTGTTCTTTATCTTCTAAGTTGCCGGCGGCAAGCGCAAATCGAGAACGCGTGCACTCAAGGTAAAAATGATGACCGCAACGACGGCCAGAACAGCGGCGATGAGAAAGGCCACGCCTGGGAAATAGTATGGGGTTTCCGGTCCCGTGAAATAACTGAACGATTGGGTCATGAGCAAAGGACCAATAATCGCAGTAATTGAACCTAAACTTGCATTGATGCCTTGTAGTTCGCCTTGTTCATTTTGAGGAACTTGATTGGACATAATGCCGGCAATGGCTGGTCCCGAGATGCCCGCGAAGGCTGAAAAAACGCACCAAGCATAAAGCGCGCCACTAGTCGGGGCGAAGGCGATGCCAAGGTATGCCGTGGCCGCTATGGTGAAGCCAACTATCGCGGTGGTGGGCGCGCCCCATTTAGGGATGATGATACGAATCAAATAACCTTGGGTGAATGCAGTGAGAAGTCCCAC
>JBNMMV010000270.1:0-5976 GCA_051270205.1 Limisphaerales bacterium
GGGCACCCTATTATTTGGTGCAGGCATCTGGTTAATCGCACAGATCTACCATATAGACGAACACTACCCCAATGCCTTCTTGCTCTGGAGTGTCGCGGCACTTTCTTTGGCATGGATGATACCTTCCCGCATGCACGCCCTACTCGCTTTGGCACTTGCATTCCTATGGGGCTGCTTTGAAATATTCGATTTCAACGAAGCCCAACATCCTGCCAACTGGTTGGTGGCATTCGGTGTCATTCCGCTGGCAATAATTCTGCGATCGAACATAATTTTATTCTTCTCCATCGCCATATTCACCCTGCTGCACGCTTTTAGCCTGGTCAACATTGAAGACGACCTTGTTTTTCCGGTGCTTATAATGTTGGCGTCAGCCATGCTCGCCGTTGCTTACTTGCTACCAAACGAATCCAGTTTTCGCCCCGCAGATATTCTTCGCCGCATAGGCTTGTTCATTTGGATTGTACTCGTGTTCATCGGCACGTTTGCGGAACTCGAAATTGCAGCGCTCGCAAGTTTACCCAGTGAACCGATGAATTGGCTCTACTGGGGGCTACCTACCGCACTCGCCATCATTACCTGGGCATGGGTACTTGCGACCACTGTGCGGCAGCAAACTGTGAACCGTCAGATAGAAGCAGCTGCAGTTTTAACTGTAATGCTAACTGTGCTACTAATCAGCATCGGCGGTAAAGGTTGGAGTGGCGTTGAATGGATCTTGTTTAACCTCGCGTTTCTCGTTGTCGGGGGCGTCACATTGAGCCGAGGATTGACCGAGCTTAGGTGGACTCTGACTGCCCTTGGAACCGCCATGCTCGCCACCATCGTGTTCGCCCGTTTTATGGACCTATTCGACAGTCTGTTGGCCCGCTCGGCAGCGTTCGTGGTCACGGGCATCGTTCTATTTCTCATTGGTCAACTCTACAATCGCCGCAAGCGTCAATTAGTAGAAGCGGAGCAGGCTGATGTCTAATTCCATTTCTAACGCAATCTCCAACTCTGGGCCCATGAAAAGATACGGCATCATCGGGTTAGTGATTCTACAAATCGCAATTCTTGCCTACATGGCCGCTGGCAGGGAATATTTGTTGGCCTACGGCAAAGAGGTCTGGCTACGAACCGCTCCCATAGACCCTCGTGATCCATTTAGGGGGGACTTTGTACGTTTGAGGTACGCAATAAGTAACTTGCCGGCTAACCTACTCACCGATGGGGAGATCTCCAAAGAAGAAGCGGCAACTTTCAAAGGGCAGATTATTTACGTCTCTCTGCAACCAGATGCTGGCCAAGTCTATCGGTTCAAAAATGCAACGTTAGACCAACCTGCGAATGGTACTTTTCTCAAAGGTCGGGTCACAAATGCACCAATTTGGCCAACGATTCGACTCGATATGAAATATGGCATCGAACAGCTCTTCGTCGAACAGGGCAAGGGCAAAGAAATCGAAGAAAAACTCGGCACCCGCGACGCAATACAGGTGCCCATGGAAGTGTTACTTGCTGTTGGTGACAGCGGCACATCCACCATCAAGGACTACCGCTGGAGTGAGCTCGGCATTAAACTAGAAATTACTCGTCAACCTCGCGATCCTAACCAGAACCCTCAACAGTTTGACGTACCTCTTAGTCCTGCTGTGAGAGTTACGCTAAGAAACATGTCAGCTGAGGCATTGCGGTTGGACGACGCAGTTAACCACTGCCAGTTCTCTTTAGTTGCCGCACAAGACCCCGCACACAAGTCTGAGGACGACCGCGACCTTTGTGATCTCGAGCCACACAGGGAAAAGAGGCACCTTGCGCCTGGCGAAGCAGCAGTATTTGAAATCGACCTAGCAAAACCACGTTGGTTTGTGGAACATAACGGCGAGCGCGTCACCATTGGCAAAACTGACGATATCAATCGAATGTACAGACTTGTCTATCATGGCACCGCTGAACCCGACGGTTGGCAAGGTCAACTGCCGAGCCGCGCTTTTAACGCTCAAGGAAGGATAGATTAGCAAATACCATGACCCGAAATATATTATTCATAACAACCGACCAAATGCGCTTTGACGCGCTAGGATGCAACGGCGGCCAGATTGCGCGCACGCCAAGCATCGATCGCCTAGCCCAGGGCGGTATTAACTACCTACGCGCCCACAACCAAAACGTCGGGTGTATGCCTGCACGCGCAACCATGATGACCGGGCAACATGTTGCCAGTCATGGTGTCTGGATGAATGGTGTTTCGCTACCTGAAAAGCGTCAAACCATCGCCCACCACCTGCAAGACCACGGCTACAGTACGGCGCTCATTGGCAAAGCTCACTTCGAACCATGGCTGGGCGATCCTGCCGAATTTTTTGAGAATCGAATGGCGGCAGAGAACAACACCGGCCCTCACCGTGGCTTTCAACACATGGAGTTGGCCAATCACTTTTTCGAAGGGCACAGCCATTATGATTTGTGGATGAAGGCGCACCCGGAGGCTAAGAAAAAGTTCTACCCCATGGTGACAGACAAGGGACAGAACACAGCAAGCACAGGCGAAACAGGTGCAGTGCAGGTTTGGCCAATGGATGTCGACAAATCGCTGTATCACACTGAATGGGTCGCAGATCGAACCATAAATTGGCTCGACAACAGCGAAACTCAGTCACCATTTTTCTGCTGGATGAGTTTCCCTGACCCACATCATCCGTGGGACATTCCCAAATCAGAATTACACCGAGTGGCCTGGCAAGATCTACCCCTGCCAGAGCTGTATCGAAAGAATCAGGCTGACCGGGAAGCGCTGCTCGAACAAAAACCCAAGCACTGGAAGGGATACTACGACGGCACTCTGTGGACCAATCTTGAATCACCCCGAGAGTTTGTGCCAGCCAATATGACAGCGGATCAAGTTCGTGAAATCAATGCCATGACCCACATCGAAAATGAACTGATTGATGAGGCTTGTCAGCGGGTGTTCGACTCACTTGAGGCGCGGGGCCAGTTAGAAAATACCGACATTATTTTCACCACCGATCACGGTGAACTACAAGGGGACTTTGGATTGATGTTCAAAGGGCCTTACCACGTAGACGCCTTAATGCGCGTGCCGCTCATTTGGAAACCTGCACCAGCGCATGAACAAAGCCTGCCGACAGAAATTACGGCACCTGTTGGCCACCTGGATCTGGCCAGCACTTTTTGCGCGATTGCTGGCATCGAAGTACCCGATTATTGTGAAGGCAAGCCGCTGCCGACATCTGTTGAACAATCGGATCTACAAGATCGTGACTGGGTCATTACCGAATGGGATTCTGAACACGGCCCCGTGAATCTGCATTTGAAATCGATTTATCACAAGTCGGGCTGGCTCTGTACGGTTTACGACCAAGGCTCACTTTATGAGGGCACCGAAGGCGAACTCTATAATATGAACGACGATCCAGGTCAGCTTACCAATCGTTGGGAAGATGCAAACTGTGGGTCGGTTCGAGAAGAGCTTACGGTACTTTTAAAAGAAGTCTTACCGCCACAATTGTCGCCGCGACTAGAGCGCCGGGCACCTGTTTAACAGATAGAGGGCGGATAGAAGCCGCCCATCAAAGACTCTGCAACAAGCTGTCGATGGTTGAGGAGAACGCAATCGGTTGATCCATCATCAAATGATGATAGGCATCGCGAATGCAAACTTGGGCAATAGGATCCTCGCTAACGTGGTTAACATATTCACGTACCCGTGCACTCATCATGGTCGAGTGTTCTCCATAAATTACCGCGCGGGGTATCTGCAAACCTGCAAATCTAGGCGCAATACTCTCCCACCAGTTAGAGTCACGGTCATTGTCTGGGCCCATGATTTTGGGATCGAATTTCCAAACATAGCCCTCGTCAAGCTCTCGAATGGAATGACGGGCCATATACTCCATCAAGTATGCGTTTTCGCAGGGCTGTTCAGGCGCCAGACGAAAACGTTCACGTACCTCGGAAAAGTTGGCGTTGACCCGATGCGGACGAATGCTGCGGTTTTCCATATGCTTGCGGCGCTCTTCAAATTGGGAAGGTTCTCCGGGGGCTAGCATGCTCATGTCACAGACCACGAAACTACGCCACGCATCGGGAAACATCTCAACGGCCGACAATCCAACGCCAGCGCCATAGCTGTGACAAACCAATGCAGGTTTGATGTCGCCTTGAGTGATTCCCGCAGCTTCCGCAACCGCTAAACACTCGATCGAACGGACATCAACATCATAGCTTTCGCGCCAGCCCGAATCGCCCATTCCAGAAAGATCGAAAGCAACCAAACAATAGTTTTCAGCAAGCAAAGGTGCAATAAAAGCCCAACAGCGCGCGTGCGCCATGAATCCGTGGGTTAGCACAACACCAGGCAAAGTCGGATTGCCCCAGCGCAGATAGTGAATCTGTACCCCTTCTACTTCAACGAAGCCCTCTTCACGAGGCACGTCAAAACAGTCGAGAAACCAATTTGGAGCACTTTCAGACAACAGAGCAAGATCACTACTCGCTAGCTGGGTATTAACTACGTTCAATTCACCTTCCAAATCATCAAACCCGACATTATACGTCTATTAGGGCTTTTCGAACACGAGCACAAAACGGCGTGTCTGGCCTTTGTCCCAATCGAAGACAATCGACAATCCATTATCCTCTGTATTTTTAAGCGCGCTTGAGGACGCAACACTCTTAAAGCCCGCCGCCTCTACTTCAAACTTGGCGTACTGCTCGTGCATCCTATGCATCTCAAAGGCCTCATCACGGGTCAACTCTTGAGAAGCTTCGTGATCAATCACCACAAATCGCCCTCCTGGACGCAACGCGACAAATAATTGTCGAAGCACCTGAGCTGCATCGGCAGGATCGCCTGCCACCACATATCGCGTACCGTCATAACGCTTCGGCACAACATACAAATCGTGCAATGCCATCACGACAATGACAGCGTCAATGTGCCCCGCGCCCAGTCCTAGCTCCGAGATCTCTCGATCGTATTGCACGAGCGCTGTTGGTGGGGTACGCCCACCGAACCGGCGATGCAGTTTGTTAATGCCCCACGCACGAAAGCCTTCAGTATTGTGCAGCAGTACCTCACCGGTTGGACCAACGACGCGGGCGATCAGTTCACTGTAGTAGCCACCACTGGCAAAAAGTTCCAGTACACGAGCACCCGGACGCAGATTAAGATACGGAACAACCTCTTCTGGTTTACTCCAACCATCACGGACGACGTCTGCGGGCAGGCGATCGGGCTGAGCGAGAACGTTCTCGAGCGAGACAAGATTTAAAGAGGTAGCGTGGCAGCCAAAGCTTACGAGCGTTGCCAGCAGCAAGATTCCGTGGGTATTTGTGACATTCATGGTTTGCATTTTACCCATGACTGGCTAATCTTCTGCCCTACTTTTTTACAAGACTACTCATGACAGAACTGTTATCACCTTTAACCTTCACCCGCGGCCCTGCCATGAAAAACAGATTTATGCTCGCCCCGCTCACCAACACTCAAAGTCACGAAGATGGCGTACTTTCTGACGAAGAATTTCATTGGCTAACTATGCGAGCCAAAGGCGGGTTTGGATTGACCATGACTTGTGCCGCCCACGTACAAGAAATTGGCAAAGGGTTTCCTGGACAACTGGGCATCTGGTCTGATGATCACCTTGACGGTCTTACTCGACTAGCCGACGAAATAGGAAAGCAGGCGAGCGTGTCCATTGTGCAACTTCATCACGCCGGTAACCGCTCACCCGCAGAAGTTATCGGTACTACCCCGGTCTGTCCCTCCGACAACGAGGAAACTGGCGCTCGAGGTCTAAGTCACAACGAAGTAAAAGAATTAATCACCGACTTTATCGATGCTGCAGTTCGGGCAGAACAAGCAGGTTTCGATGGCGTTGAACTACATGGCGCACACGGCTACATTCTTTGCCAATTTTTCGCGGAACCTACCAATCACCGCGACGACGAATACGGCGGCTCACTAGAGAA
>JBNMMV010000271.1:0-5950 GCA_051270205.1 Limisphaerales bacterium
TCGAGTTTGAGTGCTGGGGGCGGGTATTCTTTGTAAAAGTTCGTCTCCACACCCATCAGAAATTGCGGGAATAGCGACTTGCCAGGGATGTAGCCTGGCTGTTTAGTCACTTTGTAGACTAGCTCTTCCATGTCCAGCGACAGCTGCATAGCGCGGCGTAGATTAAGGTTGTCAGTGAGGCGTCCAGGTCGGTGATTAAACTCTAGGAAAAATGAGGTGCCGTCTTGTTCGCGAAATATTTTCCAACGCTCTTCTAAAGCATTGTCGAGGTTTTCTGTTAACAAAGTGGTGAACGCTATTTTATCATCCTTGAAAAAATTTAGCGTGGCTGTGGCATCACTTGTTATATAGGCGATGTTGATAGTTTCGATATGGATGCGATCGCGGTCCCAATAGTGCGGGTTTTTCTTAAGGATGAGATTCGAGCCGTGCACCCACTGAGTAACGATATAGGGTCCGCTGGAAATCATGTCATCTGCGTCTGCGCCGTAGCGACCATTGCGGCTTTTGTAGAACTTTTCTTGCACAGGTAGAAAGGTGACGAAGGCGACCATCTTGTCGAAAAATGCCACCGGTCGTTCGAGCTCGACCACTAGTTTGTGATCTCCGTCAGCTCGCGCGCCTAGTGCTTCGCCTGGCAGTTTGCCTTCGTTAATATCGCGACCATTTTTTATGGAGTACAGTAAGAAGGAATATTCGGACACCACTTCTGGGTCGAGTGCTGTGCGCCAAGAAAATACGAAATCGTGGGCTGTGATGGGGCTGCCATCGCTCCACTTGATGTCTTCGCGTAGCCAGAAGGTGGCGAGTGTGTCTGTCACTTCCCAACGATGGGCGATTCCTGCTTCGAGCTTGTCGTTCGCGTCAGTTCGCAACAACCCTTCCATCGTGTGGCCAAGGATCATGATAGAAGAGGAGTCGGTGGCCATCGTGGTGTTCAGCTGTGGGGGTTCTTCGCGGATAGCAATAGTGATGGAGTTTTGTTCGAAATCTACAGCTTTAGCGGTAACGGTACTCGAACCAACGATGCTGGCAAGCCCTTGTAAACCCCACATTAGTGCGCCAATAAAAACGAATGCAGCGATAGTGAAGACAAACAATTGGCGCCCTGCTGTGGCTGCGAATGACGCTTCGCTGTCGCCGGAACTATTGTCTGACATAGTAGTAGTCTTTAAGAGGTAACCTGACGCAACAGGTTACCCACAACCCGCTCTAAATGCATGAGTGAATTACACTCTTCTACTTGGTGAGAATAGGTACCGTATTTCTTCATTTCGCTGTCACCGGTATCCCAGGACAGACGCCCTTCCGGGTTAAGCCAGATGATTCGTTTGGCCCGGTCGTACATTTCCTTCAGTACTTCCGCGTGGGCTTCGCCGTGGTTGTTACGTGCGTCACCCAGAATGATGATGGTGGTTCTATTGTCCACATCGTCCAGGCAATGGTTCTTGAAATCCAACAATGCTTGGCCGTAGTCAGTAGAGCCACCGCTGTAGTCTCGCATGACCTTAGCGATGGCATCTTCGATTTTGTTGCGCATAAAAAGGTCGGTCACTTCGGCGAGATCAGATGAAAATGCAAAACTTCTGACCTTGGGCATTACCTCATCGAGGCTATATAAAAACATCAACATGAAGCGGGCATATGCGGCCACAGAACCAGAAACATCGCAGATGGCAAAAACTTTCGGCCGATCGATTTTGACAGATTTCCAGTGCAGGTCGAAAATCGAGCCATCGTAGGACATATTGTGACGGATGGTGCGTGGCACGTTGAGGGCGCCGGTCTTGTAGACCTTCTTGCGACGTGAATGCATGGTGGTCAACTTTTTCGCCATTTTGAAGACAATTTCTTGGATGAGGCGGAAGTTTCGATGTTCGACGTTGGAGAGTTTTACTTTTCGTAGCAACTCTTCTCTTAGCTTTTTACCCAAGACGTCAGCGTTTAGGAGAAACTGTCGTTCGACATAGTCTCTTACTTGTTCACGCAAAAAGTCGCGCCGGCGTTTGAGCTCTTGGCCCAAGCGTCGTGAAGGTACAGGCTGGGACGCTCGTAAATCACTAATCTCTTGGTTGAGATCTGCCAGACCCATTTCGTCCATAACACGGCGTGTATAGAGGCCTTTTTGGGTGAAGATTTGAATTTCGCGAACGTTTATCGCTTCGCCCGCAGCGGCCATTTTTGTGGTGAGCTCAACTATGGAATTATTCATGAGCTGCGCGCCGAGTTCTGACTGAGCCTCAGCCATTTCGCCTGGCCCTAAGTCCTCTTCTGCCTCTTCTTCGTATAGATTGTTGGGCTTGGTTTTTGACTTTTTCTTCTTGCCACTGGCGGGTTGCCCGGGTTGGCGTTCGCCGCCTGAACCTCCGCCTTCACCGCCTTCACCCTGGTCGTGTCCTTCTTCACCTTCCTCGCTACCTTCACCTTCTTCGGCGTCGCGGCCAGATTGAATTTCGTTGTAGGTAAAAAATTGGTCGAAGCATTCTTCGTAGGCATCTTTTTCGTCGACGGTCTTAGGCAGCACCATGGCTAAAGAGTTCTTTAAAAATTCACGGTCCTTGTAGCCAACAAGCTCGAGCGTTGTCATTGCGTCAAGCGTCTCCGCAGGAGAGACACGGATGTCTGCCATGCGAAGAGACTTAATGAAGTTGGTGAGGGTTCGATCCATATATAACTACTGGTCTATTTATTGATTTTCGCGGTGATCGCGTTAATTTCGCTGTCGACGTTTTCAATGTCTTCCTGGAATTTCAGAATGACGTTGAGAGTGTCTCGTACCAGTTGTGGTTCCAAAACTTCGGTGTGTAACAGCAACAGAGTGCGGGCCCAATCGATGGTCTCGGAAATAGCGGGCACTTTTTTAAGGTCCAGACCGCGTAATTCGTGAATGAACGCAACCAGCTGGCGTTGCAGTTCAGGGGCAACTTCCGGTACCCGTGCCTGAATGATTCTACGTTCCAAATCTTGGTCTGGAAACGGGATGTATAGGTGCAAGCAGCGACGTTTTAAAGCATCGGATATTTCACGCGTGTTATTAGATGTGAGGAAAACCATTGGTGGTTCTGCCTGGGCTGTAATGGTGCCAATCTCTGGGATCGAGAGTTGGTAGTCAGATAAAATCTCTAACAACAGAGATTCGAATTCGTGGTCGGACTTGTCAACTTCATCGATTAACAGAACGCAGCCATCTTTTGCTTGCAGGGCTTTCATCAGCGGGCGTGGTTCGAGAAATTCTTCGCTGAAGAATATGTCGCCGAATTCATGCAGTCGTGCAACAGACTGGGTAAACCCCTTCGCGCCTGCCATAACTTCGTCCAGTGCTTCCTTCAGAACCTGTATATAAAGCAACTGCTTGCCGTACTTCCATTCGTAGATTGCTTTGGCTTCGTCCAATCCTTCGTAGCACTGAAGGCGAATCAGTGGCAGTTCGAACATCTCTGAAGTGGTTTTAGCCAGTTCAGTTTTGCCGACGCCGGGTGGTCCCTCAATCAGAATTGGCTTACGCAGTTGATAGGCAAGATACACAGCGGTAGCGATTTGGTCGCTACAGATGTAGTTGTGAGATTCAAAGTGTTCTTTCAGCGACGCAACAGACGAAGCTAAGGTTTCGATATCAGCCATGGGTTCCTCAGACGACTAGCCCATAGATTTGGGCGAAACAAAGCCGACTAGTATCTCAAGTTTTTGTGTAGCTGGCTATCGTCAATCGCGTATTCTAATCAATCCTTCTTGGGTCGCTGAAGCCACGAGATTACCAGCCTGATCGTAGATTAGACCCCGGTTAAAGCCTCGCGCACCGCCGCTAGAGGGGCTGTCTTGCTCGTAAAGAAGCCACTCGTCTGCCCGGAAAGGGCGGTGGAACCACATAGCGTGGTCAAGACTTGCCATTTGTACATTGTCTTGCAGGTAGTTAATGGCGTGAGGACGTGTTGCTGTATCCAGCAGCGACCAGTCAGAAAGATAGGCTAGCACGCACTGATGCAAGCGCGGATCGTCGGGAAGCTTCTCCCGCGTTTTCATCCAGCCTAGCTGCCGCGGTGCTGAGGAGGTTGGATGCATAATGTCAATTGGATCGACGGGCCGCATCTGGATGGCTGAAGAAAAACTGTAGTTTTCTTGAAATTCCTTGGGCCAATTTTTGGCTTGTTCTTGTCGCAGTTCGTCTTCATCACGCAGCGTCTCAGGGTCCGGTGCATCTGGCATTTCAAACTGGTGTGACAGTCCCTCCTCAGCGACCTGAAAAGAAATAGACATGGTAAATATAGCCTGGCCATTTTGAATGGCCTCAACCCGACGTGTGGTAAAACTCTTACCATCACGAATACGGTCGACTCGATAGAGAATTGGAATACTGGTATCACCGCCGCGCAAGAAGTAGCCATGCAAACTGTGGGCATGGCGGTCGAGATCCACTGTTTTGGAAGCTGCAACCAGGGCTTGGCCGATGACTTGGCCGCCGTACACGCGCTGCCAACCCTCGTTAGGGCTGGTGGCGCGGTAGTGGTTCTGTTCGATTTCCTCTAGATCGAGGATTTCGATGACGTTTTGTAGCGGCTGCATATTCTAGTATTTATAACTCTCAGGCTTGAATGGACCTTCCTGAGTCACGCCAATGTAGTCGGCTTGGCTTTTGGTCAGCACGGTTACCGTACCGCCAAAGCCCTCTACCATAAGCTGAGCAACTTCTTCGTCCAACTTCTTAGGCAACACTTCTACCGTAATGGGAGAACGTTGATTTTCTGGCTGGTCAGCCCAGGCTTGATCGAAGAGGTGCATTTGTGCGAGCACTTGATTGGCAAATGAGCCGTCCATGATGCGTGATGGGTGGCCCATGGCATTACCCAGGTTCACAAGACGTCCTTCCGATAGCAGAATCAGGTAGTCCGCTTTGTCGTCTGAGCGGAATATCTGGTGGACTTGGTCCTTTACCATGTCCCAACGCCAGTTTTCTCGCGTGAAGGCAGTATCGATTTCGTTGTCGAAGTGGCCAATGTTGCAGACTACGGCACCGCGCTTAATGGTTTGTAGCATGGCGCTATCGCAAACATTGCTGTTGCCCGTGCAAGTGACAAGAATATCTGTATCACTCATCAGGCGTGTGTCGATGTCTGCTACTTGACCTGTGTTGTTGCCATTAAGGTACGGGGAAACGACTTCGTAGCCGTCCATGCAGGCCTGCATGGCACAAATAGGGTCGATTTCACTAACGCGCACAATCATGCCTTCTTGACGAAGACTTTGAGCTGAGCCCTTGCCAACGTCACCGTAGCCGATAACCAACGCGCGTTTGCCAGCCATAAGCATGTCGGTGCCGCGCTTGATGGCGTCATTGAGACTGTGACGGCACCCATAGCGATTGTCGTTTTTAGATTTGGTCACCGAGTCGTTGACGTTGATCGCTGGGACCTTTAACAGGTCGTCGCGCATCATCTCGTAAAGACGGTGCACGCCCGTTGTGGTCTCTTCTGAAATACCGTGGACACCTCGTAACATATCTGGGTATTTTTCGTGCAATAGTTCAGTAAGATCGCCACCGTCATCGAGTAATAGATTGGCCTCCCAAGGCTTTCCGTCGGAAAGAATGGTTTGTTCGATGCACCACATGTACTCCTCTTCAGTTTCACCTTTCCAGGCGAAAACTGGCACCCCTGCAACAGCCATGGCCGCTGCAGCGTGATCTTGGGTTGAGAAAATATTGCATGAAGACCAACGCACTTCGGCGCCTAAGTCGATGAGGGTTTCAATCAGCACAGCTGTTTGAATGGTCATATGAATACAGCCAATAATCTTCGCGCCGGCCAACGGTTGCTCGCCGGTATACTTCTTGCGCAAAGCCATGAGTGCGGGCATCTCGTTTTCGGCTAACGACACTTCTTTGCGGCCGAATTCGGCCAGTTCGATATTTGCTACTTTATAGTCACTCATGGGGTTTCCTTAGATTGGTGATGTG
>JBNMMV010000272.1:0-5941 GCA_051270205.1 Limisphaerales bacterium
TGAGCTCACCGGCGGTGTCTTTGGCCATCTTGTCGCTGTCTAGCTGAATCCACTTTTCAGGCACGATCTCAATGATCACGCGTAAAGGAGAATTTAGACGTTCTGCAAAGGCATCAGCTGCAATTTCTGCTTCTGGCGTCAGCTCTCCTCCCCTGCGACCGTAGGGACCACGCGCAAGTGCAGGATAGAACCACTCTTTGGTCTCTTCATCTTCATGAATAATTGCCCGCCCTTTCATTGTTATGGCGCCATTGGGGCCATCGGGCGCTGCTATGCCACTGACGACAACTGAGCATCTTGGATCTCGTTTTATAGCACTGACCCGATGACGATGAGCACCACAGGTAATCCACGCCCGACCGTCTCGCCACACAAAGGCATGCACCACACCTACCGCCCATCCATCTCGCGTCGTCCAGTTAAAAACACATTCAGTCGCTTTACTTAGCAGTTCCTCACGCGTGTCTTCGGCAAACGGGTAGATCGATACTTTTTCATGGTCTTCATTGGACATGGCTGGCTCTGCATTCTTGTGAACAGAACCCACCTTAACCGAACAGTTACTCTCAACTCAAACAACACTCGGCTAATTCAGGTATAAAGAAATTCATGGGAACGTCATATTAAGGAAATACACCTTGGGATCCAGAGTATTTGCCATCACCATTTTATTTTCAGCTTCGCTGCTCAGCGCAAATTCGCATACCAACACTAGCGAAGCGCCCCACATCGTTATCGTCGTGGCAGATGACCTAGGTTGGAACGATGTCGGCTACAACGGTAGCGAAATTCGAACACCCGCGTTGGACCAACTAGCCCAATCCGGCATTCGCTTAGACCGCTTCTATGCTCACCCTTACTGCAGCCCCACCCGTTCTGCACTTATGACAGGACAATCTCCGCTGCGAAATGGTATTTTGCGACCAATCAACAAACACGCAAAACTCGGCCTACCGCTAGACCGCACCCTGCTTTCCCAACACTTTCAAAACGCAGGGTATCGCACCCACTTGATTGGCAAATGGCACCTAGGGCATGCAACCCGAGAACAACTCCCCAATGCACGCGGTTTCGACGAGTTCTACGGTTTCGTCACCGGCGGCATTGGCTTCTGGGATAAAGTGCATGGCGGTGGATACGACTGGCAACGCGACGGCAAAACTGTCCGTGATGATACGTACTCTACCCATCTGATTACCAAAGAAGCGGTCCGAGTAATTCAAAAACAACCTGACACCAACAAGCCACTATTTATGATGGCCAACTTCAATGCCCCTCATCTACCGAACGAAGCCCCCCCGGAGACCATCGCTTCATACCGCGAAATAGAGGACCCGAGGCGACGCACCCACGCAGCCATGGTCACTGAGTTAGACACCGGTGTGCAGGCTATAGTAGACGCCTTACAGGCTGCCAACATATACGACAACACCCTTATTCTTTTCTTAAGCGACAATGGCGGGCTCATTCCGGGTCCACCCCGGGACTTGTCACGCCTAATGATCGACCGCGATGGTGTTCCGCTGGGACCTGGCGATCCAAAGCCTGAACGTTTGATCGAATTTATGGCAATTAATTCGAATGAAGGCGGTAGCAGCAACGCGCCCCTTTTACGCGGCAAAGGTTCGGTGTACGAAGGCGGCATTCGGGTACCCGCATTGGTCAGCTGGCCGAGGCAGTTCAAAGCACGAACAATCGAAGCGATGATTACCGTGGAAGATGTCTTACCTACCCTACTCAAACTGGCAGGACTGAACTTTTCCAACGTCGATCTCGAAACCCTCGACGGTGCAGATCAGAGCGCATTATTACAGGACAAAGGCGCGACAGCAGCACACACTTATGTTGCAATTGGAAATGACGGGCAAACTTTTATCGACTGGCCCTGGAAATTGCTCATTCCGTCTAGGGCATCGCCGTTGCTGTTCAATCTCGATGAGGACCCAACGGAGCAAACGAACCTCGCCACGCAAAGCCCGGAAACTGTCACAAGGCTACAACAGGCTTTCAATAAGGTTCCGCGCGGTAAACCTATCGCCGCTGGCATGTCTCCTGAATTTATATGGGATCCGGATTTTTTCGGTGGTAAGGAAGATCGTCTACCTTGGGCTGACCTGATTCAATAGACGGCACACAGGGATAGCGCCCCATTAGTAATACGACCAATCCGCCCGCACCAAAGAGACCCGCGGCGATGGAAAAACTTATGGCATAGCTCGAGGTTTGGTCATAGATACTCGCGAATACTAATGGCGCGCCACCTGAACAAATAGCTAACGCCATATACAGTACCGAATAAATTAGCGCGTAGTGCTTCTGCCCGAAATAGCGCGAGGCAAGAAAAGACATAAGATCTAGTTCAGCCCCCGCGGCCATTCCTATTAGCACGGCAGCAATAACGCTTGAATAAAACCCCTCAGGCTCTATCAACATAAGACAGCCAATCAGCGGCAGCACCATGGTTCCAGCTGCAACCCCTGGCGCCCAGAATTTATCCACCAAATAACCCACCAGAAGACGACCTGCAATAACAGCCCCGCCAAAGAAACTCAGCACTGTTGCTGCATCTGAAGTACTCATGCCTGCATCCGTAATCGCGGGATACAAATTGGCGCCAATACCAGAGGCTGCCATGTAAACAAGAAATATTGAAATCAACAAAACCCAAAAGGTGCTTCGCCGGGATGCTTGCCTCAGTGTTAGCCCGTAATCGAGATAGCTTGGTGTTACTTGATCGTCCCGCGTGCCAGCTTCAATCGGTCTAAAGCCCCAGAATACGACGGGCAAGCCAATGAGAAGAGGCAATACTGCAAGGCCAACATAGGCAGTACGCCACCCGAAGTCTTCCACCAGATAAGTGGCAAACTGCGGCATGAGGATACCGCATATCCCCGTACCACTTAACGCAAGCCCCAAGGCTAAGCCTCGCTGCTTGTCAAAGCTGTCAGTAATAGCTTTTGTCCATGTCACAGGGATGGTACCTGCGCCTAAAACCGCCATGGATGCATAGGCCAAATAAAGCAGCCAAATCTCCCCATCAATAGAAGCTGCGAGTAGAAAACCTCCAGAGAGTCCAGCGATAGAAGGCAGCGCCACCCGTCGAGAACCATAGCGATCGCACAACCAACCGATTAAAGGCGAGGTAACCGCTCCGAGCCCAGCGCTGAAGAAAGTGGCTGCTAAGAAACTTGCCCGACTCCAACCAAATTCTTCGGTAATGGGTACTACCATGACGCCAATGGTGTAGTAAGGGAGCACTAAAACACTGAAAATTATGCCCGCACCGGCGCTGGTCAACAGGCGCCACTGTGAGCGTATTTCTGAAGATGTTGGTTGCTTCACTGGTTGCCTCATCGAAACAGTGTATCTGACACACGAGCCCACCGCGCGACGAACTGCTATGCTCGGTCAACCAGTTAAGATTCATTTGCTTATGCTTGTAACAAAAAACCTACTCAACGCACTCCTTATTACGCTGCTTGCCAGCCAGGCTGCTTTGGCAGAACCGTCCCTGCCGCGCACCAGCGATGGCAAGCCAGACTTTAACGGCATCTGGCAAACGTTGGACAGCCACTCGAACATAGAGGCCCACACAGCGCATGCTTCAAGCATTCTACAAACAGGCGCGCTGGGTGCCACGCGAGCAGGTCTGGGCGCGGTGATCGGCGGAGAAATCCCATACAAACCCGCGGCTCGACTACAGCAACAAACCAATTTTGCAACTCGACACGAGCTTGATCCTGCGGTGAAGTGTTACCTACCAGGTGTGCCTCGAGCCAACCTAATGCCGTACCCGGTACAAATTGTACAAATTCCAGACCATCTCTTCCTTGCTCACGAATTTGCCCAGGCGAGCCGCACCATCTATTTGGATAAACCCGATTTCGAAGCGCCTGTAGACGCATGGATGGGGCATTCCCGTGGTCACTGGGAAGGCGATACACTGGTGGTCAATGTTACTGATCAAGTACCGGACACATGGCTTGACGCTGCCGGCAACTGGCACACAGCGAGTTTAAAGGTAGAAGAGCGGTATACCTTGTTATCAGCACACCATCTTCGCTACCGGGCAACGCTTTCTGACCCAGAGGTTTATGAATCAACTTGGTCATTGGAGGCTATTCTTTATAAAAATGTTGACCCCAAGGCTCAGCTACTGGACTTTAAATGCATCGAATTTGTCGAAACGCTAATGTATGGACACCTATCCAAACGGGACACTGGTCTTGACACTAGTCTTGACACTAGTTTTGACACTGGGCAGGAGATTCAAAATGAAGATTAGATCGATAGGCGCTGTCTGTTTTCTGTTTGCTACGTCGATGCACGTCAGCGCTGAAGTTCCCCAAACCAGCTGGGGCAAGCCGGATCTGTCGGGGGTTTGGACTACTGCGACCTTGACCCCACTTGAGCGCCCAGCAAACGTTGCCCTGGATAAGACACTGAGTGATGCCGAGATGGCCACTTTGTCTGCAACAGCAGAGAAAAATTTGACGGCAAGCAGCGAGAACCCTGCACCGGGCACTGTCGGTGGCTACAATCGAGAATGGTTGGACCCAGGTATGCAGGCCTTGAAGGACGGTCGTACCTCATTGATCTACGATCCAGAAGATGGCCGTATTCCCTGGCTTGTTCATGCCAAGGCTGCATCAGATGCACAACGTGCACGATACGGCAAAGGGCCATTTAACAGTTTCGCCGACATGGATACCGGTGAACGATGCCTGTCTGATGGCATCACCATGGCGCCTTTACAGCCTTACAACATGAACTATCAAATGTTTCTAACCGAACACTATCTGGCTATTAATCACGAGATGTATCACGAATATCGTATCATTCCGTTAGACGGCAGACCCCACATTGACCCATCTTTGGGCCAGTGGCTGGGTGACGCTCGTGGCCATTGGCAAGGTGATACACTCGTCGTGGTCTCCCAAGGATTTGCCGATAAGTCCAAAGACTATTGGGCCTGGCCATGGCGTAAGTCTCGGCCAAGTTTGAAATTGACTGAACGCTTCACACGAGTTGATGAACAAACAATCGACTACACTTTTACCGTGGAAGACCCACAAATGTTTTCTCAACCATGGTCTGTTGCCGCACCTATGACAACCGACCAGGCAAGCAGAGGCGTAACCGCCGGCCCTTTGTTTGAATACGCTTGTCACGAAGGCAACTATGCCTTACCAAACGTACTACGCGGCGCGAGGTTGCAAGAATCAGAATGAAAATAGGCTTATTCTCTACATTTATGTCACCACGGGCCGACCGGATTATGATTAAGGACTTCGCTCAACGCTGCGAAGAAATTGGCATCGAATCAATCTGGATGGGTGAACATGTGGTCCTGTTCGACGAAACTTCGAACCCCTACCCTGGCGCGGCGGATGGTAAAATACCAGTGCCACATGGCGGTGGCATGTTAGACACCGTCGCCACATTCGGGTTTCTCGCTGGAGTCACAGAAAAGCTTCGCTTTGGAACGGGTATTGCACTTATTTCCCAACGTAACCCTGTTTACACCGCCAAGGAGTTTGCAACGCTCGACTGGCTCACCGGCGGGCGAATTGACTTCGGAGTTGGGGTCGGGTGGTGCGAAGAAGAGGTCATAGCCAGTGGTTATAGCTGGGCTGACCGTGGTGCTCGCAGCGATGAATTCTTAGAGCTCATGCAACTATTCTGGACCCAGGAAACAGTCGAATTCAGTGGTGACCATTTTCAAATCGCCGCCTGCCGCATGGACCCAAAACCACTTCAATCACCTCATATTCCTATTATCGTCGGCGGCCACTCTAAGCCAGCTCTTCGTCGGGCTGCCAAGTATGGCAATGGCTGGTACGGTTTCGGCATCAACGCGGAGCAGACCAAACCCATCATCGAAGAACTAGCCAAACTGCGCGAACAAGCAGACCGGACTAGCGAGCCATTCGAAATTGTA
>JBNMMV010000273.1:0-5930 GCA_051270205.1 Limisphaerales bacterium
TCCATGGCTTTTACGCGCTCGCACATCACGTGGAATGTGTTCAACTCGTTGTCTTTTTCAGGGCTCGAGTCTGTCGGAAAAGTCAGAATGTTTGCTACATCATAGTGTGCCAAGAAAAAGTCAGGGTCGGCACTCTTGAAAACCACCACTGTTAAATCGGGGTCAGCCTTGAGTTCTACTGTTAACGCGTACAACTCAGCTGCAAGTTCTGCGGTGATGATGTTAATGGGCGGATTAGAAATAGTCACGATCGCTAGTCGTCCGTCTACCTCTACCTTAATTCGGTCGTATTCATAAGCCATGATGCCCTTCTCCTCCCTCTTTCGCCAAAATGTAGCAAGCCACAATTTTGGCTTGATGTCCCCTCTCATATCGCCATACTTGGGCGCTTATGTCTGAAATAACAATAACTAAGCGGCAGAGAAGTTACACGCTCTTTTTATTGGTGTTGGTCTTCACCTCCAGCCACGTTGATCGACAGATCGTCGCCATTTTGCAGGAGCCCATAAAGCAAGCTTTCCAAATCAGCGACACTCAATTGGGTCTGCTGACCGGGGTTATGTTTGCTCTATTCTATGCCACACTTGGCATGCCCATGGCCATGTGGGCAGACCGGCGCAACCGCCGCAACCTCATTGCATTCTCCATAACGCTGTGGAGTCTCATGACCGCGCTGTGTGGTGCAGCATTACAATTCTGGCAAATGCTTATCGCTCGTGTCGGTGTCGGCGTCGGCGAAGCCGGCTCCAATCCGCCCTCTCACTCCATTATTTCAGACCTTTACCCAGCCGAAGAACGCGGCACCGCCATGGCGATATTCGCAGTTGGGGTCAACTTGGGTGTGATGTTCGGCTACCTCATCGGCGGTTGGGTAAACGAATGGATCGGTTGGCGTTGGGCGTTTGTCATTGCAGGCGCACCAGGCTTGCTGATTGCTCTCTCGGTACGCCTTTGGCTCACGGAACCGCCACGCGGCTATTCAGATGGCATCACAGAAAAACCACCTGCACCGCCATTTTGGCACGTGGTTAAGACCATGTTCTCAAACTCGCTGATCCGCCACCTTATGTCGTGTAGCGTTTTAGTGTCCTTCGCAGGCTATGCCGGCATTGCTTGGGCACCAGTATATTTTCAACGAGTTCACGGCATGTCCACTGGCGAATCTGGCACCTGGCTCGCTCTGGCGATTGGCATTGGCGGCGGTATTGGTACCTTTATGGGCGGCTATCTAGCAGACAAGTGGGCCCGTGTTAACGAAGGTTGGCGCGCTTGGATCGTGACATCCTCCATCATTATCTACGCGCCCATGGCGGTATTCTGTTTTCTTGCAGAAGATGGCCTCACCGGCATGTTGTGGTTCTTAGGGCCTGCGGCACTTGGTGGTGTCTATATCGGCACCAACTTTGCAATTTTACAAACCCAACTGGGCATCGAAATGCGCAGCGTTGGCGCAGCGATAAACCTCTTTACCCTGAACATTGTCGGCCTCGGTCTTGGTCCGTTGGCTGTTGGTATCATCAGCGACTACATGAATCCTAGTGTCGGTATAGACTCGATTCGCTACGGACTACTCTTCACTGTAGTCATCATGGTCTGGGGCGGTTTGCACGCGTTGCGTGTCGGACAGCTCTTGAATAAACAAAACCCAAAATAAACCCTTCTAGGAGGCACCATGAGCGACGCCATTTATTCGGCCATCAATTCCGCCATTGACGAGTTGGCCGACGAACTCATCGAAGCTTCTCACGCGATCCACGCTAATCCAGAGCTCGCCTTCGAAGAACACTTCGCATGCGAAACGCTGACCCGTGCACTGGAGAGTCACGACTTAGAAGTGGAAACCGGCATCTTCACGCTAGAAACCGCTTTTGAAACTCAACTAAACCCCAGCAGTGAAGGGCCAACCGCTGCCATTTTAGCCGAATATGACGCACTGCCTGGCATCGGTCATGCCTGTGGCCACAACATCATCGCCACCACCGCGTTAGGGGCGCTGCTGGGTTTACAAAACGTCGCAGAACAATTACCTGGCAAAATCCGCCTCATTGGTACACCCGCCGAAGAAAGAGGCGGCGGCAAAGAACTGATGGCCAGGGCTGGCGCTTTCGAAGGCGTCGACGCGGCTTTGATGATTCATCCCGCCGGCGTCAATTTAGCCTCTATGCCGTGCATTTGCGTGGCTGAGGTAGAAGTGATCTACCACGGCAAGTCATCTCACGCATCCGCCATGCCTCACAAAGGCATTAACGCGCTGGATGGTCTATTGCTCGCCTACCAAGCTATTTCCAATTTGCGCCAGCATATTCGTCCCACAGAGCGTATTCACGGCATCATTACCGAAGGTGGCGCGGCACCGAATATCGTGCCTGACCACACTGTCGGTCAGTTTTACGTGCGCGCTGCAAACGAAAAAGAACTCAGTCATTTGAAACCGCGTGTACAAGCTTGTTTCGAAGCCGGCGCTAAAGGCAGCGGTTGCGAAGTGGAAGTTAATTGGGCGGGTGTCGACTACTTAGACCTGAACACCAACTGGCCACTGGCAGATCAGTTTCAGGCGCACGCCGAGTCCATCGGTCGTGAGTTTGTACCGTTCGAAAAAGCACTGAGTTTTGGCGCTGGTAGCACTGACATGGGTAACGTCAGTCATCGGGTCCCCTCTATCCATCCTATGTTGGCCGTTGCCCCACCCAATGTGGTTATTCATAACCCTGAGTTTGCCAAATGGGCGGCCTCCGAAAAGGGTGATGCGGCGGTTATTGACGGCGCCAAAGCATTGGCTTTAACCACAGCCGACTACTTGCTGTCGCCGGCGCTACAAACACAAACCAAACAGGCCTTTGAGGTCAGCAAAGGCTTGACGGCATAGCCACTTCTCAACACCAATGGGTATTCGGCTACGGGTCGCTAATTTGGCGTCCCGACTTTCCTTTTATCGACCGAAAAAAAGCCTCACTCTCAGGGTATAGCCGTCGCTTCTGGCAAGGATCACATGACCACCGCGGACTACCAGACAACCCTGGTCGGGTTGTCACCCTCATAGCCGATACAGACTGTAGTTGCTTAGGCATGGCCTACCTGGTTGAGGCAGAGACCGTTACCCGTGTCTTTGAGCAGCTGGATCATCGCGAAAAAAACGGCTATGAACGAATCGAGGTTCAACTTCAGACTGCTGATGGCCAATCTGAAACGGGGTTGGTGTATATCGCCCCCACCAATAATTTTGCTTACTTGGGCGATGCGCCACTGCAAAACATCGCCGCGCAAATCGCTCGCAGCGAAGGGCCGAGTGGTAAAAACTGTGACTACTTGTTTGAGCTTGCCATTGCCCTACGAGAAATCGGCGCCGACGATGCGCACGTATTCGCGTTAGAATCTGCGGTGAGAAATATTCTGCAAGAGAGGGGGAGGTAGGATGGACATCTCATTCAGCGATGAACATGAAGCTTTTCGCACAGAGGTTAAGAGCTTTCTGAACGAAAGTTTGACTGACAAACTGCGTGGCGCCACAGATTTGTGTCCCGGCTCTTTCGTGGACTACGAATACAACATCGCCTGGCACAAGATATTGTACGAAAAAGGTTGGGTCGCCCCTGCCTGGCCAGTGGAACATGGCGGCACCGGGTGGGATCTAACCCAACGCTATATATGGACCACCGAGTCTACTTTGGCCGGTGCACCCGGCACTGCACCTATGTCGCTCGGTATGTGCGGTCCAATGCTTATTGGACATGGCAGTGAAGAACAAAAAGCACGCTACCTACCACGCATATTGTCAGGCGAAGACTATTGGTGTCAGGGCTATTCAGAACCTTCTTCTGGATCGGACTTGGCGTCATTGAAACTTAAAGCCGAGAGTGACGGCGATGAATTAGTGTTAAATGGCTCCAAAATTTGGACCACCCACGCCCACTTCGCCAATCGCATGTTCTTGTTGGTGCGCACCGATGACAGCGGTAAACCCCAACACGGCATTACCTTCCTGTTGCTGGATATGGACAACCCAGACATCACTGTGGAGCCTATCGTTTTCGCCTCGGGTACCCACGAAGTGAATCAGGTGTTTTTCGACAACGTTCGAGTGCCTAAGTCCAACATCGTCGGCGAAGAGCACAAAGGCTGGACTGTGGCCAAGTATTTGCTTGAGTTCGAACGCGGGGGTGGCGGCGCTGCACGGTATCAGACGAGTATGAAAAAACTGCGCAAGTTCGCCGCGACCATTCCCAGTGGTGACGCAACCCTTGCCGAAGATGAAAGCTTCGCGCGCAAGCTGAACGAGACCAGCGTGAAATTAGAAGCCATACAGTTTCTAGAGTTCCGAATTATGGCCGCCATTTCAAAAGGCGGTAGCCCCGGTCCCGAGTCATCCATCATGAAAAATCTAGGCGCCGATTTAGGTCAATACTTGTCCGAGCTGTCTGTAGAGGCCTTATCCGCTTACGCTGCCGTTTTCCAGCTTGAAGACCTGGTGGCTGGACAAGACAACGACACAATTGGTCCCCAAGGCGGCGTCGCTGCCATGTCGCGCTATTTTAATCTACGAGCCTCCTCTATTGCGGGCGGCTCGAACGAAGTGCAAAAAAACATTGTGGCCAAGCTGGTGCTTGGCCTTTAGGAGAGGGAGGCAGTGCCTCCCCTCCTAAAGACCGGGGACAGATCTGCGATCTGTCCCCAGACAAACATCCAACAGGAGTAACTCATGACAACCCAAGTCACCCGCGAAGACATCGACGGTATCGCCATCTTAAGCCTCAACCGTCCTGATGCACTCAACGCATTGAGCCCAAGCTTATTCGAAGAGCTACGCGCCCATATCGACACCATCGCCGAACAAACTGAGCAAATTGGTTGCGTCATTCTACGCGGCGAGGGTCGATCTTTCTCAGCGGGAAATGACTTGAAAGCCATTCAATCCGGTGAAAAGCCACCAAGTCAGTACTATCAAGCCGAAACCCTAGAAGCCATTGAACGTTTACCGCAACCAGTCATCGCCGCCGTACAAGGTCATTGCTACACCGGCTCGTTCGAACTCGCGCTGTCTTGTGATCTTATGATTACCGGCGAGTCCGCTAAGATCGCTGACACCCATGGCAAATGGGGCATGGCGCCTACCTGGGGAATGAGCCAACGGCTGCCTAGACGCATCGGATTGATCAAAGCCAAGGAAATGATGTTTTCCGGAAGAGTGGTCGGTGGTGAGGAAGCGGTGAGTTTAGGAATCGCTAACAAATGCGTCCCCGATGAAGAACTCAAAGAAGCAGCCATTTCCATGGCACGCACCTTCACGAACAATTCCTGGCATACGTTGCGGGCTGACAAAATGCTGATTAACGTCGGTCAGAATAGCCTTTTGGATAATGGTCTAAAGAGCGAACGTGAAGATGGACCTGGGGTGGCGGCGGATATGCAAGAACGCATAAACGCAGGCTTCAAAAAGTAGCTACTGCTGGGCCGCAACTATCGGTCGCTCAGTCTTTGAATCCGGTCACTCTCGTCAGCGTCTGGGGAATAAACTCATTCACTGTAATGCGCTTGAATCCCGCATTGGAGAAGTAGCCTTCACAATCTGCAACCGAGTGTGCGAGCCCTGTTGATTGACTGACCGCCTCGGACAAACCCCACAAGGCCGGTGCCAATGGTCCACAGCCATCATTATCTAACATTTCACCGATGAGGTGGAACTCACCCCCTGGCAGTAATGCGTCATACACGCGTTGAACGACGCCACCAATGGTCTCGCGCCCATACTGAGGCAGGTTAGATGCCATTATGGCAACGTCGGCATCAAGCGGTAGCGGGTCTTGAGTGAAATCACAAGCGCTTGCATGGACCGCGTCAGCCACACCATTTGACTCGAGGAATTCCCTTGTCACTTCTACAACAGGAGGCAAGTCCAACACTTCTGCTTTTAAACCGGGATGCGTTTGCACACC
>JBNMMV010000274.1:0-5922 GCA_051270205.1 Limisphaerales bacterium
ATCCCCGATTTTGCTGATATGAAAGTGTTGAAAGCCGATGCGCAGGACATCACTGATACAGAGGCGGCACATGATTCCATTCGTATAAACCAGATACTCTCTCACACTGCTGGTTTCTCTTACGGGTTTATTGAGCCTGATTCGATCATCGACCAGGCGTACAACGAAAAGTCCATCAACCCAATGGCAACCGAGTCTGACATGACCCTCGAGTCGCTGTGCACAGCCCTTGGGCAGCTGCCGTTGGTGTACCAACCTGGAACCTTCTGGCGCTACAGTTTTGCCACTGATGTAACTGCGCGCCTTATTGAAGTCGTGTCCGGCCAGCGTTTTGACGAATTTCTTAAGGAGCGAATTTTTGAACCGCTAGGAATGCACGACACAGATTTTTATGTGCCGATTGAGAAACAGAATCGGTTAACGACCCTGTACCTGCCTGCTGATCCGCTGGACCCGATGAGTCAGTGTGTGGCCCCAATGGATTCCCAGGCTAACACCACCACCGATAAGGTCCCCAGTTTCCTGTCAGGAGGTGGTGGATTGATGTCAACGTTGACGGACTTTCTCGCCTTCTCGAAAATGATAGTCGGTGAAGGCCAGCTAAATGGTAAAACCCTGGTGAAGCCGGAGACCCTCAGTCTGATGAAGACAAACCAGTGTGCCGAAGGCGTTGGTGTGAACTTTCCAATGTGGAACATGCCAGGTACAACGTTTGGCCTTGGGTTCGCGCTGAAGGAGCAACCGGCTGATGATGAACCTCAAAGTGCTATTGGCGAATATCACTGGGGCGGTATGGCAGGCACCCATTTCTGGTGGTCACCGAAGGCAAACCTTGCAGGAATTTGCATGACACAGCGAATGCCGGGGTTCTGGCACCCCTTCAGCCAGGAGTTTAAGCAGTTGGCGTACAAAATCGCGGGCAGTTAACAGCCGATGGAGTAATGGGGTCAGAGTAAAGGGCCCGAGTAGGTTACTCGGGCACTTTACTCTGACCCCATTACTCCATTACTCCCCCGTAAAATTGGCCTCGCGTCGCTCAAGAAAAGACGCTACACCCTCGCGGTGATCATCTGAGGCAAAACACTCTGCCATTGCCTTGGTATGTCGCGTCATATGATCAGCCACATCTGCACCGAGGCCCTCATAAACCAAGGCCTTCATACGCTCGTGTGAGAACGGAGAATTTTTAGCGATGCGTTCTCCGAGCGACTGCGCCGCGGACAGTAGCTGGTCTGATGGGACAATTTCATCGACGTAGCCAATGGTAAGCGCTTCTTCGGCAGGCAGAAAGTCACCCGTGTAGAGAAGTTTCATGGCCCGTTGTACACCAATCAGTCGCGGCAGTAACCAGCTACCTGCGCCGGTATCAGGTACCAGCCCACGATGGGCAAAGTTCCAGGCAAAGCGTGCATTGGGTGAGCATAAACGCACATCGCATTGGGATGTGAACTCGGCGCCCATACCCACTGCCGGACCGTCAATTGCGCCAATCACCGGTTTCGGACACTCAACTATCGGCCACCACTTACTGCGCTCTTCGGCGGTACCACGAAGACCGCGCTTCTCGCCTGGAATGGTAGACAAATCTTTTAGGTCAGTGCCTGCGCAAAAGGCCCCCGGCACGCCGGTAACGACAATCACTTTTGCGTCCTTGTCAGCACCCGCCTCACCCAGCATGCGAATAAAGTCACCGAGCATGGCAAAAGTCATCGCGTTGCGCGCTTGTGGTCGATTGATTGTTATGGTGCCGACATTGTTTGTGACTGCGTAATCGATAAATTCAGCCATGTTCTGCTCCGTGAAATGAGTCACCATTTTAGCCGTTACGATGTCCAAACGCGACGCTGCGTTTTTAACTAGCCAGTACCCTATTGGGTGTATAGGGTCTAGCCACCCTGCCTAGGCTTGGCGAAGCTCAACAGGACAATTGTCCACCGTCAGCTCAAGTTCCAGATACGTCTCGTGTGGTGTGAGCACTGGCTTGTTTTCACTGGCACTGGACGCATGCCAGCCTGCGACATCGGCCAGATTGGTGATTTTAAGTCGCGTCCGTGTCCCGCGTATCTTTTCGTTCTGAGCATGCGCTGCTATGCGCAGCACTTCGCCGTCCCATCGTGCCTCGCTGAGCGCAACGCGAGGAAAATCGACCCCTTCCACAGTTGGCTCCGTAAACTTGTCCAGATTGGGCTCGTTGAAGATCCTCGCCCAGGCACCCGGCGTGCAAACCCAGCCAGCCATAGCACGCGCATTCAATTGCCCTCGCGGATACGCTTCATCCAAGCAAAAACCCAGCGTGAACTCGCCCATGGAATGATCCCACATCGGCTCTATGTGTGTCTCCGCCTCCGCCCAGATTCGCGCCTTAGTCTCGGCATCGGCGAATTCTCCCGCAAACTGTAGCAGCGAGGTTGTTCTCGCCGGAACATCAAGTGCCGTTATGGGTCCATCACCGTCTACCCCATGAACATGAGATGTCGTCAGCCAGCCTGCTTGTGCAAGCTCAGGTCGTTGCGGCGAGAAATACCACGTTGGCGCCATAATCCCCATCGGCCCGTGCGCAACATGCTCATCGACGATAGGATCGTAGTACAGATCCAATGCAACGGGTTCGCCATCTGCATACGACACATAGTTGTCCTTGGCGTACTCCCACCAATGATCGAATGCACCATGGTGAGTGGTGTCGAAAATCTGATCATAAAGCCTCAGACCGAGGCCAGCGCCGCTGAGTCAGTAGGGCCAGATCTTGGTGTTCTCACAGTGACAGCCAATCTGTTGGTTGTACCATTGTTTGGCTAAGTGCGCCGCGACTGCTGAATGACTCCATGAAAATGTATTTTCGCCATCTCTAATCATTTCGAACGGTTTGTCCCATTTGTCATCTCCCGACACATATCGGTGCAGACTCATGAGTAAGGTAAAAAAGCCCTTATAAAAAAGCATGCCGTCAGCGGCTACGGGGTCGGCTTGTAAACCGTATGGATCAATGCCGTTCGCCGTCCATCCGGGAACGTCATATTTGCCCCAGTGATTCGGCGGCACGATTGGACGATAACGATCCGGGTAACGGTCACGCTCGGGATCATGGCCAAATTGAGTCAACCAATCGGACGCACTCCACCAGCTAGTATGACGGGCAACCAACTCGTCCAGTATCTCACTATAGACTTCGCGCCAGGCCGGTGTTCGATCGCTCATCAACGCGACTGCATAACTTGAGTCGACGAGATCGAAGCGATGCCAAGATGTCATCGGCTCACCCGTCGTTTCATCCCAATGTGGATGTGGTTTACCGGAACGATCCCAGTTATCAGGTGTGGTTGTTTTTCGGTGTAGATATCGCAACCAGCCGAGAGATCGATCATCCAGTGCTGACATTGTAATCCTCGCTTTTACTCATTACCGCCCTCGCCACGAACAATAATCTTCCCACTGGCAACGAGCGCGTCGATGTTAGCATCAGTCAGACCAAGTTCAAAAAGTACGTCGCGCGTATGTTTGCCTAATGTGGGTGTCGGTCCCCGCACCGAGAGTGGCGTTTCACTAAATTTTACCGGTGGTGCAACCACCGTCATACCGCCTACTTCTTCATGTTCCAAGCGGACTAAATATTCGTTCTCCCAGCATTGGCTGTCGTCGAGCACTTGTTCCCTGAAGTTCACAGCACCTGCTGGCACGCCGTCGGCTTCAAATATTTGCTGCCACTCTGCCGTGGTTTTAGTACCGAGCGATGCAACAACTTGTTGTCGAATCGCCCGGGTGTAGGCTTCGACATCGTCCGGTTCGAACTTCAAGTCTGCCAAACCCGGATCGTCAATGCCGAGAATCTTCGCCACCTTGCGTCTGAGACCAAGTCCTCCCGCCGCAATAGCTAGAAAACCATTCTCTGTCTGAAACAGACCGTAATAGGGAGGTGCTATCTGGGGTTTCAGCGTCTCACGATGTGCAATCACAGTCGCCAAAGTGTCACCACGACTAAAAGCCTCTTTCAGGTACTCAACAAACTCTCCACGCCACTCATCGACGGCATCAATGTGGTTCATCGAATTGTTTTGAATGACAAGTGCGGCTTGCAAGAGCGATACATCCAGAGCCTGGCCTTTACCTGTTTTCTCACGATGATAAAGTGCGCTTGCAATGCCCCACGCCATCAACAGCGCAGCTGTATAATCGATGATGGGCTCGCCATTCATGCGCGGCCCGTCAGCCGTGGGACTGGCAATCCCGGCGTAGGCTTGCAGTAATATGTCCATGCCGGCTTTGGATGACATGGCACCTTGCTTGCCGAAGGCGGTATTTTCCGCGTAAATCAATCGAGGATTGGCCCGCACAAGCTGTGGGTAATCTAGCCCAAGTCTTTCAGCTTGGCCTGGGCGAAAATTTGTCAGCACCACATCAGCAGAAGCTGCGAGCTGTTGCATCAGCGCACGGATACCCTCGTCGCCCAGGTCTACTGCGATCGAACGCTTTCCGCGATTTTTGTTCAGGAATTGTCTTGCTTCCGTCGCCGACAAACGCGTGCCGTTATGCCGCGCATCATCACCAACCAGTGGTTCAACCTTGATCACATCCGCACCACCATCAGCAAAGAGCTGTCCGCAGTACGGTGCCGCTATGAAACGGCCAAACTCAACAACACGGAGGTTTTCATATGGACCTGGCATCAAGCGTCCGGCAGCCCAAGAACTCGTTTGGAAATGATGTTGAGCTGAACTTCATTGGAGCCACCTGCGATTGAGCCCGCCTTGGAGCCTAGCCAGTTGCGCGTGACGTCACGCTCCTCATCACTGAAGGAATCACCCGCCCATCCGAGGGCTTGCGTGCCTCTTGCCTTCAGTTGCAGTTCTAACTGTTCTTTGCGGAAGTCTGCACCCCTGAGCTTAAATACCGATGTTGCGAAGCCCGGCGTGCCACCTTCCGATTCCTCGACAGTGCGCGCCTGGGTGAGAGCGAGTGCGCGTGTATTCATCATGAGCGCGGTAATCTCCGCTCTGAGCGCAGGATCCGCTATTCTGCCTGCATCGTCGGTGCCAATATATTGCTTGGCTGATTCGGTAATCGGCATACCTGTTGTCGCCCGTGCATCTCGCCCGGTCGCGGCTTGCGCAAGCGCTTGAATACCCGATCGTTCGTGTTGCAGGAGCCTTTTACCAACGGTCCACCCCTTATTCAGCTGGTGCACCAGGTTCCGTTTTTCGGCGACTGCATCGTCGAAGAACGTTTCACAAAACTGAGATGCTCCACTGATGAGTCGAATTGGACGGGTCGAGACACCGGGCTGATCCATATCCACCAACATGAAGCTGATACCTTCGTGCTTTGGTGCATCAGTGTTGGTTCTGACGAGGCAGAATATCCAGTCCGCATGCTGCGCTAAAGTCGTCCAGGTTTTTTGCCCGTTGATGATGTATTGATCACCAACTTCAACCGCACCCATTTGCAAACTGGCGAGATCCGAACCCGCGCCAGGCTCAGAGTAGCCCTGGCACCAACGAATCTCTCCACTTGCGATCTTCGGCAGATGTTCGGCCTTCTGCTCTGCCGTACCGTACTCGAGGAGTGTTGGACCTATCATGCTGACGCCCATACCCGTCAAAGGGATCCTGGCATTTATCGCAGACATCTCTTCGAGCAAAACGACATACTCTTGGGTAGAGAGATCAGCACCACCGTACTCTGATGGCCAATGCGGTACTGTCCAACCACGGCTCGCCATCCGCTCCAGCCACACATAGGAATCTGGATTTACGCTGCGCTGCTTACTGCCCCCGTTAACGATTTCGTCCTCAGGCATTTGCGAACGAACGCCGGCAGGACAGTTCTCATCAAGCCATTCGCGTGCTTCTAATCTGAAATCTCTTAAACTCATATCTGCCTCTCTGTAAGAATGGGAGTAATGGGGTCAGGGTAAAGTGCCAGAGT
>JBNMMV010000275.1:0-5872 GCA_051270205.1 Limisphaerales bacterium
CAATACACTCGGCATTTCAACAAAGGAGGCTAGACAAAGTGTTGAGCGATTCAGAACTTGGCCTGACCCGTAAGATTAGCCGGCGTAATTTACTCCAAAGCACAGCGGCTGTAGCCGCGGCCTCCGCGGTAGGTGGCACTCGCCCCACACTCGGTCATGCCTTGGACGAGCAATCGAGTTACCCACCAGCTCTAACTGGACTGAGAGGAAGCCACGTTGGGTCCTATGAACAAGCCCACGCACTCGCCGCGGGCAATCTAGATCTTGATTCAGCGGAGCTGGGTGACAGCTACGACCTGGTCATCGTAGGCGCCGGCATCAGCGGACTCAGCGCTGCTTACTTTTACCGAAAAAACCACCCTGGCGCCAAGATTCTCATTCTAGATAACCACGACGATTTTGGTGGCCACGCGAAGCGAAACGAATTCAATGTTAACGGCCGCTCAGTCATTGGTTATGGTGGTAGCCAAAGTTTAGAAGCACCTGGCGAGTACAGTGAAACCTCTCGCCGACTGCTAGCGGAGTTGTCAGTTGACCTCGAGGGCTTCTACAAAGATTTCGACCAAGACTTCTTTGTCAGAGAAGGACTTTCAAGTGGTGTCTTTTTCGACGCCAAAACCTATGGCCGCGATGCTTACATCCATGCCCCATTCCTATTGAGTGCATCGCTACTCGGCTTCGCACCCAGCGTTGAGCCCCCGAAGGAGGCCATTCAGCGTATGCCACTGTCTGCAGAGACCCGCGCCCAGTTATTGTCATTGGTCGATCAATCTGAAGACAAACTACCTAACGTCGACCTTTTAGAAGTGGCTGAATATTTAAACAAGACAAGCTATGCAAATTTTCTAGAATCCGATGTCGGCGTGACCTCTGGTGAGCTTCAAAGCTTATTTCGCCGCCTCACAACAGGATACTTCGGCGTAGGTACTGATGCTGCACCGGCATTGGAAAGTATGCTTTTCGGTCTGCCAGGGTTAAACAAAACAGGCATCTTCGGCACCAAGACCCTTGCTTCGCTGGCAACCAAATTAGTGGAACCTTACATTTTTCACTTCCCAGACGGTAATGCCTCAATCGCTCGTCTACTTGTTAGATCTCTCGTTCCTGAATTGACCCAAACGACCCTCCCTAAGGAATTGCTTCACACACGCTTCGATTACAGCCTGTTGGACCGACCTGAAAATAGTGTGCGTATTCGATTGAATAGTACGGCTGTCAACGTTGCCAACACCAACGACGGTACTGAGGTTTACTATCGCACCCACAACAAGACGATCAAAGTCAGAGCACAGAAAACAATTTTAGCCTGCTACAACGCTATGGTTCCCTATCTGTGCCCAACGCTGCCAAAGAACCAAAAAGCCGCATTGAGCGAAGCTGTAAAAGTACCGCTGGTGTACACCAACGTTGTGCTGAACAACTGGCACGCTATCAAGTCTCAAGGCATGGGCTTCGCCTACACACCATCCGCTTTCCACTCCTATTGTATGGTCGACTTTCCTGTTTCCATGGGGCAGTACAAATATGCGGACAATCCTGACGACCCCATGGTGCTGCATTTCTCTGAAGCGCTGATCGAACCCGGTTTACACCCCAAAGCCCAACACCGAGCAGGTAGAGCCAGATTGTTGGCTACCCCATTTGAGGACATAGAACGCGACGTACGATCGACGCTTGCCGGTATATTGGCCCCTGGTGGGTTCGACCCCGCTGCTGATATAGCCGCGATAACCGTGAATCGTTGGCCCCACGGTTACGCATACACGCCTAGCCGGTTGTTTGATCCAGTCTATGCAGAGGGAGAAGCGCCGCACGAAATTGGCAGGCAGACGTTCAAGAACATCGCCATCGCTAACTCAGATGCGGGTGCACGTGCATACTTGGATGAGGCTATTGATCAAGCCTATAGAGCTGTGTCTGAAGTATCTTAACGTTGAGGGTCTATGCTCGATAAGCGTTATATACTCATCTCCTTCGAGAGTGTTGAGACAAGAGATGAGAGATGAGATGAAATGAAATGAGACGAAAGATGAAATGAAATGAGACGAAAGATGAAGCGATTGATACTAAAAGTACTTTGCCTAACCACTGTTACCACCCTGCTCTTTGGGTGCGGCACCGAAACTCCAGCCAGTGGAGATGCTTCTCCCTCGGTAGAGCAGATCAAGTCGACCTCAAATCCCATCGAGGGCTACTTCAATCTCTATCAAGACCAAGAGTCTGGCAAGACCTACCTCTCCCTCACTAAAGATCAATTGGATCGCGAATTCATCCATCACTACGTGACAGTGAACGGGTCAGTTAGCGCAGGCCACTTTGTTGGCCAATATGGTCAAGAGCAAATCCTAAGTCTGCGTCGACATTTCAACCGTATCGAATTTGTCGCCCACAACACGCATTACTACTTCAACCCTGAAAATGCGTTAAGCCGCGCAGCTGCCTCAAACATCCCACAAGCCATATTGGCGGTGGAAGAGATCGTCGCAGAAGACAAGGAAACCGGTGAGCTACTGATTGGCCTAGACAACGTCCTACTCAAGGAAAAGCTCACCCAGATAAAACCAACCCCAGATCCAGAAGCACCACCCAAGGAGACTTTTGCGCTGGGCAAGTTAAGTGAAAGCCGCAATAAAATTTTGCGCATCAAAAACTACCCTGAAAATACTGCAATAATCTCAGAGTATGTGTACGAAAACCCGGCACCGATTGTCCTCGGTGGCGAAGACGTTACAGATTCACGTGCAATGAGTGTACAGGTAGAGCATACCTTCCTGCCTATACCAGATGACGGCTTCAAAGCTCGTCGAGACGACTACCGTATCGGTTTTTTGAGTGCTCGCATCACTGATCTGACCGACCCAAGCTTCACCCCCTACCGAGACGTGATCAACCGTTGGCACTTGGTTAAAAAAGATCCCAGTGCTGAACTGTCTGACCCAATTGAACCCATTACCTGGTGGATCGAAAACACCACCCCACACGAGTGGCGCGACCTTATTCGCGAAGCTGCTTTAGCGTGGAATTCAGCTTTCGAAAAAGCGGGTTTTTCAAACGCCATTGCCGTAGAAGTACAACCGGACGACGCGGATTGGGATGCAGGTGACATACGTTACAACGTGCTGCGCTGGACCTCGTCCCCTGTTGTACCATTCGGCGGTTACGGCCCATCCTTCACCAACCCACGCACCGGCCAAATACTCGGGGCGGATGTCATGTTGGAATTCGCCTATGTGCGCAATCACAGAAGGTCCCAGCTTCTACTTCAACCAGATTCCAGCAACTTGCCCTTAGACCCACACAGATTCTGTAGCGCCGGCATGCACATGAGTGAAAACTATTTATTCGCAAGTTCAGCGCTGGGCATCTTCGCCACCGATTCTGAGCAACAGCAACAACTACTGCACGAGTCACTGTACAACTTGATATTGCACGAAATAGGCCACGCTCTCGGCTTAATGCACAACATGCGTGCGACCCAGGTGATAAGCGATCCGTTCGACCCAGTGGAGGTGGCAGAGGTGGGTCTATCTGGTTCAGTGATGGACTATGCTGATGTCAATTTCGCACCACCCAATAAGACCCAAACGGCCTATTATTTAGATCATCCAGGCTCATATGATGAGTGGGCCATTACTTATGGCTACTCAGAAGCCGTTGCTGACCCGGCTGCCGAGGAGCGCCGCCTCACTGACATTCTTGCCCGCAGCAATGAGCCCGGTCATCTGTTCGGCAACGATGCTGACGATATGAGAGCCCCCCAAAACGGCATTGACCCACACGTACAAATCCGCGATCTATCCAGCGACGCCATAGGCTACGCTGAAGGAGTTTTCGATCACCTGCGTTTACTGACTGACGAAATGACTGTAAAGCAGAGCGCCGGCGAGAAAAATTGGGACGCTTTGGTGGGTAGCTACGACCGCCTAGTCAGGCGTCACGGCAGCCAGGCGCAGATTGTAGCTTCCTACATTGGCGGCGTGCACATCAATCGCGCGCCCCCAGAAAGCATCGAGGGTGACCCCTACACACCCGTTGTCCTGTCTGAACAAAAAAGGGCAATGTCCGTGCTTAAAAACAACGTTTTTGCACCCAATGCAATGCTAGGCGACGCAAAGCTATTTTCGCACTTACAAGCGCAACGTCGAATCTTTGACTTCTATGGCAAGCCGGAAGACCCGAAACTTCACAGCGCCTGGCACGCACAGCAAACCGCGGTTCTCGACCGTTTAATTCATGCAAACACGTTGCAGCGATTAACCGACTCGAGACTCTACGGAAATCAATATTCCGTCGCTTCCATGCTCATAGATTTAAGTGACGCTGTGTTTGCAGCGGACCAGACAAGCTCAGTAAATACGCTCAGACAAATGCTACAGGTCGCTTATATCAATAGACTCACAGCTTTGATGAAACCAGAATCAGGGGTAGATTCCGTCGCCCGTGCAGCTGCGCTTTATCAGTTGCAGGACAGCTTAACCTGGCTATCTAAGAAACGACGCGGCAATGACGAAACAAAAGCGCACACGAGCCATCTTGTGTTTCTTATTGAGTCAGCACTCGAGACTAAAAATGCTTAAAGCTATTGGGAGCATGGCTATGAGAGTACCTTCCCACTTTATTGGCGCTTGCCTAGCCCTGCTTCTTAGCTGCAACGCTTTCGCGGGGACCGGTTTCGACAAAGACCGGCTCGCTTTACTCGACAGCAGACTGGATCGGTACGTTGAAGACGGTCAACTGGCCGGTGGTGTGCTGTACGTATCCCAGGGCGGCAATGTAGTCGTACACAAAGCCTTTGGTTGGCAAGACATTGAAGCCCAAGTGCCGATGCAGAAGCGCAGCCTGCATCGTATCGCTTCACAGACCAAGGCCTTGACCAGTGTCGCCATCATGATGCTTGTAGAGCAAGGCGACCTTCTCATCAATGACCCTTTGAGCAAGTACTTTCCTGAATGGGAAAACACTACCGTTGCAGTCGCTGACGATAAAGTCGAACTTGGCTATCGCCTCGAACCTGCACAACGCAGTATTACAATACGTGACCTACTAACACATACAGCGGGTGTCAATTACGGGTGGGGACTCGCGCTCACCGCCTGGCAAGAAGCCGGCATCATTGGTTGGTACTTTGCCGCAGACGAAGAACCACTACGCGAAAAAATCAGACGCATGGCGAGCTTGCCTCATGCCGCACACCCAGGCGATGCATTTGTCTACGGCTACAGCACTGACATCCTTGGCGCACTGGTGGAACACATTAGCGGACAGAGTCTTGGCAAGTTCCTCAAGATACGATTGTTTGATCCACTGAATATGGCAGATACGCACTTTTTTGTACCTTTGTCAGCACAGTCTCGATTAACGACAGTCTATGCAAGCGCCGAGGCTGGTCTCGAGCGACAAGCCGAGGCCAAAGAAATTACAGCACCTGAAAGAGATTCATTCTACTTTGGCCAAGGCCACTACCTCCAAGGTCAAATAGGCGGCACTCGATCTCATTCCGGTGGCGCCGGTGCAGTATCGACTGCAGCAGACTATGGGCGCTTTCTGGAGATGCTACGCCTCGGTGGAACCATCGATGGCAGACGCATACTCGGTCGAAAAACTATCGAACTGATGACGACCAACCACCTAGCACCCAATGTCCATTATCGCCCTGGTTCAGGCTTTGGTCTTGGCTTCAACATTTCGCTAGACACGGGTCAGGCTGGCACAATGGGCACCGCAGGCAGCTACGGTTGGGGTGGCGCTTACCACTCAAACTACTGGGTTGATCCAGTTGAAGATATCGTCGTTTCTTATGTGACACAGCTCATTCCTGCAGATAGCGTCGATGATCACGAAAAAATACGCAAGTTAATATATAAAGCACTCA
>JBNMMV010000276.1:0-5870 GCA_051270205.1 Limisphaerales bacterium
GCCCATTGTTAAATCCTGGTAAAGCCCGGCGATTAATCTGATGTGCGACCGGGCGACTTAACTGAAAGCATGCCGCAAATTTCCCACTAGCATTCCTTGGCAGCCACTTCGGGATAGAATAACGGTATCCAAAATCGGTCTGAATTATGAACGACTCCATTCAACCCACTCCGCCCATTCAAGAGCGTCTCGAACTCGTGCGTCAGGAGATGTCGAAATCGAACTTGGACGCTTTTATTATCCCCCGTGCAGATGAATATCTGGGCGAATATGTTCCGCCCCAAAACGAGAGGCTGGCATGGATCAGTGGGTTTACAGGGTCAGCTGGTGCGGTCGTGGTGTTGATGGATCGAGCTGCGATATTCGTCGATGGCCGCTACACGATACAGGTTAGGCAGCAGGTCCCAGAAGCGTCCTTCGAGTTTCATCATCTGATCGATGAACCTCCCGTCGACTGGTTACGTGAAACCTTGGACGACAACGCAAAGGTCGGTGTCGACTCTCGCATGCATACACTGGCCTGGTTTGAGTCAACCCGACTCACGCTCAGTAAGAAGAATATTGAACTCGTTGAACAAAACGACAACCCTATAGATTTGCACTGGCACGACAGGCCCGAACCCATTCACCGACTGGCGATGTTGCTCGGCAGCGAATACACGGGGGCCACCAGCGAACATAAACGACAGTTAATCAGCGAAACCATACGGGAATCGGGTGCCGACATCGCTTTAATAGCGCAACTGGATTCAATCGCATGGCTACTCAATATTCGAGGCAGTGATGTTCCCAGACTTCCGGTACTACTCGCGTTTGCAACACTGGACAGTACAGGCAACATGGTCATTTACACTGATCCAAGGAAACTGCCAAATGATTTTTCCCAACATGTCGGAACAGGTGTCACCGTTCAGGATGAAGACAAGCTCGCAGATGCTCTGAAAGAACTTGGCAAGCAGGGTAGCCGAGTTATGGCTGATCCAACGATGGCTAACGCCTGGTGCCAGCTTAGGTGCCAGGATGCTGGTGCTACTTTGATTGCCGCTACGGATCCGGTACTCATCCCCAAAGCCCAGAAGAATGCTGTGGAACTTGAAGGCATTCGGAATTGCCATGTCAGAGACGGTAGCGCCGTGAGTCGTTATCTCGCCTGGATCGAGCGCGAGGTATCCTCAGGAGTTCTCTATAACGAGGCGCAACTCGCCGACAAACTAGAGACATTCAGACGCGAACTTGACGATATACACGACCTTTCATTCGACACCATATCCGCCGCAGGTGCGAACGGTGCACTCTGCCACTACAATCATATGAATGGCACCCCAGCCATGCTCGAGATGAACAATCTCTACCTTGTTGATTCAGGTGGGCAGTATTCAGACGGCACCACCGATATCACACGAACAGTCATTATTGGTCAACCGACGGATGAACACCGAAAGATGTTCACGCTGGTACTTAAAGGACATATTGCGCTGGCGCGTGCCGTCTTCCCTAAGGGAACTTCCGGCGTGCAACTCGATGTACTGGCTAGACAGTTTCTTTGGCAAGAAGGGTTGGATTACGATCACGGCACCGGGCATGGTGTTGGCGCATTTCTGAGCGTGCACGAAGGCCCACAGAGAATCGGCAAGTCTGGTCCTCAACAGGAACTGTTAGCTGGTATGGTTGTTTCAAATGAACCGGGGTACTACCAAGAGGGTTGTTTTGGTATCCGCTGCGAGAATCTCGTCATCGTCATTGAGCGGGAAGATGGCTGGCTTGCCTTTGAGACGATCACCTTTGCCCCATTTGATACTCGTTTGGTTGATACGTCCATCATGAGCCAAGCAGAAATCGATTGGCTCAACGACTACCATCGTCAGGTTCACCGTAAACTTTCTCCGCTACTTGAGGCGATTGATCTTGAATGGCTCGAACGCTTCATCAAACCAGTGTTTTAACAGGACAAAAATCTACGCTAACAAGTATTGAAATTACGCTAGCGCAATCAGTGATTTGATGCCAGTTGTGCATCAAATCCTGAAAATCGGTCATGTAGGGTAGTTACTGATTGCTAGAGATGCGCTGCCTGTCATCGTGACGTCTGTGCCATTGTACGTACCAAGGTACCGCCGGACGAACACAACTGGTGGCAGAATCAATAATTTTAAACTCGAACAGACTTTTGAACTTCTTGAACAAGGATCAGTAACGCTGATTCCATAGTGACTTAAGCAAGATTTTTAAATTTTGGAATTTGCCTCGACAATATAAAGTACCAAAGTGGATTGAAGGTGATATCCCTCGTTTACCATTCACAATTTCGTTATCTCTCTTCGAGAGCATCCAAATAGGGTCGAAGCTTTGGTGGCAATAACTCGATCTAAAATGCGGCTTCAAGCAAGTCGGTATGAGCCTTTTCCATGGCGTGACGCAATCGTTGCTTTGCGCGGTACAAGCAGCGGCTAAGATGTTCCTCTTTGATGTCCAGGCTCGCACTCACGGCACTTCTATCCTCTTCCATAAGAAACACGCGGTGCAAAATGGTTTTGTCTCGTGGAGTGGGCAACGATGCTATTGCGCCTCGAACTTGGGTGGATGTTTCGCTGGACTCGACGTTAAGTTGAACGTCCTCAGAATCCGAAATTGTTTGATCAATGACGTCCGATCTGGCGAAGGTTCTTCTGTGGGTTTGTTTGCGCTTCAAACTGATGCAGAGATTCTTCGCCGTTTGGAATAAGAATGCCTGTAACATTTCCGGTTTCTGGATACCTAACGAGCGTATGCGATTCAATGCAATAATGATCGCATCATGGGTAATGTCTTCCGCCTCCTCGGGTAAACCGAGACGAGCCACGTGGTTGATCAGGCCTGGGCGCATCAAACAGAAAATTTGCTCCTCGGCGCGTTGGCAGCCGTTGCTGGCTTGAACCACCAATGAGGCCATGACTGAGCCAGAATCCCGCTTGTGCCCTGTATCGTACTTGTTGATTCGATCGGAAGCGGCTGTATCTTTTATTGTTTTGGGTGCTTGCATTCGACTCCTCCCTTAGGCTCTCAAGACTATGGATGGGACGAGCCAAAACGGTTGGTGCAAATTTATACAATCGGCTCGAATAGGCCGAAGTATTTGATCTTGGAGGGCAGTGTGGCTATAACGTGACTATGAGTAGCCTTGACGCAACGTCTCTAAGCCATATTTCAGCCTTCTCTGGGTTGAAAACGGCCACGTTAGACCAAATTTCCCACCTGGCGAGCTCGAGACGCTTTGATGCCGGGGCTGAAGCAGTAGGCTATTTAGAAGGCAGCAATGGGTTTTATGTGATTGTTGCCGGTACTGCACGGGTCCGGATCGAGGCATCGAATGGTCGAATATTGACCTACCAACTGCTCTTTCCTGGGGATTCGTTCGGTGAAGTTGCCGCCTGGGATGGCGCGCAGCGAACCGCGAGTGTCGTGGCTGAAACGGAATGTCATATGGTGGTGATACCACCGGCTGAGTTTCATAAGTTGATGGTGAACCACCCGGATTTTGCCGCAATGGTTATGGATAAAATGGTCCGAACTCATCGGTGGTTGACCGCTCGATTGTTTGAATATCACGCCTATGATGTTCGCGGTCGAATCTATTCGGAATTGTTGCGCCAGGCAGAAGAATCGGAGAGTGGAGTTATTGCATTAACCGATAGAGACCTTGCAACGCGGGTCGGTACGACGAGAGAAAATGTCACTCGCATTCACGGCAAGCTGAAGAAAGACGGCATTATTGAGCGCAATCAATCTAGCATTCGAATTCTTGATGGCGTGCGTTTGCAGGAGCTCTTAGCCGACAGCGAGTTCACTTAAGGAACAAGCGGTATTGGGCCGTTTTGCACGGCTCGCTTTAACTCAGCGTAAGCATTAGGGTGTAAGAATTCAAACCCAAGTATGTCGCTAGCAGCGCCGTAGCCGGAAATGGCAAAGGCAGCGAGTCGGCCGCCGGTGACGGCACTCTCAAATGCACCCAGGTTGATACCTGTGTAAACCCAGTCCCCTGCCGCAATGGCATTTTTGATTTCACTCTTCCATGGTTTGAGGCGACCCTTCACCGAGTTGCGTGGAGCTTGTGTGTACGCCTCCGTCGGTCGGGTATTGGCACGGAAATACTGTTCGCTGAGCCTGGCTTCGCCAGTCAATGAGGGGTTACTCGAGTAAACGTAGTTGTAGTCTATTGAACGTTCGCCGGTTCTCCCTGCATCTTCCGGACGTGCGTCAGTCAGGAAGACTCCTAGGGTTCGCAAAGCGTCTGTTGCCGATTGCTGCACGCGGCGAGTGGCATCCTGCCGCGATTCACCGGGGAGCATTTGTAGGGTGGCAACGTAATAGATCAAACCATTTGGCCCTCTGTTGATTGGCCAACCTTCCTCCTTCACTAAATCATCAAAGGCGACCAGACTATTTAGTGGGTTAGGCATAGAAGCGCTTAAATAACGGCCGGTGTCTTTTGGCACGACCTTGTCTCGAGACCAACCGAGTTTATGGGTATCCTCTGTTAGCCAAATTTGGGCCGCTTGGGTCGCGGCGGTTGGGATAAGTTTGGCAGCATTTCTCCAGGTTTTTGGAAACTGCTCTGCTGATATCTCCTTTAGCATCGACGGAGGCATTGCCCACACCGCGAAGTCAAAGTCCTCGTTGGCGGATAGGGTGCGTTGCTTCTCCGGTGTTACATAGGCTGTTGAATCCCATTCTTCAAAATCAACACAGCATTTTTTAAGTTCTTCGCCGTTTTCTAATTGCTCCCAATTGGGCGTGTTCGGCCAGACGTGGTAATTCTTGTCGGCCCGGGGGGTGTGAAAGTCACAAAGTGGATCGTACTCTTCGCCATTCATTATTCGTGCTTGTCGCTCGAAGTGCAGTTTTGTGATCTGGTCTTTATCGCCGTTGGTATCCACTTTATAAAGCCTGTGGAAGAACTCGAATTTAACCCCGCGCTTTTTTAGCAGTTTGTAGATGGGCAGGATGACACTTTCACCGGTTCCTGCTTGGAAAAAATACATTGATTCACCCTGCCCCAGAAATGTACGCAGGGTCCAACTGACCCAGGCTGCGGCGGAGAGTGGAGCGGTTTGTGTTGAATCGCCGTTGGGGTGAGCAAACAGCACATTGGCTATGGTGTTGGTTGTACTTCGTGCAAGCACGGAGTCTCGTGCACCGTGCGTTTTTAACCACTCGCGAAACGTTTGGTCGTCGAGTGTATCGATGTCAAAAGTGGGCAACCAGAATTGCTCGTGAATTAAACCTTTCAGCAATGCTGAAAGGACATCGACTTTAGCAAGCAGGCTGTGAACTTTTTGTCTCGGTAAGATGACGCCTCGGGGAATCGCATCAAGAATTTTGGCGATGGCGGGTTCGATAAGAGCAAACAGTTTCGCTGCGGCGACCATCTTCTTCTGCAGAGAGGGCTCGCTGATCAGGGTTTTGATCTTGTGCAGTTTATACTTGGCGAACAGCTCGTGTAGTTTTCCAAGGATTCGTTGATCGTTACTTTGTACGGCTCCAACGGAATTGATCAGCTCCAATAACAAGTTATTAATGGCTGCCTCCTTGTCCATCGGAGGCACGCCGTTTGTCCAATCCCAGGGGTCTTTGCCAGGAGACCTTGGTAGCGTTCGAAGGTCGCTCGTAATCCAGCTAGATTCCAGTAGCTCCACTGAAAGACCGGTTGAGCTTGGGAGAAATGCCTCTGCAATATTGTTGGTGGGTAGGTGACTGATCTCGCCGTTGATTGCGGCCTTGTAGGTTTCACGCATCATTTCCCAGGTATTCAGGTAAAAACGGCAGAACACGTGCACGCCGTGCTCTTCGATGCGATGACTGTTCTCCGGGTCACGACCGGTAGCGCCTTTGCC
>JBNMMV010000277.1:0-5837 GCA_051270205.1 Limisphaerales bacterium
GAGACCGCCGGACGATCATCTCTTCGTTCTCTCTCGCAATTCTTGGACCAATTTTCTTTGTCGGCATTATGGTCTTCGTGCTGGAACGTGCGCTCGGCGAAAACGACGATGGCATTGCTTTTACTGTAGTCGGCGCTCAACACGCACCACAATTAATGGCGTTCCTGACGCAAAAAGACACCGACATCGAACATGTCGAAACCGAACACGCAGTGGCACTTGTTAAAGACGGCGATCACAAGCTGGTACTGGTCATTAGTCCCGACTATGCAGAACGCTATGCTCAAGGCAGCCGAAACACTCTGGCTTTGATTCACGACAGCAGTCAATTTTCCTCTACGCGGCGTCACTTAGCCATTCTGCGCGGTTACATTTCTACTTACAGCCGGACGATTGGTCTTCTGCGTATGCAGCTGCGAGGCATAGACCCGACATTATCCCAACCCATTGGCACTCAGGAAATCGACGTAGCCTCTCCCGCTGCTCGCGCACTTACCATTCTTTCCTCCCTGCCATATTTTCTAGTGTTGGTGATTTTTATGGGTGGCTTCTATCTCGCCATTGATACCACTGCGGGTGAGCGCGAACATGGTTCGCTAGAGCCTTTGCTCACTCAACCCGTCAGTCGAGCCCAGCTTGTCTTGGGTAAGATCGGCGCTACTGCTATTTTTGGTGCAGCGAGCCTCGTCATATTCTTGTTTAGTCTGTATTTCGCGGTGCCATTCGTGCCTTTTGAGCGCATTGGAATGGCGTTAGAGATTGGTGCGACGCAGTTGGTCGCTATGTTTCTAATCAGCCTACCGCTACTAATTTTCGCAGCCGGTCTACTTACGGCTGTAGCGAGCTTCGCCAAGAGCTACAAAGAAGCGCAGACCTATTTGACTATGGTCATTATCGTGCCGACATTACCGCTTATTTTCGCTCAGCTAACCAACGTAGAAACTTCGCTGGGTATAATGTTAGTTCCGAGCTTAAGTCAGGCAACCTTGGTTGCTGACTTAATAAAAGGTGAGAGCATTGAAGCGATCCATGCGGCAACTTCAATAGTAAGTACGTTGGTCTACGGGGCAATTTTGTCCTGGATTAGTATTCATCTTTACGAGCGAGAACAGATTCTCGGCTAGTAAGTGTCTTGTCTGAAGAGTGCGATTTCGGGTGTTGGGTATTCGATACGGCATTTGATCTGGCGTAAGACATTGTGACGGCCCGGCGCCGCTCCGCGGTGCCCGTTCTCCAAAAAGAAGCCCTAGCGAGGACGCCAGGTCTTTTTTTTACGTACGGCTTGGGTTTAATGCCGCAATGTCTTACGCCAGATCAAATGCCTTACGCAATCCCTTAATCTAAGTCTACCCTTTCGGCACAGACGCTATCTAGTGTTGGCCGGAGGCGAGACTCGGAACCAGGCTAATCTTGACCTGCGGCGGCTGGACCTTCGATATCTTGTTCTAGAATACGCGCGCCGCGCATAATGTTGCCGAGGGCGTAGTTGCCTTCGTGACAGGCGTACTCAAACAACTTTTCTGCTGTGGCCGGCCAAGGATAGTCTCCTCTCCATGCCTCACTCCAGATGGCAGGATCTTCGACTGTGAAGGCATAGCCTAAAGTCTTGCTGTCTATGCGGTTAAAGCGTTCGGTTACTTTTAGCTCATGGCTTGCGTTATATAGCGCAGGTTGTGCTTTGAAGTTGGTGGTCTCAACCACCAGCGTATCGCCGTCCCACCAGCCGATGGAATCACCCAGCCAAGTTCGCACAGATGCGGGTCTATGTTCTGCGTTCATACGAACCACCCTGGCATCATGGACCATTTCAGCCATGATCATGATGGTCTCGTCAGTCTGAATGATTCGCTTAACGTTGTTATATAGTGCAGGCAACATGGGAGGTCCTGCTACGGGTCCAAAACCCAGCAAGCAGCGTTCAGCTAGCGGGCGCATTTCAGGATTGTCATAAGGGCCAGGTCCATCTTCAGCCAACCACCACGCAGTGCCTGAATTCGGACGTCTTCGCTTGCGTCGTTCGGCAACCTTCGCGTTGCCAGTTGCGGTCATAGCCGGTTGGCGCCCATCAGTTGGATAAGTGATGATGGAGGTCCTAAACTGTCCATCGACTGTAAAAGCTTGATCACCGTTGTCGATCCAAAAAGTGTTGTAACCTCCAACGTTTCCAGATGCGCCCGCAGAACCGTCACCACCTTCCGGTGGTGCTTCACGATCCGGATTGCTCTGTGCCGAATCGGCCTCTTCTCGATCTCGGTCGGCGGCAGCCAGTACTTCAGCTTGAGCTGGCGTCAAAAAGAGGTTTGCTCCAAAATGCGCAGGTCTTTGTAGTGGCGTCAGCGTGGCGACGTCGTAAGTACCTGACAGGTCGACTTCTGCAAACGCAAACGGAGTGACTAAGCACCCCGTAGCGATAGCACCAATTATCCATCGCATGCTACTCAGAACCTGCCACCTCATCGCCTTCCTCTGCCTTGTTTTCGGGGTAAGAGGTTTCGGGGTAAGAGATTTCACGGTAAGAGATTGCACCAAAGATCATTTCCTCGAACGACTGCGGCCCCCAGGTAACTTCTTTTGTGGGATCCGGATTGGCCGGATTCTGTGAAGAATTGTCCCACCAGTTGGTATAAACAATTTTGGTGCCTGCAGGCATAAACTTGGGCTCAGTGAGCTGGTATGTCGTCTGCCAATTAAAGTCGTAGTTAGGCACGTTCAACAACATCTCAGTTGATCCATCTGGGTACTGAGCTACAAACTTAGCCGCCTTGCCACGAAAATGGCTGTGAGGAAGAATACTGTACATCAACGAATCCGTTTTAAACTCACGCACTGCCTTTTCTGAGTGGTTTTTAGAATTAGGTGGAATACGCAATTTGCCGTTAGCTAGAATCATTGCATTGATCTTGTGCTCAGGTTCAACATCATGGAAATAGATGCCGATTTTTGAATGATCCGTCGCCGCAACGCCTGAGGTTGTGTAGTGCATTTGGAATTCAATTGTGGCGCCGGCGGGCAATAGAGTACCCGTTCCGTCTGGTAAATTTCGGGCTTCGGCACCTGGCACGTAGCCCGCTAAACCGCCACCAATTGCACGATTAGAAATGCGTCCTTTACGAGGCCCCTCTGTTACAAGCTCGCCAAATCGTGAAATGACATGATGCAATGCTGCACGCTCTCCCGGAATAATCTGCGAGGCGCGTACCCAAACATCATGGTCAAGCGGATTCGCCACATATTTATACTGGTAGTCAACGACACCCGTTGCCGGTATTTCAGTCGACGGAATATTAATCACCAGATCAGGTTCTCCAAGATTGCCCCAGACTGGCTTCACGGAGTCAAATTGGGTCAGTGGATCCGCACCCTCGCCTCTAGGCGCACCGGCATCAATCCAGCTGACAAGTGTTTGTATATCTTCACGACTCAGGGATCGGTCGTTTGACCAGTGCCCAACGGTGGGATCCGCGTGCCATGGCGGCATGCGCTTAGTCATGAGAACCTCACGCATCATCAACGAAAAACCACGAACCATATTGTATTCGGTCATCGCCCAAGGTCCGATGCCACCTGGACGGTGACAATTGACACAGTTCTCGGCGAGGATCGGTGCAATGGTATCGGTATAAGAGATTAAATCGCCCTGGGTGGGTGTGTAGCTAATTTCACATCCAACACCTTCGGTCTGAGCCGTCGTGATCGGTTGACCTGCGAGCATTTCGTTTAGTGCGGCTGCCAGTGGCTTACCCGCATCTCCACGGTATGCCAACGACCAGGTTTTAGGGTCGATTAATAAAGCTTCACCAGCCTTGTTGAGCCCAAACGTTCGCCCAACCAGCTGTGCATCATCCACCAGTACCGGTACCGCAGAGTCGGTGTCTTGTAGTGCGCTGCGATCTTGGGTCGGGTTAACGTAGAAAAACTGCACACGCTCGCCGCTTTGCGATTGCAATTGTTCAACCTGTTGCGCAGCAGATTGGCTCGCAGCACAGCTTGAATCTTGCACTACCAGCACTACTGCATCTGCATCACTGAAGTAATGCAGCTGGTGTGAGTCACCGGTGTGGTCGAACAGTCTAAAGTTACTGACATGATCTGAAGGTGATAGCGCTTGAGCTGAAATAGATAAAACAGCTAGAAAAGAAACGAAGAGACGCAACATAAGGGAATCCTGTTGTCTGATGGCTCTTTAATATTGCGCCTTTCGCCTGAATTTCACAATATCTCCCATTTAAGGGAAATGTTTGCAACTCATCGATGGTCCGTTTATAACTTGGTGCATCTTTTAGGGCAAAACAAGCATATGAACATCGGACTTTTCGGCATTAACATGAATTTTTTGGCGGATCCGACGTGGGCGAAACAGGTCGCGCAACATGCTGAAATGCTCGGGTTTGAGTCACTTTGGACCGGCGAACATGTGGTGCTACCTGACCCCAGAGAAGCGCCCTCACCTGCCGACCCAGAAACACCCATGCTGCACCCGCCCGCACTCCTATCCTACCTCGCAGGTGTAACCAGCAAAATTGGACTGGCGACTGGAATCACATTGATCGCGCAACGCAATCCTGTCGTGCTTGCCAAAGAAATGGCTTCGCTAGATGTCCTTTGTAACGGTCGACTGATCTTCGGCATAGGCGCAGGCTACCTACATCAAGAATTCGCAGCCCTCGGTGTCGATTTCCCAACGCGTGGTGCTCGAACCGACGAATATATCGACGCAATGCGCGTGCTATGGAACGATCCTCAGCCTAGCTTCTCCGGCAGATTCACGCAGTTTGACAAAATCCAAGCTCAGCCTCGACCTCACACGCCTGGCGGACCACCTATCATTGTTGGAGGCGCTAGCCCAGCAGCCCTCCGACGAGCGGTTACCCATGGCCAGGGTTGGTACGGCTTCGCCATGGACGTATCGGCAACTGCCAAAACAATCGAATCGCTAGAACTCGCCAAAGCGCGGCACAACCGACCCGATGTGCTGGGAGATTTAAGCCTGTCAATCACACCACCTAAGCCACCTACTAAAACCATGGTCGAAGACTACGCAGCGCTGGGCGTTACCCGCGTCATCCCAATGCTTGGGTTCTATCAACAAGACAATATTTTGGCATCGCTAGACGCACTAGCAACCGAGTTGCTTTAGCTAAGCCACACCTCGACGTCGAGTTTTCTGAGACTTATACTTTAACCTTCGGCGTGTAGCGCAGTTTGGTAGCGCATCTGTCTCGGGGTCAGAGGGTCGGGAGTTCAAATCTCTCCACGCCGACCAAATTTAAAAAATTGGTCTGATCTACTTAGACTACTCAGATGAGACATGCCACCCCAGCACCTTGATCATCGGCGTAAAGATCAGTTCTCTTTCTGGTGCACAATTTGCCCGCCTTTCATCACCCAAGTTACGTTTCGAGTAAGCGCACGAATGTCCTCTAATGGACTGCTTTTAAGAGCAATAATGTCGGCGGCGAAGCCCTTCTGGAGACGGCCAAGGCGGTTTTGTTGTCCCAGCAGCAAAGCACCGTTAATGGTTGCCGCCTGTAGCGTTTCGCTAGTCGTCAAACCTGCTTCTACGAACCATTCGAGCTCACGGGTGTTCTGACCAAACATCGTCATCACAGCATCGGATCCCATCGCCACGCGGACACCAGCATTGTGCGCCCGGCGGAGGTTTTCGATGTTTTTAATCACGTGCTCTCGTAATTCCGCCTCGACTTTCTCACCGTACCCATACTCACCCCGATGATCAGCGTAGTACCGATTGTGGTCGATTGTTGGCACATAAACAGCGTCAGACTGAGTCCATTGTTGGAGAAGTTTGTCATCAAGACCCACGGGATGCTCAATAG
>JBNMMV010000278.1:0-5828 GCA_051270205.1 Limisphaerales bacterium
CGCCAACCTGGAGAGGTAGTTGGCGGCCTTTTACAGTTGACCTCGTTTCCGAGGTCCCACCTTTGAGTGCTTCACCGCACCAACAAAGGTAAAGGGGATTTATTACCCGTCAACTTCAACAAGTAATGGTGTTACTTTGCGCCGAAAACGTTTCGAGATAATTTCGCCAGCGGGCATTATTGTGACAAATTGTTTCGCACCCGGCCTTAGCTGATCGCTTGCAACCCGAACTCTAGACGAATGCTCGCACCGCCTTGTGCGCTGTCACCTATGCTGACGTGCCAGCCATGTACCTGGCAAAGCTGCGAGACAATGGCCAAGCCTAAGCCGCTACCACCCGTGGTTGATTGACGTGCCATATCCAAACGAAAAAAGGGCTGAAACACTTGTTCGCGGTATTCGACGGGAATACCTGGACCGTTATCTGCAATTTCGACTAAGTTTCGGCTTACGGTCACCACAACGCGCCCGCCGTGCTTCAGGCCGTTGGAGATTAGATTTATCAATACGCGGCTAAAGGCACTCGGAGCGACCAAGGCTCGTTGCAGCGCTTCGCCCTCAACCTGAATCGATACCTCGTGCTCAAATTGCCCCACAATTTCACGAGTGAAACTGACAATATCTATTTCTTGTGGGGCCTCGCCTGCACCCCGAGCAAATCGCAGGGCATCACCGACGAGCTCATCCATAGATTCCAAATTTCTTTCGAATCGCTCAATCAATGCTGGGTCGACGTTCTCCGGTAGCAGCGCCAGAGCCAACCGCATACGCGTAAGCGGCGTGCGTAAATCATGCGATATGCCCGCCAATAACGTTGTTCTGTTGGCAAGTAGCGCAGATATCTCCTGCGCCATGGTGTTGAAGTTATGAGCCAAAGAAGCAAGTTCTCGCGGACCGGTTTCTGGTAAGGGCTCTATATTGCCACTTCCCCGGAAGTGTTCTGCCTGAAGCGCAATTTGCACCAATGGTCGGGCAATACGTTGCACAATGAACAGTGAGGAGAAGAACACTATCGCGGCACCCAGACTGACAATAACAATTGCACCGTTCAGCGGTTGCACATCTTCTCTTTCTGGAGAGAATCCAATTTGAAGCTCACGCCCACCCATAGGTACGTTAACCCACAACAGCTCATCTCCTTCAAGCATCTCGATCTCGGTGTCTAAGCGAGCCGACAAACGACTTTTCAAGAGGTTGAAATATCCACCGGGGATTTTTGAGTCTGCCAGTGGCTGCACATCTTCACTGATAATCAGGTCATGATTTTCCGCCATCTCCAGCTCATAGTAAGGTCGCGCGGCGGGTGGTAACTCTACCCATGTCTGGGCGGACAGCACTAACAGCGCCGCTTCATCATCAGCTGATTGTTCGTTAATGGGGTCAATGACAAAGGCGTAAAGGGCAAGTGTCGCTATGGCGGCGATGAGCAGGGCACTAAACCCAAGAATTAGATTGGTGCGAACCAGAAGGGACGCAGGAGAACGATGAGCGCTAGCCATCCCCATTTGGACAGAACATGTAGCCCTTACCCCATATCGTCTTTATGTACGCGGGGTTTGCCGGGTCGACCTCAAGTTTCGATCGCAGGCGGGTAACCCGCACGTCAATTGAACGGTCAAAGGGAGATCGTTCAGCACCGGTTAGTAAATCAAGAATTCTGTCTCGATGAAGCACTTTGTTGGGGTGGGATACCAATATATTGAGCAGGTCAAACTCACCAGACGTCAGCGGTACCTGATTCTCATGCTTCATCAATCGATGAGCGCTAAGATCTAACGAAAAAGGTCCGAAGGTCGACTTGGGCACGTTTTCGTCTACGCCTTGTTGGGATCGGCGCAACACGGCACGGACTCGCGCTAACAATTCTCGGGGATTAAAAGGCTTGGCCAGGTAGTCATCTGCACCCACTTCCAAGCCCACAATACGATCAACGTCCTCGCCTTGGGCGGAAACAATGATGATGGGAATGTTACTGTGCTTTTTGAGCCGTTGTGCAATCGATAAACCATGCTCGCCTGGCAACATTAGATCTAAAATAATTAGGTCGGCAGAGTTTTCCAGCAAATGCGCATCCATCGCCTCACCGGATTCAACACAGTGTACGTCAAAGCCCTGTTGTAGCAGGTAAGCTTCGGTCAGCTCTCGTAATTCCGGGTCGTCGTCGACCACCAGAAGATTGGCGTTTTCGTTTTCCATAAGAAAGTTAGACTACTGCGAACGCGGTTCAGTTTCGACGCTTTCTTCGCCGGTAGTGGCAACATTTTGCGAGGATTCAGGCTGGTTAGGTTGTACCGGATTTTGTCGCCTTACACGACGTTCAAAGCCGAAACCAAAGGTCACTCGACCATTGCGCCGCCCAGTTGTGGGCTGCGCAGGGGCAGGTTGCTCACTAACCGTTTGCCGGCCTTGAGGATCGATGGTTTGAGTTTGTACCACGACCGTGCCATCTTCTTTGCGGACAATACGTCCGTAACGACGGGTGACACGCACTTTGGGCACAATCCGAGTTTGTTGTCGCCCAGAATGCTGACGAATAGTTTGCTGTCGCCGAAGTTGCATGCGGGTACGTACTTCAGCCAACAGAATTCGTCGTTCTGCGGGAGAAAGATCACCCCATCGGGCGGTGAGTTCGGTAAGTTCTTGGTCTGTTTTGTTATTTAGATCATCTACAGGAGCGGCGGCGGCCAATGCATAAGATTGCGCGCAGCCAACAGCCATACACAGCGCAAAGACGCGTGTAACAACTTTTTTGCCTATACATTTCGAAAATAGTCGCATCGAAAATAGACACTTCTTAAATAGCGAGTTCTCACCCAATAAGCGTGGCAATGTGTACTGTCCAATTAGAGTCATCGACCTTCCTGACTCGCAGTCCTATAGTTTCAATATTAGTTTCAAACTTCAGACCACTTAAGTGGTTCTTAGTATTTTTCAGTGGTTGTTATTGTGAGACAGCGCTGTTGCGCTGTCATTTCCCCACCGTTTCAATTTGTTTCATCCGTCTTTTTGTTTCATCCGTCTTTTTGTTTCATCCGTCTTATCTGTACGGAACGCCTCAACGAATTAGCCTGTCGCAGCAACTGGACAGCTACTGCAACAAGAATACACTTAAATTTCAAACACTTAAGTGCATAGAAGTGAGCCTAGGCTGCTTCAAATAGACCCGCTGCACCTTGTCCACCACCAATACACATGGTGACAACACCATACTTGGCTTTACGACGACCCAATTCACGCAAGATCAATCCTGTTTGGCGTGACCCTGTCATGCCAAATGGATGCCCAATGCTAATGCTGCCACCGAGAACATTGTATTTCTCGTTGTCGATGTCCAACGCATTACGGCAATACAGAGCCTGAGAAGCAAACGCTTCGTTCAGCTCCCACAAGTCAATGTCATCCTGGGTCAGACCCGCGTTCTTCAACAAACGAGGAATAGCGAAAACAGGACCGATGCCCATTTCGTCTGGCTCACAACCAGCGACGGTAAATCCGCGGTAGATGCCGATTGGCTGAATGCCAAGTTGAGCCGCACGATCTGCGCTCATCAACATCGTCATTGACGCACCATCAGACAACTGCGATGCATTACCGGCCGTAACAGACCCGTCTTCTTCGAATGCAGGTGCAAGCGATGCCAAAGCTTCCAAAGTCGTACCTGGACGACTACATTCATCTTTGTCGACAACCACATCAACATGGCTTTCTTCACCAGTTTCTTTGTCGACTTTCAGCATGGTTGCGTTCATGGCTACAATTTCTTCAGCAATTTTGCCTGATTCAACTGCCGCAGCGTAACGAGTCTGGCTTTGCAGTGCGTATTCGTCTTGCATTTCTCGAGTGACTTGATAACGACGTGCTACAACTTCAGCTGTGTTACCCATGGCCATGAAAATCTCTGGCTTTTCTTCCAGCAAGCGTTTGTTTTGACCTGCTTTACCCGCCTCTTGACGCGTGCGCATGGAAATAGAATCTACACCACCTGCAATGACTACTTCAGATTGACCGGAGGCAATTTGGTTCGCTCCCATGGCAATAGACTGCAAGCCTGAAGAACAAAAGCGATTGATGGTCACGCCCGCAGCGGTAACCGGTAGTTTGGATAAAATAACTGCTAGACGGGCTAAGTTACCGTCCTGTTCGCCGGTATGACTGGCTGCACCAACATATACGTCTTCGACTTCATCAACACCAATCTGCTCATTTCGATCAAGCAGAGAGTCGATGCAGTGGGCTAACATATCGTCAGAACGCGTTAAGTTGAAGCTGCCACGAAAAGCCTTTGCAAGACCTGTTCGTACGCTATCTACGATGACTACATCGCGCATAGTTTTCTCCTAAAGTGAATATTTCCCGAACAAGCGATAGTACCGAGAAGTGCTGCTGTACGCTACTATCGTTTAAGGGCACCATGTAAGTGTCGTTAAATATAAAATGTCTTAAATAAGGGAGCATACATGTCAGATTTTCATTCACTCAACATGCAGTCGATTACCGGCGAAAGTGTAGACTTTTCGGGCTACGCAGATACTACCTGCCTGGTTGTAAATGTCGCCAGCCGCTGAGGCTTAACCCCACAGTACGCCGGGCTGCGTACTCTGCAAGAAAATTTTAGTGATCAAGGCTTCACCGTCTTGGCCTTTCCGTGTAACCAGTTTGGTGCACAAGAACCAGGCAGCGAAGAGGAAATCCTCGCATTTGCCACAGAAAAATACCAAGCCAATTTCCCGATGTTCGCGAAAGTTGACGTCAACGGAGACGGTGCTTGCGATTTATACGAAATGTTGAAAAGCGCTCAGCCGGGAGAAGATGGTACAACGGATATTCCGTGGAACTTCACCAAATTCCTGGTCGCAAAAAATGGCGACATTGTGGCCAGATTTGGCCCGAAAGTAACTCCGGAAGAAATCGCAGAAGCACTACCTAACTGGACCTAGACCGAGACCGAGACCGAGGATTCGAGAGAGAGATTGATACGGGAAAGGGGTTGGTTAAGGAAAGGGGTCAGTTAGGGAAAAGGATGTAATGGGGCAGAGCCTGCTCTGCCCCATAATCTGTCGAAAACTTAGTCGTCAAGTGCACCTAGAACAGACTCGCCTTCTTCACCGAGATCTTCAGCAACATCGCCAACAGCGTCCATCGCATCGCCTGCCATATCACCTGCATCGTCAGCCAAATCACCAGCGCCATCAATTGCATCACCAGCCATCTCACCAACGCCTTCCATCGCATCACCAGCCGCGTCTTGAGCATCTTCTAACAAACCACCGGCAGCACTTCCTGCAGACTCAAGCATGCCTTGAGACTCACCAGCTGCATCAGACGCTGCATCTTCTGCCGCCCCTTGAGACGACTCTCCACCACATGCAGACAGACCGAGCGCCAGAAATAAAATCGTTACGAGCTTAAAGTTCATTGTAACTCCTATAATAGTTATTGTTATGGTTAACTCATTATACGCCGATATGACATCGATGGTAAAAAGACTGTAAAACCATAGACCGTATTGGCAGGCTTCCCCGGCACTGGAAAAAGCTATAACAAAAGCAATAGAACAGACAATTCAAAAGGCAATATATATGACCGACAACATTCTAATCGATGGTCTCTGTTTCGGCGAAGGTCCACGTTTTCGCGACGGCCATTTGTGGTTATCCGATATGCATGCTCGTCGGGTATTAAAAGTTCACCCGAATGGGAGTGCCGAGACTGTGGTTGAAATTCCCGACGACGACCCATCCGGATTAGGCTGGCTTCCCAACGGCGATCTCCTCATTGTCGGTATGCGTCAGAAAAAATTGATGCGCTTCGACGGATCAAACCTCAGT
>JBNMMV010000279.1:0-5796 GCA_051270205.1 Limisphaerales bacterium
GTTGCCGCGCGTGCCGACGAAGTCTAAATCGCCATCTTGATCCATATCCCGGGCCAGCCATTTATCGTACATGCCACGATTACGACGGCTGATGTCATGGCGTGTCCATGGTCCTGAAGCGGCGTTGTCTGAGCCGGGGTTTTGCATCCAACTTATTCGTCCGGTTGAATCACCTACTTTGTTGGTATCTTGGTCGCGAGCGCCGCGACTATAGGCTCCGACGAACGCATCCAGGTCGGTGTCGCCGTCTACATCTGCCAAACGAACTGAAACAAGTTGATCAGGCAGCAAACGGCCTATCTCAGTGACCTGCCAAGGAAGGTTGGGGGTCGCAGGGGCTGTGAGTAGCAGCAAATAGCCGGGCCAAGCGGTGGAGACGATGTCTTTTTTACCATCGCCGTTGAGATCTGCGTAGTCCATGTTAAATCCCGTCAAGGCAGTGTTTGGCGGTTGTCCAAGGGTTTTTATTTCGTGCTCTTTGAAGACGAATTGACCCTGGTTTTCTAGCCAGAGAATACGCGCTTCACCGCGCGAACCTGCCACCAAATCCAGGTCTCCGTCGTCATCTAAGTCGACGGGCTCGGCGTTGATTGGGATACGCACCTTGGTGAGTAGTTGTTCCGTCCACAAATTCCCTTTCAAAGGATCGGCAGGCAGGTGGTAGATGGAGATGTTCAACTTCGCCGGTTGTTCCAGATCAGGGTTTTGCGCGCCTTTGTTAGGAGCAACAACCTCTGGTTTGCCATCGTTGTCAAAGTCTGCAAAGAACACACGAATGTAGGAGCCGCGTTCTTGGGTAATACGAGGGATCACGCGTGGCCACACTTTCTCGCGGGCTTCGGCACCTGGGTTCTGAAAATAAATGAGGTGGGCAAGTTCGGCGGCAACGATAACGTCTGGGTAACCATCACCGTTGGCATCTGCAATGCTGACATCTTCAGCGGCAGCGGCCTCTGGTCCGCTTGCAAGCGTCGTAAGATGCCAGGTGTTTGCATCACTGGTACCCCAGGCGATGCGCACATGCCCGATAGGTTTTCCATCGTAGATAGTGTCTGACTCGTGTACAGAAACAATGTCGAGATGCCCGTCCAAATCAAGATCCGCCATGGCCAAGCCATCGCTGCCAGAAAGATCGGCCACACCCCGGGTAGGATCATCAATGATGTGTTCGCGCCAGGTAATATAGGTGCCATCTTCTGCTTGTGCGGTACTGGGTAAATCTGCAATGGCCTGGCCCAAGCCCAAGGATGGCAAGGCAAGCAACACAATCGGCCAATGCTTAAGTCTATAATTCATCTGTCTATTCCGTTATCTGTCTATCCAGTTAATGGGGTCCTGGGGTTGGCCTTTGTGGCGCACTTCGAAATAGACCCCAATATCACGAACACCGCCGCTGTTGCCTGCGGCAGCGATCGCCTCACCACTTTCTACCCAATCGCCAACGTTCTTATAAAGCACATCTACGTGGCCATACAACGTCATGTATTCGCTGCCGTGATCAACGATGGCCAAGAAACCGAAACCGCGTAGCCAATCTGCGAAGATGATCCGCCCTCGAAAAACTGCGGTGATCGGTGTGCCGTGATCGGACTCAATGTCGATGCCGTGCCAGCGAAGCCGATTGTCTGCCCTCATGCTGCCAAATGCGTGTCTTATTGGACCTGTGACAGGCAGCGGCAATGTACCTTTAGCTGTCTTGAAGGCGCTGCCATCAAGTTCGGTGCTGCGCCGCCGCAGTTCAGTTAACAAGTTTCCTAGTCGAACGCGGTCTTGTTGTAGGCGGTCGTACTCTTGCCCTCGTGTTTCTTTTTCGCTGTCGAGTTGGCTGATGAGACCAGAGCGGGTGCCTCGTTCTTCACTCAGTCCTTGTTTTTCTGTCTCCAAAGCTTGGCGGCGGGTTTGTTGAGTTTCTTGTTGGGACTCCAGTTCTACGTTTAACGTGGTCAGAGTGGCCAACGTCTCGCGATAGGCCACCATAACTTCTAGTCGCGAGGTGCTGAAGAAACGGTGATATCGCATCATGCGGTCGAGCGTGTCAGGTGATTCCTGATTGAGCAGTTGTTTTAAAAAGTCTTGACCAGTTAGGCGGTAGGCCGCGGCGATGTGTGTGGCAATTCGCGCAGCCTGGGTTTTCTTTAGGCTTTCAGTGGTTTCGACTTCAGTTTTTAGCTCGACCAATTCGTTTTGGGTAGTGCGTAAGAGGGCCGCTGTACGTTGTACTTCGACATTAAGGTGAGAGATATCGCGATCTTGGCGTTGTAGTTCCACCAGCCATACGGCGCGTTTTTTCTCGGCTTCGCTGAACCACTCGTCCAAGGCATTAAGTCGTTCAATTGTAGATTCGAGTTGTTTTGCCGTGCCATCGGCATCGGCCTCTTCGGCCCCTATCTCTTCGGCAAAGACGCTAAAGTGCAAAGCAATGGCACAAAACACTACAAATTGAGCGCATAGTTTAAGCACAGGGTTTAAGTACAGGGTTTAAGCAAAATTAAAACTATGCCGTTTTCCGGGTCTCAATGTTAACAAGTGATTTTCCTGTCATTTCCTCGGGAATTTCTAAGTGCATCAAATCCAGCATCGTTGGGGCGACGTCAGACAACGTGCCGCCATCGACAAAGCTCAGCGATTGGTTGCCGACATAAACTAAAGGTACGGCATTGTGTGTGTGGGCGGTGTGCGCCTGCTGGCTCTGTGGGTCAAGCATCATTTCACAATTGCCGTGGTCGGCGGTAACGAGCATTTGTCCGTCGGTATCTTGGATGGCTACCTTTATCTGCGCCAAGCACTTGTCCAAAGTGGCAACGGCCAATTTGGCGGCTTCTAATTGGCCTGTATGACCCACCATATCGCCGTTGGCATAGTTACAAATAATGACATCGTAACTACCGCTGTGTATCGCTTCGGTGAGTTTGTCTGTTAGTTCAGCAGCGCTCATTTCTGGCTGCAAGTCGTAGGTTGCCACTTTCGGTGAGGGAACCAGGATTCGGTCTTCACCTTCGCTCGGCTGTTCAACCCCGCCAGAAAAGAAGAAGGTCACGTGGGCGTACTTTTCGGTTTCTGCAATTCTAAGCTGGCGCTTACCTAATTTGGCAAGATATTGCCCCAGCGTATTGTCGAATTTGGCTTGGTCGAAGGCGCATGGCAGTTCGATGTCGTCTGCGTAATGGGTCAGCGTTACGAACTCACAAAAATCTAATGTGGTGCGCCGTTCGAAACCGTCGAACGCTGGTTGGGTCAGTGCGCGCGTGAGCTGGCGCGCTCGGTCCGATCGAAAATTCATGAAAACAATGCCGTCGCCGTCGTGCATTGCTATCGGAAGGGCATCGGCGTGGTGAATAGCACAGGGTTGTACAAACTCGTCGTTCTCGTCACGTGCGTAGGCGTCTTGCAACGCGGCAATGCCAGTCATCGCGTGAAAGGGTGCTTCGCCTCTTGCCAGTAGATTGTAAGCCGGCTCGACACGATCCCAGTTGTTGTCACGGTCCATGGCATAGTAGCGGCCGCAAACACTGGCAACTTGGCCACAACCGAGTTCGGCAAAAAGCTGCTCGGCTCGTTGAATAGACGCTTCTGCGGAACGCGGTGGTGTGTCCCGTCCATCTAAGAAGGCATGCAAGTAAACTTTCTGTACACCTTTTGCATGGGCGAAGCGAATCATCTCTAAGATTTGATCTTCGTGACTGTGTACGCCGCCCGGAGAGAGTAGGCCCATAATGTGTAAGGCGTGATCTGAGTCGAGTTTCTTTATCAGCCCGTTTAGCGTGTGGTTGTTGCGAAACTCGCCTTGTTCAATGGCGCGATCAATACGCGTGTAGTCCTGATAAATGATGCGGCCTGCACCTAAGTTCATGTGGCCTACTTCTGAATTACCCATTTGCCCAGGTGGCAAGCCTACATCTTCTCCAGACGCGGAGATCAAGGTATGTGGTTGGGATTGCCAGAGGCTGTCCCAGGTTGGCGTGTCTGCCAGAGCAATCGCATTGGACTGCTGGGCTTCGCGGTACCCAAAACCGTCTAAAATGACCAATAAGTTCGTTTGGCGCACCAAAAGTCTCCTTCTAAAGGCCGAATGCGGTGGCGGAGAATTCTAGCAAAAATCCCCGCCAACGATGTGTATAATCGCGCGTTTTCATGAACTGAATAACTATGGAAGACATCTTCACTTTTGTTAGCAGTCACCCCTACCTAGTTGGGTGTTTCGTTGTGCTATTGGCGCTTTTTATACGCAATGAGATGAGTCGTGGCGGTGCCAGCATTTCTGCCCAACAGCTGGTACAAATGGTCAACAACGAAAACGCCTTGGTGCTCGATGTGCGCGATAAGGCTGAATTTGATACGGGACACATCGTCGATTCAATCAATATTCCGTACGCAAACCTTGAAAGTCGTCTTGATGAGCTCAAAAAACACCAAAACAGACCCGTGGTAGTCGCCTGTAAAATGGGCCAGCATGCAGGTGCTGCAGGCACTACGTTACGTAAAAATGGCTTCGAACAAGTTTCCCGTCTGCGCGGCGGATTAGGCGAGTGGCGTAGTCAAAACCTGCCGGTTGTGAAGTAGAGTTGGCTGAAGAGAAAATATGGCTGAAGAAAAAATACAAGTACAGATGAATATCGAGCGCATCTATTTGAAGGATGCTTCTTTTGAATCTCCCGGCGCGCCTTCCATTTTCACTGAACAGGTTCGGCCGGAAATGAAGGTCGATATCAATACTCGGGTCAACAGCCTAGGTGATAGTCGCCATGAGGTTGTGTTGTCTGCGACGGTTTCTGCGACCCGCGACGCCGACCGTGTCGCCTATATCGCTGAAGTCCACCAAGCGGGTATTTTCGTGATTAAGGGTGTCGAGGGCAACAATGCCGCACCGGTATTGGGTGTTCATTGTCCCAACGCGCTATTCCCCTATCTACGTGAAAGCATCGACTCGCTAATCACCAAAGGTGGTTTTCCACCTTTAGTGCTGGCTCCTGTGAATTTCGAAATACTGTTCGCCGAAGCCCTTCAGCAGCAACAGGAACAACAAAAACAACAGGCACAAGAGACACAACCCACTCCAAAAACCCATTAGCGGGCGTTTGTAAAACCTAGCTGGCGCCAACCTTCGTATAGCGATATCGCCACAGCATTTGCCAGATTGAGACTGCGAGATTCAGGCTGCATAGGAATTCTGATCCGTCGTTCCTCGGGTATTCCGGCGATAACCTCCTCTGGCAATCCGCGAGTCTCTGGTCCAAACATGAAAGCGTCGTCCGCTTCATAGCTTGGGTCTGTATGAGGGTGGCTGGCCTTAGTTGTGAAGGCATAGATGCGTTTCGGTTGCAGCGCTTCCAAGTAGGCATCGTATGACGCGTGCCGTGTAACGCGGGCCAAATCGTGATAATCCAAACCCGCACGTTTCAGCCGAGAGTTCTCCCATTCAAACCCTAGTGGTTCTATCAAATGTAGCGTGGCACCCGTGTTTGCACACAAACGAATGATGTTTCCGGTATTTGGGGGTATTTCTGGTTCGTAAAGGACGACTTGAAATGTCACAGCGTGGAAAATTCTTGAACGGGAGTGGAATTGTACTGCACAACGGCAACTGCGATTCCACAATTCACCTATACAGCCACGACTGGCATCGTCGCCCAGGGTGCCCAAGTTATTCCTTAGTCTAGGTCTAGCTCTCGCATTTTTCGGGTGAGGGTATTTCTACCCCATCCGAGCAGGTCGGCCGCATCGCGTTTGCGGCCGTTCGACTTTCTAAGAGCGACTTCAATAAAAAGCTTCTCCAACTTAGGCATAGCGACGTCTAGT
>JBNMMV010000280.1:0-5776 GCA_051270205.1 Limisphaerales bacterium
CCCCTACTCTGACCCCTCTGTTTGCCCTCTGACCCCTCTGTTTGCCCTCTGACCCCTCTGTTTGCCCCACTGTTTCCTTACAAGAGCCCACCGGAACTAGGCGCCGGGCGTGCCCGTTGGTTGTACAGGAGTGCCCGTAGGGCTGAGGCTTCCTCTGTGGAGAGTTTGGAGAAATCGTTGTTCATGTCACTACCTACTGCCATTCCGCGCTGTACTGCAGGGCGTTCTGCTAGCTCAGCAGCCCATCGTTTGAAGTATTGAAACTCCTCGATTTCCTGCCCCTGACCCTGCCAATTAATTGTCCAGGGATAACAAATCATATCGGCTATAGAGTATTCATCGCCACAAAGATAGCGCTGGTTGTAGAGTTGGTTGTTAAGCACACCATAGAACCGGTTCACCTCGTCTGTGAATCGTGTAACGGCATATGATTGATCGCCCTGGCTTTCACCTAGTCGACGGAAATGCCCGCACTCGCCCGTCTTTGGACCTTGATTGGCCATTTGCCACATCACCCATTGGAGAACATTGGTTTTACCGCGCACATCCTGTGGCATGAATTGCCCGGTTTTTTCTGCGATATACAACATGATCGCCCCGGACTCGAAAACCGACACCGGCTCGCCGCCATCAGCCGGTGCATGATCAACCAGGGTTGGCATTCGGTTGTTGGGGTTAATGCGGAGAAATTCGTCGGTAAATTGGTCGCCTTTACCGATGTTGCACTCAATAACGTTGTAATCGAGCCCGCATTCTTCAAGCTGAATCGTTACTTTTTTGCCGTTAGGGGTAGGCCAGTAATGTAGATCTAACATGCTTCCTCACAGAGAGATTAATAGTTGTTTTGTGCTCGCTGGGTGGCGAGCTGAATTGCGCCGACGATTTCGTCGTCCAGTAAACGGATGACATTAATCGCACTGTGCCACTCAGGATCATTCGCATGGCGCATGACTAGCACTTCGCTATCGCGTTCAACAAATGCAGTGAGTTCGGAAATTTTGGGTGCGTGCCATTTCAGTCTTGGCGAGGCTCCTTCAAAGCGACCGTCAAGCGTAATAACAGCCCAGTCTTGGACAAGGCTATCGCCATGACCTTGTTGAATCTCTTGGATGGCGATGTCGGCTTCAGGCTGTAGTTTTGGATCGGTGCTGAGTAGTGTGCGGAGGCTGGTGGTGCGGACGTTGTCGACGATGTCGCGGCACACCAATTGCACGACACTGTGGCTGTTGACGGTGTCCTCTTGCTGGAGGGAGCCGAAACTCAGGTTGGCTGTAACAACAAGCACGAGAAAGGCACTGCCTTTCCCGCACTTCATAAGCCAGCTCATTGGGTGGCTAGGCTTAGCCGCGCATTGGATTGATTGGGGGCCAGGCATCTTTGCCTTCCATTATTTTTTCGCCAATTTCAGCCACACCCCAAATACCTTCTTCAAGTGGACGCTTGGCGATAGGGGTTAGTTGCCATGAGAGTAAGTTGACACTGTTGCCGCCCACCAGGAATTGACGACCGGTAACATCTTTCGCCTCATCGGTGCACAACCAAACAATGGGTGGCGAGACCGCTTCTGGAGGAAAGTTCTCTTGCATGTCTTCAGGAAGAATATCGGTGGTCATACGAGATGTTGCGGTCGGTGCCAGGACATTTACGGTGACGCCGTACTTTAAACCTTCAAGCCACAAGCAACGCATAAAGCCCGCGATTCCGGCTTTGGCTGCGCCGTAGTTGGTTTGTCCGAAATTGCCGAGCAACCCTGAAGTTGAAGAAGTGACGATAATACGACCACCTTCGCCACGTTCGATCATGTGGTCATAGGCCACTTTCGCCGTGAGGTAAGTGCCTTTTAGGTGGACAGCGATTACCGCGTCCCACATGCCGTCGTCCATATTCTTAAACGACTTGTCTCTTAGGATGCCGGCATTGGCAATTAAGATGTCGAGTTTTCCGAACGCATCGATTGCAGATTGCAGCATACCCTGGGCGTCTTCACGACTAGTGACGTTGCCGTAGTTCGCAACGGCTTGGCCACCAGCGGCTTTAATTTCTTCGACTACTGTGTCCGCCATTGAAGATCCAGCACCGGTTCCATCTCGTGAACCACCTAGGTCGTTAACCACAACGCTCGCGCCCTCTTGGGCTAAGAGCAGTGCATGTGCACGTCCAAGACCGCCGCCTGCGCCTGTTACTAATGCAACTTTACCGTCCAGCATTCCCATATTGTTCTCCTAAAAGTGATGCATGAAAAAATCTATCGAAATCTTGTTTCGAAGACTCCTTTCGAAATCTGCGCCCTGCAAGCGTATCCCCATCAACGCGTTGAACGTCAGTAGATCCGAATTTTGTGCGCCCACCTTTTTTGTACCCCTGGGCTCCATGAGCTAAGGTGTGAGCAGCCGAGAATAATAGCATTATGGGGAAAGAATGGATCAGTTATTAGATTTTAGTGGCCAAGTTGCCATCGTTACTGGTGGGAGCCGCGGGTTGGGTCGAGAAATGGCCTTAGGCCTGGCGGCTCGTGGTGCCAATGTGGTGGTAACTAGCCGTAAGGCTGAGGCCTGCCAAGAAGTAGCCAGCGAAATTGAAGCCATGGGTCGTGAAGCGCTAGCCTACGGCTGTCACGTTGGTCGGTGGGATGAATTGGACGGTCTTGTCGATGCCGCTTATGAAAAATTCGGCAAAGTAGATATTTTAATAAACAACGCAGGGATGTCTCCCTTGTACGAAAACCTCACCGATGTCACGGAGGAGCTTTTTGATAAGGTCGTCGGTCTTAACTTGAAAGGCCCTTTTCGGTTAATGGCATTGATCGGAGAACGCATGGCAGCTGGTGCAGGCGGCAGCATCATCAATATCAGTAGTACGGCGAGTGTAAATCCGTCGCCGACGTCAGAACCGTATGGTGCAGCAAAGTCTGGGCTCAACGCTCTTACTCGATCTTTCGCTTTTGCATATGGTCCTAAGGTTAGAGTTAACTGCATTATCGCTGGGCCGTTTTTAACTGACATTTCAAAAGCATGGGACATGCCGGCGTTTGAAGAGCGGGCTGCGGAAAATATTGCACTGGCCAGAGGCGGGAAGCCGGAAGAAATCGTAGGCGCTGCATTGTATCTCGCCTCACCCAGTTCGAAATTCACCACCGCTACCACGATTCGAGTAGACGGTGGAAGTCGCTAATTCGGTCCTTAGTAACCCAGAGAATATGATCGATTCAGTGCACGACAATAGCGACGATGAACTTGAACTCGACCTTGAGGATGTGTTGAATTTGGCTGTGCAAAAAGTTGGGACGCTAGAGGCGTCGCTGGCCTTCTATCGGCTTTCGAAGCATCCCGAGCGGCGGGCCATAATTGTCTAATTCGTGCGTGAAATTGATGAGCGCACAGATCGAACCGCCGAGATCAAGTTGATGATCCTCAACCGCTCGGGCGGTGAAGTGCACTGAGACGACTTACTTACTACTTACATTTTTATACACGGCTCGAACATCCCATCGGTAGGCTGATCCCAGACGACACCAGAAGTTAAAAAAAAGAGGTCGGTATGCGGACTGGGGATAAATCAGAGCGCGCCTATTTTGGCGCAAAACGTTTTTTTAACGTTGAAAGTGAATGGTACTTCGCAACCCGTGAAATGTGTGATCAAGGGCCTTATCAAACTCAAGAATTGGCGGAAGTTGAGTTGGCGGCATACCTTGGTTGGTGCAGGAAGTTTGCGCCAAAGAGCCTGCTGCAGGCAGAAACGCAACGTTCTAATTTGCCGGACACGAGCTACAAGCCGGTGCCAATTGCGGCAACCAAATCTGGGCCATAGTCACGGTCATAGACTTGCGACAGCGACGCCAGTCCTCCGGGGTTGGCGATGTTTACATCTAAAACCCATTCTTCACACATGTCGATTGCAGCGAACCTAATACCTGAATTCGCCAATTGGGCTTTCACAAACTCAATTTTTTGCGTTTGAATCGGACTGAGTATTCCAGGAGCGGCTACGCCGCCCTGGGAGAGGTTAGCGATGAATTTCCCATCGGGAGGTTGTCGCAAGTAACTACCCAGAATTTGATTGCCAGCCACCAGGGTTCGTAGTTCGCCCTGGCTTATTCCGTCGATATACCTCTGCAGCAGCCAATAACGACCTTCGCCGAAATAAGGCGCAAGTTCTTCAGCGTGTTCAATTTTCACAACGTCATTGCCGAAACTGGCTGCCGTTGGCTTGAGCACCCATAGACCTTGTTGCTCAGAGACAAAAGCTTCCGCTTCTTTAAGGTTGGCGGAGACAAAACTTAGGGGTGCATGCTCAAGCCAGAGTGCTTTGTTGTGGAGAAATGTCTGGCGGTCGGTTGGTGAGACAATTTGTTGGGTCGGCACCAGGCTCATTAACTGGGCTCGATCTAAGAAACTGCGGGCTGGGCCTAACCCAACCGGCCAAATTAAATCATAAGACAATAATTCGAATACGCCGGCTACTAAAATGCCATTTTCGAGCCTGAGGCTTTCGTGGGGTGTTTCATCGACCACCCAACCTGCTTGTCGAAAAGCCTGCGGAATACGCAGGTGGTTGTCGTTGTGTGGAGGATCGATTGGAGTAGTAAGAAACAGGACGCGCATATTGAAGATCGATCACTCGCTTTTTGTGGGTATTGTAACTAAAATTTCCGCCCCTTTTATGAGCCGAAGCAGCCACTATGAGTACGGCAATGCGAGACTACACCCTCACAGCACAACAGGTACCAGTAGTTGAAGAATGCGTCATCGATTCACAGGAGCGCGATCAGCTTAAAGAGAACATCGCCCGCCGCCTTGATGAAGCGAATGCTACGCTGGTTGCCCACTATTATGTAGATGGTGATATCCAGGATTTGGCTGAGCAAACCGGCGGTTGTGTCTCTGATTCATTAGAAATGGCCCGGTTTGGCAGAGATTGCGAAGCGCAAACACTCGTTGTTGCAGGGGTTCGTTTTATGGGTGAGACGGCGAAAATCCTCTCACCTGAGAAGCAGGTTTTTATGCCAACGTTGGCGGCAGAGTGCTCTCTGGATATCGGTTGTCCGCCAGAGGAGTTTGAAGCGTTCTGCAATGAGCATGCTGATCGGACGGTGGTTGTGTACGCCAATACATCCGCCAAGGTAAAGGCTTTGGCAGATTGGGTGGTCACCTCAAGTTGTGCGTTGGAAATTGTCGGCCACCTTAAGGCCCAAGGCGAAAAAATTCTTTGGGCCCCAGATCGACACCTTGGGCACTATATTCAAACGCAAACAAATGCAGATATGTTGCTCTGGAGCGGTTCGTGTGTGGTGCACGAAGAGTTTAAAGCCCAGGCGATTGTTGACCTGAAGAAGGTGTACCCAGATGCCGCTTTGTTGGTGCATCCTGAATCACCTGCAGCTGTTATCGAAATGGCCGATGCGGTGGGCTCCACCAGTGCCATCATTAAGTCAGCAAGCGAACTCGACGCTGAGATCTTTATTGTCGCCACGGACCGTGGCATTTTTCACAAGCTAAAACAGCTCAACCCTGACAAACGATTTATCGAGGCACCCACTTCAGGTAATGGTGCCACATGTCGCAGCTGTGCACATTGCCCATGGATGGCGATGAACGAGCTGCGAGCGTTAGATCGTTTGTTGACAGATTCAGCCTATCGGCAAGCCAACGAGATTCATGTAGATCGAGCGCTGGGTGAGCGCGCGAAACTGCCGCTAGACAGAATGTTGGCGTTCAACGCTCGGTAATGTGAGTAATGGGGTCAGAGTGAGTAATGGGGTGGGGGGTAATGGGGTGTT
>JBNMMV010000281.1:0-5726 GCA_051270205.1 Limisphaerales bacterium
AGAAGCAGGTGGTGCTGAAACTACACCCCATCAGGATCAGACATTTTGGCCTATTGGTGAAGAACCGTTAGTGAGTGCGTGGATACCTTTTGATGATGTGACCATCGAGAATGGCGCAATGGCTTATGTGCCGGGTTCACACAAGGTCGGTGGTTTGCCAGTGGTGGACATTACCCACACATCTGAGCCCTACGACATTTTGAGTGACCCTAAACTAAACGGCGAGATGCCGAAGTCCGTCGAAGTGAAAGCGGGTTCAGTAATTTGGCATCATGGCATGACAGTGCATCAGGCAGCAGCTAACACGCAGGCCAACACGCGGCGGGTATTTACGGTTGTTTATATTGGTGATCAAGCTCGGCGGCATAAAGACTGGCCGGCTTACCCATTGGATCGAGACGGGGTAGGCTTAGGTGAAATTATCCAAGGCGCGGGCATGCCACAACTTTGGCCGCCGCCAGAAACAACGCCCCAACCACCTCCGGCCCTTGGTGAGCAAACGGGTCCGCAGTACGAGGTTAGGAGTTAAACTGCTATGACGATCTGTCATCCTGACCAGATTACGCCTGAGTGGTTGAACAAGGTCCTCCATGACGCAGGCTTTAGTGGCAATGTAGCCCATTTTACTTGGGAAAACATTGGTGCCGGACAAGTCGGTGATAACGCAAGACTAGTGCTGTTTGGTGACGGTGATCTGCCCTCAACATTGGTGGTGAAGTTTCCGTCCTCAGACCCGGTCAGTAAACAAACCGGCGTAGACCTACAGAATTACGCTCGGGAAGTGTTTTTTTACGAGGAGCTTGCAGCCTCGGTAGAAGTTCAAACGCCTCAGGTATTCGCCACTGAGTTTGATCCCAAAACGCACGACTTTATTGTTGTGATGCAAGATTTAGCCCCGGGTATCCAAATCGATCAGCTAGATGGCTGCTCTGCGCAGCATGCTGAGTTGGCCATGGTTGAGCTGGCAAAGTTGCACGGCCCGCGTTGGGGAGATGCTGACCTGGCGCAATACCCATTGTTGGCCCCTGCAGATCCTGCAGAGTCTGCTGCACCTGCTTACAGCATGTTTGTGGAGGGTTTTTTAGACCGCTATCGAGACCGATTAAGTGACAGTGAGCAGGCCATGGTTTTGGCCATTGGCGAAGTGCAAGAAGGATACACAGGGTATGACGGTGCACAAACACTCATCCACATAGACTATCGCTTGGACAACATGATTTTTGGCGGGCCGTACCCGGTAGCTATTATTGATTGGCAGTCCATCAATCTCGGCTGCGCTTTGAATGACGTGGCTTACTTTATGGGCACCTCTATGTTGCCTACAGATCGGAAGGTGGATGAAGAAATGCTCGTTCGCCGCTATTTAGCACAGATTAACAGCTATGGTGTGCAACTCAGCTGGGAGGCGTGTTGGAATCTATACCGTCACTATGCCCCTGCAGGACTCAATATGGCCGTCATCGCGTCGATGATTGTGGGAGAAACACCCCGAGGCAACGACATGTTTATGGTCATGGCAAAGCGCAGCATTGCCATGTGCGAAGACCTCGATACCGTATCGCTACTCGGCGGTCGTTGACGCTGCAGTAGACACCTCGTCTTTAACGGCAGGGACGCGGTTTATAAACTGAGCGTGCATGGCTTTGTAGCGCTTTTCGCGGTCAACAGAGCGGCTGTTCGAACGGTCGTGCCCGTAAGCCATCTCGACAGGCGAGGACGGATCGAATGGCGTCCATTCGAGTGAGTTTTTTGCGTTCGGATTGCCTGTTTCTGCGAATTTCGCCCAGTGGCTTTGCATTTCATGGGCTAACTGCTGATCTCGATCATCGCTTGGCCAGCCGGGTATGAGTGGGCCGAACACATGGTTAAGTTCGAGCGCGTGCGCGGCGCCAATTGTCTGGCCTTCGGCCGGCGGTGTTCGCTCATAAAAATAGAGGAATGTGTTTTCCACTTTTTCGGAGTGAAACTCGGCCATATAGAAGGCGTGGCGGCCAAACCGCGCATCGCCCATAAGTTCTGCAGCGGCGCCTGGTACTTCAGCGTGGGTGTCAACACCGTAGATCTCGGCGAGGTCCTGTGCATTGTCGGCAAAGCCTTTCTTCAGAAGTGCTTGCCAGTCAGCTTGAGTGAGCGGCGCATCCGCAGTCATGCCATCAATGGCGTTGAGACCAAATCCGTAGAGTAACGATCCCTCATTTGCATTACTGCCGACGATCAAAGGGACCTTCATCTGTTTACCGTTGCGGAATGTCTCCGCGGTTGACTGCTCAAGCACGTGGCCGTCAATTTGTGGGTGATAGGTGTTTGACATTTCCGGGTGCGTTGCCAGCCAGCGCAATGCCTCTGGGTCGAGCTGGCGAAGTTCATCGATCGTCTTGACACCGGAGCATGCTAACAACTGCTTACCTGCTTTTAACCCAGAGATTTGGTCATGATCTGCCGCAGTAGCTTGAAATTGTTGGAACCCGGTTCCGCTTTGTGCAATTGCTTTGTGAAACAAGTCTTGGCTCAACGGACTGGCCATAAGTTGTCCTACTGAGTGTCCGCCCGCTGATTCACCAAAGATGGTGACGTTTTTTGGATCTCCACCAAACTTCGCGATGTTGTCTTGCACCCATTGCAAAGCGAAGAGTTGATCCAGCATTCCGTAGTTACCCGTCGAGGCATTAGGGTCCTCTTTTTGCAGATCTTCGTGTGCAAAGAACCCGTAAAGTCCAAGTCGATAGTTGATGGTCACCAAGACGACGTCTTTGCCAACAAGAGATGGGGACTCGTAAGCAACACCGCCGGAGCCGAACTGATGACCGCCACCGTGAATCCAAAACATGACCGGTAAACTTTGTTTCTGTTTTCCTTTAGGAACCATAACGTTAAGGGTGAGACAGTCTTCCGAAATATCGGTAGAGACAAAACCTGCGAAGGTAGAGACTGCCCAGCGCTTAAGTGCCGACATGCCGGAACCTTCAAGGAGGCGTTTTAGAAAGATGTCGTTGCCGCCCTCGAGATCTTGCCAACAGCCAGGCCCATAGGAATCGGCAACCAAAGTCCCTTGCCATGGGTCGATGGCTTCGGGGGCGCGCCAGCGCGAGTTTCCGATTGGTGGGTGAGCATAGGGGATACCGCGATAGTAGGTTACTTCGCCTTCTGTAACCCCGGTCAGCGCTCCGGACGTAATGTTCACAGTGTCGCTTGTGTTTGAACAAGCTGAAAGGGCAATCAAAAACAGGACGAGAAGCCCACGCTTATAAGTTGTTCGCACTTCTACTCTCCCAAGTCTGATGGTTAGTATATTTAATCCGCTGCCTCAAGCAATTCTTAAAGTGCGCGTTATAGACTTGGCGTGGCGCGTTGTGCCGCGTAACCTAAAGCGCGGGAGGCATCATGTTACGAATTTTTTCTTATTTACCAAACCCACGGGTTTGGAAATCTCTAATCGCCGCAGAGTATTGTGGCGTAGACATTGAAGTGGTGGGGGCGAAGCCAGCTGAACTCGGGCAATGGCTTTGGGATTTTGATGCTCGACCAATGGAAGAGAGTGAGCGTAGTCCGGACAGTCCACATGCGCGAGTGAGTAGACGAGGCTTTTCGGGGACCATCTACAAGACTGATGCCTTTTTACATGCGCATCCGTTCGGAACGGTTCCGGCGGCATTTGCTGATCAAGGCCAAGTTGGTATTTTTGAATCAAACAGCATTTTGCGTGCCGTTGCTCGTGAAGGCCGCGAGGTTGCGCCGTTGTATGGACGGACTGATGCACAGGCGTCCAGAATCGACAGCTTTCTAGATGCTGATCTTGTGTTTTCTAGGGAGGCGCAGGTTTATCTACTAGGCATGGACGACCCGAAGGCTGCAGTAGTCGAACGCATGGCCGCAGCCTATGAGTTTTACCTGGCAGGGATTGAAGCCACGCTTTCGCAAACGCCGTTTCTATGTGGGTCTGAAATAACCATCGCTGACATATCTTTCGTGTGTGATTTCGCGCAATTTTTACGCGAAGGACACTACAAGAAAGCCCTACGTGAAGCAGGGTTCTCTTTAATAAGTGAGCACGGTATGACCGAATACCCGCGTGCTTTTCAACTGATGCTAGATCTCAGTCAAACCCCTGAGTTTGCAAAACACATGGGCAATTACTTAAATTGGTTTCGCCGTGAAATTGGAGTAGCAGATGGATAACAGCGAACAGATTGAATACTGGAACAGTGGTGCTGGCGAAGTCTGGGTTGCCGCGCAGCAGCAAATGGACGCCATGCTAGGGCCTCTGTCGACGGCCTTGGTTGCTAAAGCCAATGTGCAACCCGGTGAGCGAGCCATAGATATTGGGTGTGGATGCGGCGATACGAGTATTGCCCTTGCTCAGCAGGGCGCATCTGTATGGGGTGTGGATATATCCGAACCCATGCTTGATATTGCCAAGCAGAGAGCGACGGGCCTTGGTTCAGTTGCGTTCAGTCAGACAGATGCCGCCACTCAATCCTACACACCAGATCACGACCTGGTTTTGTCCCGTTTCGGGGTGATGTTTTTTGCAGATCCGATTGCCGCGTTCACGCAGATCCGCACGGCGCTGAGTGATTCGGGACGTATGGTTTTTCTTTGCTGGCAGGCACCCAAGCATAATGACTGGATGTCGGTTGTTGGAAGAGTCGTGCAACCATTTATGCCCGCAGTTGGCGCGCCGGATAATCCCAAAGGACCTGGACCCTTTGCTTTTGCAGATGCTGACTGGCTGCGTGAGATTCTGGTCAGCGCGGAGTTTAATGAAATAGAAATAGAGCCATTGAAGCGTGAGTTGACGCTTGGCCGAAACCTTGATGAAGCAATTTTGTTTCAAGGCAAGGTGGGGCCTTTGGCACGAGGCCTGGCGGAGTTAGACGAGGCGACGAAAAAACAAGCATTGGGTGCAGCTCGAGAAGCCCTGACGCCTTATCTCAGCGAGGCAGGCGTTCGCCTGGGAGCTGCTTGCTGGCTGGTCTCCGCACGACGTTCATAGACAACTAGGATTTATACATGAATAACGAACAAATTTTGATCGACCAACTCCCGCAAGGGAAATTGACTGCTGAGCATTATCGCATCGAGACGAATCCAGCGCCGAGCGCGGGTGGGGGCCAAGTACTGGTCCGCACTGCCGCGTTTGCAATTGCTGCGGGCACGCGGGCTGGCTTGCAAGGGTCTGCGAGTTACGCAGGCGCACCGACCACAGGAATTGTCATGAACGGCACCGGGGTCGGCGAGGTAGTTGCCAGCGAGTGTGATATTCCGGTTGGAAGCCAAGTGGTTGCACCAACTGGCTGGCAGCAGTATTCGGTGCACGAGGCCAAAGCTGTGACTCTAATCCCAGAGGCGCATGATCCCATCCACTATCTGGGTCCGTTGGGTGGCAACGGGCTCACCGCTTACTTTGGACTGTTGGACGTTGGTCAGCCTGCTGCTGGCGAAACTGTCATGGTGTCCGCTGCTGCTGGTTCTGTCGGTCATATGGTTGGCCAGATAGCCAAAATCAAGGGCACACGCGTGGTCGGTGTCTGCGGCAGCGATGCTAAAGGTTTAATCCTCACCCAAGATCTTGGCTTTGATGCTTCGGTAAACTACAAAGAAGACAATTTTCGAGAAGCACTAAAAGCGGCCACCCCTGATGGTGTCGATGTCTACTTTGACAATACTGGCGGCATGATTCTCGGTGCCGCGCTCTTTCGCATGAATAGTGGTGGACGAATTGCCTG
>JBNMMV010000282.1:0-5724 GCA_051270205.1 Limisphaerales bacterium
GCACTGGCAAGCAACGAAATACAATTTCGCGCATCAGACTACGTCAAAGAAGCTCGATAGCATCAATTCTAACAGGGTCGACTGCCGGTACGTGACGTTGCAAAGACGCAAAATCAAATAGCGCGCTGTCACTTAAATGCGACTTCGAAACATGGCCAATACTGCGAGCTATGCTCTCAACTCTACCCGGTTGCTCCTTGTCCCACTCCGTAAGCATGCCTTTGATCTTTTGGCGCTGTAGGTTTTCTTGAGAGCCACACAGGTTGCAAGGAATAATGGGGTAGTTTGCTAACTCGGACCACGTTTCAATCAGCTTTTCCCGACAATAGTACAGGGGGCGAATCACCACATTGCGACCATCGTCACTGAGGAGTTTCGGTGGCATAGACTTCATGCGCCCGCCATAAAACATATTTAGGAACAACGTTTCTACAGCATCGTCTAGGTGATGACCTAGGGCGATTTTGTCAGCCCCAATGGCGGCAGCATGACTGTAGAGAATGCCCCGTCTAAGCCGTGAACAAATCGGGCACGTTGTCTTGCCTTCAGGCGTCAGCTGTTTGACCACGCTATAGGTGTCTTCTTCGAGGATCTGATACTCAACGCCAGTGGATTCAAGATAGTTAGGCAGTACATCTTCAGGAAACCCTGGCTGCTTCTGATCTAGATTCACCGCTTTAATCGAGAAATTTAGCGGAGCATGTTTTTGAAAACTGATCAGCATGTCGAGCAAAGTATAGGAATCTTTGCCTCCCGAGAGACAGACCATGATCTTGTCACCGTCTGCGATCATATCGAAATCGGTTAAAGCTTGCCCCGTAAGACGACGGAGCGCTTTATGACACTTGTTCTTTTCTAAACGCGTCTTGCGCAGCTTATGCACAGTCATTGTGAGTCTTCACTAAAAGGTATGCGGCTTTTTACCTACATCTGCAGATAACTACAACCGCTCAAGCAGCTTGGTCGTCGGATTTTGCCTCGAAAACGAAGCGTTCGAAATCCTCGGCAGGCAACGATACCCATTTGCTTTGCAGAATCCAAACCGTCTATAAAACTCTTATCGATCTTAATAACGTCAAAATCGAAATCTCTCAGGTAGCCAATAGAGGCGTAGCCAGTACCATAGTCATCAAGCGTGACTCGGAGGCCATGTTCTTTAATACCGTTTAAGAAAAGTGCCGCATCCGGTTCATCGGCTACCAAGGCCGACTCTGTAAGTTCAACTGTTACTAAATCTCGGGATCCGCGGGACAGATGTTTGAGTAACGAGTGTGTATTATCCTCCCCCGAACACTTGGCCAGTCGGATCGCGTCTGCCACTGCTTCAGCTGACGATTCACCTCAACCACTACCCACTCACCAATCTCTACAATCAGGCCTGACTTTTCCGCGACGGGTATGAACTCTGCAGGTGAAACAAATCCCAATGTGAATCGCCTGTAGAAATAGGCTTACCCCTTAAATCTAGACGCTCAAATACAACCTGGAAAGGATCTGACTCAGTAAATGAATGAAAAGTGATGTGGGTTTCGATGCGCCGAATTTTTGACGCCAGCATTCGACATCAGACAGTAAGTTCTGTCAGCTTAAGCCCCTCAAAACCTGCATCGGCGGCGCATGAATCAGCCGCCGTGCGCCCAACATCCCTACCGAAGTAACAATTAGCGCGCCCGCAACAGGACCCACCAACCAAACCCAAGGGTGGAGTTTTATCGCTAAGTCAAAAACTTGGAATTGTAATATGGCCACAGTGAGCTCAGATCCGACCACCGCTACTACACCCGCAAAAGTGCCTAAGACCAAGAATTCGGCAATAAGCGAACCTCGCACAAGCTTTGTAGTGCCACCTAAGGTTCTAACTAACGCGTGTTCAGCCAGTCGTGTATCACCACTGGCTTGAATGCTGGCAAAGAGCACCAGACAACCAGAAATTAGAACCAACCCTAAGACCAGCTCAACGGCTTGAGTCACTTGATCGACAATACGTTTTATTTGCGCGATCAAAGCGTCAATTTCGATCACCGTAATGGTCGGATAGGCGCTCAGCAAGGTATTCAGAAACTGCTTATGGTCTGGTCCCAAAAAGAAGCTTGTCATGTAAGTCGCTGGTTGCTCCTGTAGCGCTGGAGGGGATAGGATAATGAAAAAGCTTGGGCTCATACTCTCCCATTCGAGATCTCTAATACTGGTTATTTTTGCGTCAAACGGGTTGCCGCCAACATCAAAGCTGAGCATATCACCCACTTCCAATTGAAAATCTTCAGCATATTCACGTTCTAGACTTGCTTCGAACTCGGTAGTGTCGCCAGCCCACCACTCACCCGCAACCAGTTTGTTATCGCCTGGCAAATCTCTAACCCATGTGAGGTTTCTTTCGGAACGAATTCGAGGTCCCTCATCGCCAAATTCTGGGCGAATCCGTTTTTGATAAACTTTTGCCTCTTCACCATTTACGCCAACGATGCGGCCACGAATCATGGGGTATAAAAACTCACCAACGGTTGCACCTTCATCGATCAAGGCCTGCACACCTTCAACTTCATCACTGGCAATATTTAGGACAAAATGGTTCGCAGCATTTTCCGGCACCTGATTGCGCCATTCACTGACAAGCTCGGTACGTAACAAAATCAACACCAGCAGCAGCATGATGGCTAACCCAAAGATTAGTATTTGCGCAGTATTTTCGCGTCGCCGCCTTTGTAGGCCAGACAAAGCCAGACGCCACCCGCTCCGTGCTTGCATACCTGCGACGCGTCCACCTTTTAACAGCACCAAGGCTAGCGCGCCAAATATAACAACGACGACTAAAGCCCCGAGAAGCGTCCAAACGGTTAGGAACAGGCTGTTGGTGTACCACACTAGCAACAACAAGCTGCCCAACACGGCAACCCCATATGAAAGCCATTGACTCATCGGTGGCTGGCCTAGATCTCGTCGAATAACGCGCATTGGCGAGATGTTCATCAAGTGAACGAAGGCTGGCATCGCAAAAGCCAGAGCGCAGATCAGGCCCGTTGTTGCACCAAGGAAATAGGGGCGCATTCCAGGGTTCGGCAGGTCCACCGGTATTAAGCCTTTGAGGATTTCGACAATTAGAAAATGTAGCCCTGAGCCAAAAACAAGCCCACCTAGTATGCCGATGCCACCAACCAACAAAAGAATATTCAGATAACCAAATAGTATCTGCTTAGGCGTCGCTCCAAGAGTTTTCAAAACACCTACATGATCAAAGTGTCGGCGTGCGTAGCGATGGGCACTGAGCGCAACGGCAATGCCAGCCAACAAAACACCTAGTAGGCCACCCAACAATAAAAAGCTCTCTGCTCGATCTAAGGCCGAGCCAATGCGCGGACTCGATTCCCTGATACTCACCCAGCGAAAATTGTTGCCGAGCTCGATGTTGTTTTTTAGATCCTCAAGTTCAGCATCCTGCCCACGAAGTAACAACCGATATCCAATACGACTTCCGGGCTGCACCACTTCAGTAAGCGGTACATCCTCTATGTTCATGAGCAATCTTGGACCAAGATCAAAGAACGAACCGCCCCTGTCTGGCTCTGACACCAGGACTTTACCAATTTGTAATTCTGCCAACCCTACTTCGATAACATCTCCAAGTTGGACACCCAAAGCAGGGAATAAGCGAGAATCTAGCCACACTTGTCCACTGGGTGGTATGGCACCATCCGGCGCACCGCGGGCGAAAGGAACATCAGTTGTGATTAACTTTCCGCGTAGCGGGTAGTTCAATCCTACTGCCTTCACAGAGACCAGTTGGTTAGTGTCCCCGGCAAAGACCATGGACGGAAAGACCATGGTATCTACCTGATCAATACCGCGATCACTGGCGGCCACTTTAAACGCCTCTGGAATAGGCGAGGAGCTAGTGATTTGACGGTCTGCTGCCAGAAAACTCGACGACTCCAGCATAAGCGCTTGATGCAGACGGTCAACGAACAAACTGATGCTTGTTACAGTGCCAACAGCCACTACCAGTGCCACCAGCAACATCGCCATTTCGCCTGATCGTATGTCGCGCATGGCCAAGCGGCGTACTAACGAAAAATTCATTATTCAGTCTCGCCAGTAACGATTTGGCCCGCGTCAATGAATATTGTTCGGTCACAACGAGCGGCCAGAGTTTTGTCATGAGTCACAATGATCAAAGTCGTATCGAAACCTCGATTAAGCTCAAATATTAACTCAGTGACCTTGGCGCCAGTTTTAGTGTCGAGATTTCCAGTCGGTTCATCGGCAAACAATACCGTTGGATTCGATGCAAATGCGCGGGCAATGGCTACTCGTTGTTGCTCACCCCCGGAAAGCTGTCGTGGATAGTGATCGCTTCGATCAGCCAACCCCACCTTCTCGATCAATTCCAATGCTTGGGATTCTGCCAGAGTCTCGCCACGCAGTTCAGCTGGCAACATGACATTTTCAACCGCAGTAAGACTGGCAAGCAATTGAAAGGACTGAAAGACGAAGCCTACATGTCGACCGCGAGCCAGTGCTCGAGCTTCCTCGTCGAGCTGATCCAAGCGATCATCAACCAGCGTAACCTCGCCCTCGCTTGCGGTATCTAATCCGGCTAAGATACCCAGCAACGTGGTTTTACCCGATCCGGATTCTCCGACTATTGCGACACTCTCACCTGCATTGATTTCCAGATCAATGCCCTCCAAGATGACAAGTTCGCCGGCCTGGGTAGGCACCTTTTTCGCCACACCATGGGCAGAAACTACTATACGACTCATATGCTCCAACTATCTGACATGACTAATTCTACTTCTCGCACAATTATACCTTTTCTATTGATTGCACTGCTATTGATTCCAAATTTGAGCCGCGCAGACGAGCCGTCTAACTTGCGTACAATTTTGGTGCTGGGCGACAGTATCAGCGCCGGTTACGGCATTCAACAAGAGCAAGGCTGGGTGGCGCTGTTTAGACAACAACTCAAGACGCTCGAAACCGATTGGACAGCCGTCAATGCCAGTGTTTCCGGCGAGACCACCGGCGGCGGACTCGCACGGCTACCGAAATTGCTCGAAATCCACAGCCCCGAAATCGTTCTAATCGAGCTCGGCGGTAACGATGGGCTGCGCGGTTATCCAACCGCAAAGCTCCGAAAGAATCTCGAAGCGATGGTCAAACTCGTCAAAGAGCAAGGCAGCCAACCCATGATCATGGCGATGCGGATACCACCCAACTACGGACCCCGTTACACAAAAAACTTCGACCAGGTTTATAGCGAAGTCGCAGCACAATCCATGAGTCACTACATCCCGTTTTTCTTAAATGACGTAGCCCTGCAACCCGGCATGATGCAGCAAGACGGAATACACCCTACAGCAGCGGCACAACCCACCATGGCTGATGCGGTTTGGGTATCTGTGGAGCCGCTCCTTGAGTAATCTTGGGTTAGAGTAATCTTGGGCTAGGGTACACTTGGTTTAGCGGTCTGATTCGACCCCGGATTTTGGACCAATGTGCGTTTCTCCACGTTCTTTCGCAAGGCTAATCTGGAGCTGTCGCTCACGAAATCGTTCGGTTCGCGTCTTCGATTGATCCGATACGCAATGTGGACAAGCTACGCCCTCTTCGAACATTTCGCTTTCTAGGTCCGACGCGCTTAGCGGATGACGGCAGGCAAAGCATTGTGAATAACTTCCTTGCTTGAGATCGGCATCCACCGAGACTCGTTGGTCAAATACGAAACAC
>JBNMMV010000283.1:0-5689 GCA_051270205.1 Limisphaerales bacterium
AGAACATTCAGGGACCATCGCTCATTAAAGTACCTGACTGGGTCGAAAACAAGTTGGGTAAGTACTACCTGTATTTTGCTGATCACAAAGGTCCCTACATTCGTCTGGCCTATGCCGATAACTTAATGGGCCCATGGCAGATTTATGTGCCGGGTACACTGCAGGTGGCGGAATCCCATTTCTTGACTGAGCCGCCAGAAGTCACTGAAGAGCAAGCGGCGCAGATACGCGCGTCGTTTGTAGCAAGAGGGGTGGAGGTAGACCATGACGTGGTACTTGAGGTCACGGCACCCCACATCGCCTCACCAGATGTGCATGTAGATCATCAGCGCCAACGTATCGTCATGTATTACCACGGCTTGGAAGGGGTGGGTTATCAGGTAACTCGAGTGGCCACTTCCAGCGATGGTATTCACTTTCAAGCGGGCAGCGAAGTGCTCGGTAAAACCTATTGGCGAGCGTTTGAACATGGCGGGTTCAGCTATGGTCTTGCCATGCCGGGTCAAATGTATCGGTCGAGTGGACCTTTATCGGGCTATGAGAAAGGACCGCTGCTGTTTAACCCAGACATGCGGCACAGCGCGGTGCTTGCGCGAGATAACAGATTGTATGTTTTCTGGACCCAGGTCGGTAACGTGCCGGAGCACGTAAAGCTCAGCCACATAGACATGAGCGGTGATTGGATGGCCTGGCAGGTGGAAGGCGACCAGGAACTGTTACGCCCTGAGCACTCCTGGGAAGGCGCCGATGCGCCGTTGATAGCTTCCAAACGCAGCACCGCCTATGGCTTGGTGAATCAAATTCGTGATCCTGCCATTTTCGAAGAAGATGGCCGGGTCTATTTGCTCTATGCAATTGGTGGTGAAGCAGGCATCGCGATTGCGGAAGTGAACGGCCTTTAGGTTGTTACGTGAGCAGGATCAGACCGGCAACTTGGGTGGTCGGGCAAAGTAGAAACAAATGCTACCTAGAAGAGAGACGCTTGCCATAATAGTAAACGCCCGCTCGTAGTTGCCGTAGATGTCGAACATGTAGCCGCAGAAAATGGGTCCCACGGTCATGCCGATCATGACGATCAAACTGGAAATACCCATTATGGTGCCGAAGGATTTTGGACCGAAGTAGTCGGCTCTTAAGGCGACCATGAGCGGTCCTCTTATCCCCCAACCCAACCCATGGGCGAGAAGAAACAGCGCGATCATGCTGTAATTGGTGGCGTAGGTGATTGATAAAAGACCAATAAAGTGAGCCACCATGCAGTAGACGCAAAGCAGACGTTTATCAAACCGGTCGCCGAGATACCCTCCTAGGAATAGTCCAATCAGCTGAACACCGGTCATCATGCCAAAGACGATGGTTGCGTCCACTAGGCTGAATTCGAGACCTTTGATTAGGTGCGGAACTAGATGCATGAGTAACGATGAGACAGTCAGTAGGCTAAAGGCATGGCCGAATGAGATTAGCCAGAACGAAGGTGCGCGAGATGCCTGCTGCCAAGTAAAGCTGACCATGGCTGGTGGCGCATGGTGTTCGTTGGACTCGTCGTATCGAATGCCGTCGGGAACTTCTCCAATCTCCTCAGGGCGGTGCCTGACCAGTTGTGACAGTGGAACGGCGATGAGCAAAATACCGATTCCAGAGACCATGGCCATGACACGCCAGCCGTAAGATTCTAATCCTATGGCGATCAGCCAGACGCTGAGTCCGCCGAGAGAGAACCCGATTTGCGACCAAGCAATGGCTTTGGCGCGATGTTTGTCGAACCAGGTAACGATGGAAACCATTAAGGTTGCCCAGCCACCTAAGCTAGAGCCTAAGGCAATGAGAATGAAGGCAACAAAAAAGGTAGGGATTGAGTCGACTATGGAGAACATAAAAAAGCCGATGCTGAAGATCACCGTGCCTATGGTGAGGATTAACCTCGGTCCGTAGCGATCGACTAACCAGCCTTGTAAGGGGCCTAGTAGTCCGCTTTCCAGGCGGGTAAGCGCGAATGCCAAGCTGAGTATAGACATAGACCAGCCGAAGTCAGCTTGCAGCAACGTGGTATAGGCACCATAAGAATGCATCCACGTCATAGCCGCTAACCATTGGATACCGGTTGCTGCCAGCACAATGTACCAGCCGTAGAAAACCTTGCCGCGAGGACGGAACAGAGTGTCCATCCGCGACAGAATCGAGCGAAATACCATGTGCCTATAATACGTGAATGAGTGCGCTAAGCTGATATATTTTGAAGAATAGTTTGAATATTAGTTTGATGATCAGGTTGAAGGAGATGACATGCGCGCAGAAACACTGCTGCCGTTAGGCAAGCTTGACCCAGGATTGGCGGCGCCTGAAGCGCCGTTGGACCTTGCGCGCGTACCGCAAGAATCTGCCCTGGCAGAGGAGGTGGGGTATCGCACCATTTTAATGGAAGAAACCAAGGATGATCCGTTTCAAGTGTTGGCATTGGCAGCTCAAGCAACTCAACGGGTTCACATTGGCACTTCTGTCGCCATTGCCTTTGCGCGAAGTCCATTTGTTGTAGCCCAGGCCGCGTGGACCGCTCAGAAAATCTCCAAGGGCCGGTTTGAATTAGGTTTAGGTTCTCAGGTCCGTGGCCACATTCGTCGCCGTTTTGGTCTTGAATGGCATGCGCCAGGCCCCTGGATGCGTGATTACGTGGGCGCAGTGAAGGCGATTTGGCAGAGTTGGCAGAACGAAACGCCGCTTGACTATGCATCAGAGCGTTACAACCTGAACTTGAATGTGCCGCTATTCACGCCAGCGCCTATCGATGCACCCAATATCCCAATTCAAGTGGCAGCCGTGAATCCGTACATGGCAACGGTAGCAGCGCAAGTGGCTGAGGGCGTGCGCCTACATCCGGTGTGCAGTCCTACTTATATTGCCGAGCGAATTTTGCCGGTTATCGAGCCGCATCGGGCGTCGAATTTTGAGGTGTGTCTAAAACCTCTCATCGCCACAGCGGCAGATGAAGATACCTTGCAGGCGCGTATAGAAATTGCCCGCCAACGGCTCGCTTTTTATTGCTCGACGCCAGCTTATGCTGGTGCATTCGAGGTGTTTGGGTTACAGGACCTGTGTGCCGAGATGGCGGAGCTTTCGCGTAAGCAAGCCTGGCAAGCATTGGCTGCAAAGGTGGATGACGATTTACTCCACCAGTGTGTCATAGTCGCTCGTTACGATGATTTGGCTGCTACGATTACAGAGCGGTATAGTGATTTAATTCAGCGCATTGAGGTCAGCTTTCCTGTAGAAAGCGCAGCTGACAAGGAGCGATTAGCGCAAGTGATACATGAACTCAACGAATAACCTAGAAGAAAAACAAGACAAGCTGGCTATTGTACTCAGCGGTGGTGGGGCACGTGCTGCCTATCAAGTGGGTGCGCTGCGTTACATCGCCCGCGAAATGCCTGAGCATCGTCCGCAAATCCTCACTGGCGTTAGCGCCGGGGCGATTAACGCAGTCTTTCTTGCGTCACACCGTGGTGCTTGGCGAGATGGGGTAGAGGGGTTAGCTAGGCTTTGGTTGAGCCTAGACACCCAACGAGTCTATCGCACAGACCTTGCGAGCATTTCACGACGGGTTTTTCATTGGGGGCTACGTGTAGTTACTGGTGGTCGGCTCGGTCATTCCGACATTCGAGGCATGGTAGATAATGCACCTTTGCGTTCCTTTCTAGGGGCTCACTTGCCATTAGAAGGGCAACGAATTTTAGGCATTGAAGAGAACTTACGCGACGGGTTGCTAGAGTCGTTGGCAATAATCACAACCAATTATGGCTCGGGTCGCTCTCGCGCTTGGGTAGAATCAGAGCATGACAATTTATGGATCGGTAGCCAGCTGACCGCGGTTGAGACAGAAATGACCTTAGACCACGTTATGGCGTCGGCTGCCTTGCCTATGTTTTTTCCGGCGGTAAGGTTGGACCAAGCTTGGCATGGGGACGGCGGTATTCGACTGACCGCGCCCTTGTCACCTGCACTGCATCTTGGAGCGACGCGCATCTTGGCGGTTTCACCTAGGGCCACGCCCATTAACGTACTGCCTGTAGATATGCGTGAGCCATATCCTTCGCCAGCTCAGATTGCCAGCACCATGATGAATGCTGTGTTTTTAGATTTGTTAGACTACGACGCTGTTCAAATGAACCGCATCAACCGCTTGCTTGAAAAGCTGCCGGTAGAAGAGCATGGCAACTTTCGTAAAGTCGACGTCATGGTGCTCAGACCGCGTGAAGACCTCGGTAAGCTCGCGCGCGAGCACGAGCTTGAGATGCCGCGTTCGTTTCGCTTCTTTGAAGGTGGTTTGGATGATAAAAAGAATCCGAGCTCAGATGCCCTAAGTATGGTCATGTTTCAGCCAGAGTACTTAGGGTTGCTGATACGCCTTGGTGAGGAAGACGCCGAAGCTCGACACGAAGAGATTGATGCTTTCCTTAGTGGCGAGAGCTGCGTACTACCGCCGGACTAAAGTGCGAGTTGTTGAGTATTAACAGCTACTTGTTAGCGCAGTTGGCGTAGTAAGTAACAGTGGCCGGCCAATCGCTAAACATGGCGCTTATGCCGGCTTCACGGTTTAACGCGTCGAGCACTTCAAACGTTTTACTCTGATCGGTAACAAATCCAGGCAAGTTGGCATATAGCCAATTTTCGGGTGCCGTTGGGTTTCGAGATTCGAACGTCCAAGTGACCAGTTTTAAACCTGCTTGCTTTGCAAATCGCGCGTAATCGGAAGCGATGATATGTCCATCTGGGTTTTGAGAAAGCAGCATGGGCATAGGTGGTGCCAATACCCTAAGACCTTGGCTGTGCAGGCTTTGCATGTCAGCGAGCGCAGGTTTGAAGTCTCGCTGTCGTCCGCGTGGGTCAAGATAGACAATTTGGTCGGAAAACTCAGGCTGGTTTATGAGCCAATGTTGCACGTCAGCGAGCTGGAATGATTGTGGGTGTACACGATCTGGAGCAATGCCTAACGCTGTATATTCGGCGAGCATTTTGTTGGCATACGCGACTTGGGTGAAGCCATTGAATGGCATGGTTACCTGCGGAGCCTTTAGCTCAGGAATGAAATCTGCACCAAATTCGTCGATCAGCTTGATACTTTCAGCATGGGTCATAAGTGTCCCGCACTGGGATATGGTGCCGGTGACTGGCGAACTGGGTACCTGCAGATACTCATCTACTGATTCAGCTTGGGCGTTGACGTGGTCTGCTCGTCCACAAAGTTGTTTGAATTCTTGCAGGCTAAAATCCGAAGTGCAGCAGCTGGCGTTCGCCGCTTGGCCGTCTTGTGCCGCTTGAAATGGTGTGGAGCATTGACTCGCCAGTGAGGTTTGCAACACATTGGTTGTGCGGTGTAAGTCGCATTGAGAATGCCTACAGACCAAGGCAAGGTCTTTGGTAAAGGTGACATCGCACTCAATCAGACCTGCGCCCATTTGTGCCGCAGCTTGGTAGCCTTGGCGAGTGTGTTCCGGAAACCCGAGCGGCGCGCCGCGGTGGGCGATGGAGAAGGTGTTGGAGGCGAGTGCGTCAGTGTCGCAGCTCAGAAGTTCAGTTTTGAGCGCAGATGATGTTAGCCCTGCAGCCAACGCGCGGGGTCGCGCTTCATAGTCCAGGCCGCCTACCGGCTCATGGTCCAGGCCGCCTACCGGCTCGTGGTCTTGGCCGTTGGCCT
>JBNMMV010000284.1:0-5686 GCA_051270205.1 Limisphaerales bacterium
GGATTGTCGAGTCGGCACCTCGGGATCAGATATTCCGCAACGCACGACACCCCTATACCGAAAGCTTGCTTGCAGCCGTACCTGTTGCAGACCCCAAACTTATTCGTAACAAGAAAATTCTAGAAGGCGATGTGCCCAGCCCGATCGAACGTCCGACTGGATGCCATTTTCACACTCGCTGCCCGATTGCAGAACCGCGCTGTCGGATCGAAGAACCTGAACTTCGGCTTGTGGACATAGACCACCAAATCGCATGTCACTTGCGATGAAAGCAATTCTCGCCAGCATTTGTCTGTTGCTTGCTGCAGGTTGTGCGGAACAGCAATCCGAGAAGAAACAACCACGACCTGTTGTGACGACCCCGCAAGGCATCCAATACGGTGGTCATCTTCGCGTCGGCTTCAACACTGAACCGACCTCACTAGACGCTATTTTGGGGCGATCTGGTGGTGATGCCTACTACTGGCATCAGATCTATGATCAGCTTATCGACGCAAACCGCGACCTCACGCCGCGCAAAGAAACTTCATTGGCGCTGGATTGGCAGATATCTGAGGATCCGCACACGATCACTTTTCGCCTGCGTCCAAACGTCAAATTCCACGACGGCACCGCCTTTAACGCCGCCGCAGTAAAATTCAATATCGAACGCATATTGGATCCCAAAACCCTCGCCACCCCTCGCGCGTCACTGTCTGTCATCGAGTCTATCGATGTTATAGACACCCACACCGTTCGTTTTAATCTGAAGAGACCCTGGGGCGCGGGCTTTAACATGTTGGCCGACCGCGGCGGCGTGATGAACTCGCCGGACAAAGTGTTGGCACTCGCCAAAGATTACGGCTGGGCACCCGCAGGTACAGGACCATTTAAGGTCGCGTCGGTAATCACCGGCACAATGGTGCACCTGGTGCGGAATGAAAATTATTGGGCAACGGACGAGTTTGGTAACTCGCTACCTTACCTAGATGAAGTCACAATTAGGGTGATTCGCGACCAAACGGTACTTGCTTCAGCATTGCGAACCGGCGAAATCGACATCGTCTATCTGCCCTACAAAGACGTCGCCAGTTTCCAGCGTGACGAACGCTTCCAAATCGAAACCATGCAAGGCGGTGGTATTGGCGCCACAATGGTTTTCAACCTTGCGCAGTTCAATGACATCAACCTACGCCTGGCGATTGCGCACGCCATCGATCCGAAGGTGATCAATCGGGCGATATTTTTCGATCGCATAGACATTGCAGATTCAGGCATGTGGCCTACCGGCGCATGGGCACATGATCCCGACGTTGATCGACCACACTACGATCCCGTCAAGGCGCGCGCCTATCTGGCCAAAGCGAAGCTTGCTGAAGATTTTAGTTTCACAGCGGTCACCAACAACTCTGCGGTACTCATTCCAACAGCCGAAATCGTCCGCGCTATGCTGAAGAAAATCGGCCTAACAATGCACATAGAGGTATTGAACGCAGGCGTCGCGACGGAAAGATTTTTCCACGGCGAAGCCTACCCGATGTATTTGACCTCGTGGAGTCGCTATCCCGAGCCCGATTGGCTCGCGTCCCTCGCCTACAAGAGTGACGGATTCTATAACGCCGCCAACCTACCTCGCCCAGACGTCGATGCGCTTGTCGAGGCCGGCGCCGGTCACTACAAGGTCGCCGACAGGAAAGCGGTTTACGACAAACTAAACGCACTTGTCTTGCAAGAGGCGTGGTACATGCCTTTGCTTTACAGCGTCAACTACGCAACCGCACCCAAAAAAGTACGCAACCTAGACCGTCTCATGGGCTGGGACGGCAAGATGTTCTTGCGAGAAATTTGGTTGGAGCAGAACTAGCCCATGTGGTCCTATTTCGTTCGTCGAATTCTGCAAATGATCCCCGTGCTCGGCATCGTTACCTTCATGGTCTACGCACTTATGTTCGCGATTCCTGGCGATCCTGTCTTGGCGCTTGTGGGGCCCGGCGAGTCGCTCGATGCTGAACAGATGCAGGCGGTTCGCAAGGAGTACAATCTCGACGAACCAGTGATCGTCCAATATGGCATTTGGTTGGGGCGCGCCCTCCAAGGTGACCTTGGCCGTTCTACGCAAAACTATCGTCCCGTCACTGAAGAACTGAAAGTTCGGGCACGAGTGACCTTGCAATTCGGTCTGGTGGCCTGGGTTTTGGCGATTGTGATCGGTGTACCTGCCGGAATCGTCTCAGCAGTTTATCGGGGTAAACCCGTGGACTTCATTGCGACTATTTTTTCTATTGCCGGTGTTGCGATACCCAACTTTTGGCTGGGCATTATGGCCATCCTCTACTTTGGGGTCATTCTCGGCTGGCTACCGACCCAAGGCTATGTCGATATCTTTGTCGACCCTGTTGAAGGGCTGCGCCACATGGTTTTGCCGGCGTTTGCGTTGGGTATTACCAGCTGGGCGCTCATCATGCGTCAAAGTCGCTCAGCGATGCTGGAAGTTCTGGCCCAAGACTACGTGCGTACCGCAAACGCCAAAGGCCTATCAAAACGCAGCGTTATCTGGATACACGCCTTGCGCAATGCACTACTACCTGTGGTCACCGTCTTCGGCCTACAAACAGGACGTATATTCGCAGGTTCGGTGGTCATCGAAACCTTGTTCGGCATTCCAGGCATGGGACAATTCATGGTCCAGGCAATTTTTGCACGGGATTTTATGTCCGTGCAAGGCGCGGTGCTATTGATGGCCCTGGCCGTTCTGATCGCCAATCTGCTGACGGATCTCGTCTACGCTTGGCTTGATCCGAGGATACGATACGATGAGTAGCCCGGCAGCGCGTCATCCTGGCCTAGAAGTCCTGCGCAAGGTTTTACGCATCCCACAAGCTGCGTTCGGTGTGGTGTTTATCGCGTTGACTGTTTTCCTTGCGATTTTTGCACCGCTTATCGTACCCATCGGCCCAGAAGAAATGGACTTCGACAATCTCTTAAGCGATGTGTCCATGACCCATCTCTTGGGGTCGGACCAACTGGGTAGAGACACGTTAGCGCGCCTGATCTATGGCGCCAGAATCGCTTTGGTGGTCAGTGTTGGCGCAATTGGTCTGGGTGTACTTATTGGCGTACCGCTCGGTCTGATTGCCGTCTATTTTCGCGGCTTTGTTGACGACATCATCATGCGCATCATGGATTCGCTCGTCGTTTTCCCGAGCCTACTTATCGCTGTGGGTCTAGCCGCAGCACTAGGTGGTTCGCTTACCACGGTGATCGTGGCAATTGGCATTGCCAACATTCCTTGGATGGCCAGAGTCATCCGCAGCCAGGGCTTATCGATTCGAGAAATGGATTTCGTTGCCGCAGCAGAGGCCGGTGGCATGAGTCACATGCGGATCATCTTCAAGCACATATTGCCCAACAGTATCGCACCGGTGATTGTGCAGAGCACATTGAGCATGGGTTATGCGGTGCTGACAGAGGCCGCGCTTGGCTTTATTGGCGTTGGTATCCAACCACCGACCCCAACCTGGGGAAATATGCTGCAGCAGGCGTTTCCCATGCTGGAACAGCAGGCGATCTTGTCCATCGTGCCAGGTGTTGCGATCTTCCTCCTGGTGCTCGCGTTCAACTTCGTTGGCGATGCGTTGCGTGATGTATTGGATCCGCGGTTGAAGGGCGTAATCCACTAAGAAATACTCGGGGTTGCCTACCAAAGAGTAATAACCAAATGAGCCGGAGAAAGGAGCAATAGTGAACTATCAATCAGGATTCAAGCAGCAGCTATTTACGGGACAGACTTTGCTCATCGCGGGTGGTGGAGGTGGTCTTGGCCGCTGTATCGCTCATGAATTAGCCAACCTGGGCGCTGACATCATCTTGTCCGGCCGGACGGCAGAGAAGCTTCACCGTACTCGAGACGAAATCACGGAGGATGGAGGCCGTGTGTTGGGATGCTACCCCTTAGAACTAAGAGACGAGGTTCAAGTAACCGACCTGGTAAGTGCCATTGTTAACGAACATGGTCCTATACACGGATTGGTTAATGCCGCAGGCGGACAGTTTCCAGCGCACTTGGCAGATTTGAGCTTGAACGCTTGGAACGCAGTGCTGCACAACAACCTAACAAGTTATTTCTTACTCGCACGAGAACTCTACAACTCGTGCTTCAAAGAATACGGCGGCAACATCGTCAACATCGGTGCTGATTGGCAGACCGGCATGCCGGGTATGGGCCACAACGGTGCGGCACGAGCGGGGCTATCTAATTTCACCCAAACCGCTGCCAGTGAGTGGGGACGCGACGGCGTGAGAGTGAACTGCGTCATTCCAGGGTTCATTGCCACCACTGGACTCGACCGTTATCCAGAAGAAGACTGGGAAGCACTCGCTAGTATCGAACGGAAAATCCCTTTGGCCAGACATGGCACTGCCGCGGAGATTTCCGCGATGGTGGTCTTTCTCATGTCACCCATGGCAGCCTACATAACCGGTGCGGACTTTCGTGTCGACGGAGGCATCCACAATGGCGCCAGTAGTTTCGTTTTCCAGCCCGGTGCTGCGCGTAATCAACAAACTTTTAACGGTTTTCATCGGGACGAACCACCGAAGTTCATGCAGACTTAAGCACGGCCGAGACATAACGTCACCATAGGAGCTCAAATGCCACCCATCACCTCGCTATTTAACTCGCTCATGATTACCTTAGCGCTCTTGTCCCCAAATGTTGCAGGAGCACAGAACCCGGCCTCAGTCCCACTTGTTAAACATACAGTTAATGTAGACGCACAGCCGCTGATACTATGGGAAAAAAGCGCCGTAAACGCCGAGCACGCGGTGCTACTGGTGCACGGGCGAACATGGAGCGCTCTGCCTGACTTCGATCTACAAGTCCCTGGTGAGGAGTTGTCTTTAATGGATGGGCTGGTCGAAGAAGGCTACGCAGTCTACGCCATCGATTTACGCGGCTATGGTGAAACACCACGAGATGACAGCGGCTGGCTCACACCCAACCGCGCAGCAGACGATGTAGCAGTTGCACTTCAGTGGATTGCCGATAAATCAGCCACTAAACCTCACCTATTCGGTTGGTCGATGGGTTCAACAGTTTCGCAACTGAGTGTGCAACGACACCCGGACCTTGCCGTCTCACTCACATTATTCGGTTACTGGAGAGACGTGGATAGCATCCTCCCTGCCGACGAGGGAAGCCCAGAGCCAAAATATGAGCCCAACACAGCACAAGCCGCCGCCAGCGACTTCATTGTTCCAGGCTCTATTAGTGCAAAGGCGATCGATGCGTATGTGGAAGCAGCGCTAGCAGCAGATCCGGTTAGAACCGATGTGCATCACACCTATCAATACAACGCTTTAGATGAGGCGTTGATTAAGATTCCCACACTCGTCATCGCCGGTGAATTTGATCCACTGGCAGCTATCGAAAAGCAAACAAAACTCTACGCGCGCATCGGTACCGGGCACAAACAACTGGTGACTGTACCTGGAGGCGATCACGCGGCTTTCTTAGAGGCACCTCGCGGCTACTTCATCCATGCGCTCGTTAGCTTTTGGCAAAGCGTCACACCCGGTTTAGTGCAAGAATAGATCGATCAAAAAATTCTATGGGGTGAGCAGATGAATCGACGACAATTTACCAACGCGGCACTTACGGCCATTCCACTCTCGATGATATCAACTGCCAATGTTCATGGTGCAGAGG
>JBNMMV010000285.1:0-5682 GCA_051270205.1 Limisphaerales bacterium
ACCAAATGGGCCCATTTGGTGTTATGTAGCAACATGCACCCGTGGGTTCACTTCCGGAGCAAACAACGTCAATGCATAACTGTCCGATATACCACATACCATTTAGCGACAGTTCGCAGTACGATTGTGTTGTACCATCGATGCAGAGAATCCCAATTGGGTCTTCATAGCAACACGCACCAACTGGAAGCGTGCCATCACAAGTGATATTCGTACAACTTGATCCATCCCCAAAATAGATACCTGCATATACACTGTCGCACTCTACTTGTGTTACTTCAACGCAGAGGAAATCACCACTTGCGTTTTCAGTGCAGCAGGCACCAACGATTTCTGGAAGATTGCAAGTTCGACAATCAAGTTCACCCATAGCATTTTTATACACCCCAGATAACTCGATTGGAATACTTGAAGTGATGCGTGTTGGAATTGTGTTACCCGGAAAGGGTAGTCTCGTTAATCCATATTTTCCGCCTGAATAGATCTGGTCACAACTCGCCCAAGTATGTGAGTCATCATCTGAAGCAACACCACCAACTGCGTTGGGGGCAATTCCAGTGACAATCGGCATTCCTAATGACCAATTTCTCGCTGAGGGAAGCCAGCTTGTTCCTGAAAATTCATATTCGAGGATGCGTGCTCCATGCCCAGAGTCAATCTGACCATAGTCAGACCCGTATGTTCTTTCTGCGAGCATCATCGTCCCTGCTGGTGAGAAGGAGATATCGGTAACTGGATTTGAAAAACCAGGATTTGTAAGGTAGGGAAGCAGGATTTCAAGCGTTGGGCCTCCTACTAGGTAGCCACTGGCATCAACGTTAACAGACCAGATCGAATTGTTGGGACTTGTAGGCGATGGACCAGCAGATGCAGGCCAAGGGGTACCTTGCCGTCCTGCGTCTCGTAACCAAATGCTGAAATATAAAGTTGTTCCACTTGGATCGATTGCAATTGCGTAAGGGCGTTCGCCTAATGGAGCGAAATCTCCGTCCGCAGGAGGGTTTGGAGCAAACGGATCGTAATCTTGGATGATCGTACCTGAAGAATCAATGACGTAGATTCTCCCGTCATCTAGGTTCGTAGCATAAATCAAGCCATCTTCAAAGTGAATATTGCCCAGGCCGGGACCTCTGTTTGGCATTTCGGTAGGCCCGCTGGTACCAGTTGGAATGAATATACTGATTTGAGCTGTTGTTGCATCTATTTTATAGATACCACCTTCGCCGGCAGGTCCTAGGATGCCTGGTGTAGAAAGACCGAAATTCCCGTAGACACCCGGCGAAGCTGCAACATAGATGTCTGGGTCTCCGCCTGTTGTGGAGAGGGCTAACCCAAAAATAGTTCCAAGATTGCCTGCCGTCCATTCATCTATTCCTGCACCGAAGTTGCTGAATAGAGGTGGGTTCCAAAGCGTGCCCCCTGTAGGCCAATAACTTGGTAGTACAGGCGGCATGCGTGTGTCGACAAGTGTAACTACCGCACCAGTAGGATCTGGTTGATTGAAACCGTTATCACCTGAAAAGTGTGTTGTCACTACCTCACCACAATCGACAGGCATACTGGCTTGCCCAGCCCCAGAATTGGCTAACGCAATTGAGCTGCATGCGAAAATTGCAGCAAACAAAAATGAATTCAGATGTATTTTCATAATTTTACTCCATCGCCTCTACTGCAATTCTGTTGCAATATCATCAGAGTAGTAACCAAATGGGAACGTGTCAATAATTTTAAGACATCTTCACAATAAATTTTTGCGTCCTTTTTAAGCATACGCAATGACCTCAGGCGCCGGTATGGCTTTTTCACCCCCGAAAGAGCTCTGGGGCTGAACAAGTTCTGATTCTTTCACGTCGACCGAAACGATATGATCGTTTGGGCGATTGATTCAAACCTCCCTTAGAACAATCGGCGCTTTTGAACGACCTCTAACAAAACGCTCTGGATGCGCAGCAAATGCTTCATCCAATACACGCTGCCAATTAAGCGTAAGTTGCATATGTCGACCGGTGTACCCATCACCGGGAGTAAAAAAGCCGATGCCTTCATGTCGATACTCATTGTTGTACCAAGTTAAAAATGTAGCGCACCAAGACTTTGCAGATTCGTAACTTTCAAATCTCCCTGGATATTGAGGACAATACTTCACCGTCTTAAACTGTGATTCTGAATATGGATTATCGTTGGAAACACGGGGACGCGAACGTGAGCACTCGATGTCAAGATCTGACATCAGTTGTACGAGGGACTTGGCGCGCATCGGCCCACCTCGATCTGAGTGGATCGTTAGGCATGTTGGGTCAATCTGGTGCATTTGAATTGCGTGCTCGATAAACCGTGTTGCCAAGAAACCAGACTCACGTCTTGCTAGCAGCCAGTTCACCACGAATCGACTGTATATATCTAAGAATCACATACAAATTAAACCACACGCGATAAGGAGGGCACGGAGAGAGGAATTCTCATAATAAAAACTAAAAATATACTATATTTCACTATGTTGCTTGGTTTAGGCATGGTACTCTAAGTGTTAATGTGCAGAGAAAGACCCTAACAAGTGGAGAGAAATTATGATACGAAACACCTTATCTAGAAACACCTTATGTATTGGAGTGACAATGCTTTGCGTTGGCATCGCTGCTGAAGCCGGAGCTTCGCTAGTCGATTTAGGCTCAGCTGAGAGTTTCTCTGTTTTGGGCGCTTCGACAGTGACGAACACCGGCATGACAACCCTCGATGGCAACCTCGGCGTATGCGCTGGAACAGCCATCACGGGATTCTATGGAACAAATGAGAACGATGGGCCGGGAACTTTCACCGGATCGTCGCACCAAGCAGACACTGTCGCGCAGCAGGCTCAAGCCGATGCGTTAGCAGCTTACATACACCTCTCAGGCATGGTGGTCGATCAGGATTTGACGGGCCAGGATCTCGGCGGACTCACGCTGGCTCCTGGGGTCTACAACTTCTCCTCATCGGCCTTTCTGACTGGAACGCTCACCCTCGATGGTCCAGGGGACTATGTCTTCCTAATGGGGAGCACCTTGGTTACCGCCTCGAACTCATTTGTCAATTGTATCAACGGAGCCAACCCGTATAACGGAGTCTTCTGGCGGGTCGGTAGTTCGGCAACGCTTGGAACCGGCACTTCGTTCGGCGGAACCATCATCGCTCAAGCGAGCAATACCCTGACTACCGGTGCCAGTGTGCAAGGACGAGTCATTGCCCTCGTCGGTGCCGTGACTCTCGATAGTAACAACATCGTCGCTGTGCCCGGGGCCGGCGGCGGCAGCGGGTGCACGGGCGACGTCGACGGTGACGGCGTGGTCTCGACCAGCGATATGCTGTCTGTATATGGTGCATGGGGCGAATGCGAAGAAGAACAAGGGTGTGGGCAAGATATCAACGGCGATGGCGTCATTAACTACTTCGACGTGCTCACAGTGTTGGCAACGTGGGGAACTTGTCCGGAGTAGATCAGCCGCGAGCGCCTGCTGGCTGAGGAGGCGCTGTCGCCTTAGCCTGCCGGCATATTGCCACCTCACTGATTCATGGTCCTGTTGTGACGCGCTCTCCATCTAGAGAGCGCGTCACTTTTTTGATCCCGCCCCGCGTCTCCGTCGTAGTGTTCCAAAACTCAGCCTAGGTTTGGGAAGCCCGTTTTTTTCGTCCTAAACGACCATCGGAGATGTTGTTGTTTTACCTGCTGTTCATTCGGATTCCTTATCATTGTCTCATGAATCCTGCACTCCAAATCCTCGCCACAATGATCGCAGGTTGGCTCAATGAACAGCAACAGCTCGCCATCGAATATCTCAAGGAAGAGAACCGCGTTTTGCGAGAGCAACTTGGTGACAAACGAATCTTGCTAAACGATAACCAGCGACGAAGTTCGGCAGTGAAGGGAAAGATAATCCCTCCGAAACGCGGATTTGTTACCTACAATAGGGTAGGCTAACAAATGGAACAGTACGGGAGCGACGACAGTACACTGACTGATCAGCAGGTTACGATCAGAACGATAAACCAAAAGGAAAACATAATGTCCGAAGATATAAACCGCTGCCCGGTCATGGGTAAAAGAAACATGAAGGCGATGAGCAACCGAGAGTGGTGGCCAGATCAGTTGAATCTAAAGCTCCTCCACCAGCACTCTCCTCTATCCGATCCTATGGGTGAGGAATTCCATTACGCTGAGGAGTTCAAGAGCATCAATTTTGAAGCCTTGAAAAAGGATCTCTATGCATTGATGACTGACTCGCAGGACTGGTGGCCTGCAGACTATGGTCACTACGGTGGGCTGTTCATCCGCATGGCATGGCACAGCGCTGGCACATACCGTATACACGACGGTCGCGGCGGTAGCTCCTCCGGTACCCAGCGTTTCGCTCCTCTTAACAGTTGGCCAGATAATGCCAACCTAGACAAGGCGCGGCGGCTTCTCTGGCCGATCAAGCAGAAGTACGGTAGGAAGATTTCATGGGCAGACCTGATGATCCTCGCCGGGAACTGCGCTCTAGAATCAATGGGACTCAAGACCTTCGGCTTCGGGGGTGGACGCGAGGATGTCTGGGAGCCAGAAGAGGACATCGACTGGGGAATTGAGACTGAATGGCTTGGTGATCAGCGATACAAAGGGGATCGGGTGCTTGAAAACCCATATGGTGCCGTGCAGATGGGTCTTATTTATGTGAATCCGGAAGGACCGAATGGCGAGCCGAGTGCGGTTGCTGCTGGTCGCGACATACGAGAGACCTTTGCCCGCATGGCGATGAATGATGAGGAAACCGTCGCGCTTGTTGCTGGTGGACACACGTTCGGTAAGTGTCATGGGGCTGCCTCCGCTGATGAGCACGTCGGTCGGGAGCCCGAGGGCGCGGGCATTGCAGAGCAGGGTCTAGGCTGGATGAATAACTTCGGTAGCGGTAGAGGTGACGACACGATCAGTAGCGGTATCGAAGGGTCATGGACGGCGAACCCGACCAAGTGGGACATGGGTTACTTCGATGTTCTATTCGGGTACGACTGGGATGTTGTGAAGAGCCCCGCCGGCGCTTGGCAGTGGGTTCCAGTCAATCCTCATGAGAGTAACTATGCCCCCGCTGCGCATGATCCGTCGAAGCGGGTAACGACCATCATGACTACTGCTGACATGGCGATGCGAATGGACCCAATCTATGAGAAGATCGCACGCAGGTTCCACGCAAACCCTGAGGAATTCGCGAACGCATTTGCCCTCGCTTGGTTTAAGCTGACCCATCGCGACATGGGACCGATCTCGCGTTACCTCGGAGTAGAGACCCCAGCAGAGGAACTGGTTTGGCAAGACCCTGTGCCAGCTGTCGACCATGAGTTAATCGACGCACAGGATTTTGCAAAACTCAAACCCAAGATCCTCGGCTCTGGTCTATCAATCGCCAGGCTTGTCTCTACGGCATGGATGTCGGCGGCGACTTTCCGCGGCAGCGACAAACGCGGTGGTGCAAACGGAGCTCGCATTCGACTCGCTCCGCAGAAGGACTGGCACGTAAATGAGCCGGTTCAACTGGCGGAAACATTGGTGACCTTGACCAAAATCCAACTGGACTTCAACAACGCGCAGTCCAACGATAAGCAGATTTCGCTGGCAGATCTCATCATCCTCGGTGGTTGCGCTGCCATCGAGCAGGCCGCCAAGAATGCCGG
>JBNMMV010000286.1:0-5669 GCA_051270205.1 Limisphaerales bacterium
GGCTTAGATCATTCGCTACATGGGACGCAGTGACAGCCTCTTAGATTAAGTGTTAGTTGATAACTTGTTGAAACCGAGGTTTTAACTTGTCATACCTTTCCGAGCGGTGGTTTCGCCATGGTGAGGTGATCGGCAAGTTCCGTCTGCGTTTGACCATCATGTTCATAAAGCAGATACACCACATGCCACTGAGAGCTGGTCAACCCAACTTCTTTGATTTGCCGATTAAAAAGTTTGACGGCCAAGAGACCAACTTCATAAATCAGGACAGTGAGAGATCGTTCTCTCACATTGAGTGAACTAGTGGGTTGAGCGGGCATATCTAATAACCTATATTATATTAACTACAATTTCTATATATTCAGTAATAATAACTACAGTTATGTTATCCAATCGAAAAAAGGCGCTATGAATAGTAATCCCTCACCATCCTTTCACCAGCTCTTTTCGAGTCCGGAATTCCAAGAGCACTTTACCAAACGTGCGGGGGCGCATGCAGATATTGGTATTGAGTTTGTAGAGGCGGATCAAGCGGTCTGTATGCGAATTCCGTTTGCCGAAAAACTCATTCGCGCTACAACCAATCGTTCGATCCACGCAGGCGCTGTTATGACAGCACTCGACAGCGCCATGGGGCTAGCGGTGATGATGAACATGACAGAGCCCTCTTCACTCGCCACATTGGAGCTTCGCTACGATGAAATACGCTGTCCGAATGCCGACTCGTCCATCGAGGTACGTGCCGAGTGTGAACACATCACCAACGACATTGCCTATCTGGTTGCTACAGCGCAGGAATCCGGGAGTTCAAGTCCGTTTGCACGCGCGATCGGCCGCTTTATCCTGACCGGCGCGCCCTCTGGATTTCTAGAGCAAGCTCTGCAAATGATGGAGAGTGAGACGTTAGGACAGGGCGTCGAATGAAATTCGAAGACCTCATCAAAAGCCAGCCATATGTCCAGCACCTTGGTCTCCAGATGGTGAGCAACGATTCTTCTGGTCTAATGTTTCGGCTGGAACCAGAGGATAGATTCATAGGCAACCCAATGTTGCGAGCATTTCACGGCGGTATCCTTTGCAGTGCTTTGGAATGCGCGATGTCACTGACCGTGATGTTAGCGAACAACTTGGAAACGCCACCCCAGCTGATTAACCAAACAACGAGTTTTCTGGGCAGTGCCAGTGCGGATAAGTCCGTCATCGTTCAAGCCGAGATTACTAAGCAAGGCAAACGGATCTTGGCCGCGCACGCCCGCGCGTATCAGGATGATGCGGATGTATTGGTCGCGAAAGGGTCTGTGCTCTTTCGAGCGAGTGCAGTTGATGCGTAATCTGATCAACTTGCTCCTAGTCTCGGTCTGCGCACTCACAACCGGATGTGATGCCAGTTCAGCAGAACCTGCGCTGGTTCTGGTGAGTGAAGCGAATGTCGCGCCCATTCAAGTGGAAGTGTTGCGTCCAAAACAGTCTGAGATTGTGGAACCTATTTTTGTCACTGGAACCGTGCTTGCCTACAAGACGACCGACCTAGTGCCTTTAGTAGGCGGCATGGTCGAAGAAATCATGGTGGGTGTGGGCGATAGAGTAACGAAGGGCCAAGCCCTTCTGCGTATGCGGCTACTCGACTTCGAAATCAAAGTGGAACGTCTGCGACAAGCGGTTCGTCTTGCAGCTGCAGAGCAACGCAACGCACGCGTAGACCTAGAAAATGCTGCGACATTGGTAAAGAGGGGCGGATTGTCCCAAGAACAATTGGATGACCGAAGGACACGCTACGAAGCGACAACCGCTCAGCGTGGTATTGCCCAAGCCGATCTGGCAGAAGCTGAGCTGGCGTTGGGAGATGCGACTACTCGTGCACCGTATGACGGCGTGATTACGCAACGCAATGTCGACGAGGGGGCGTTCGTCTCCTCCTTTATGCGTACTAGCGAACCAGTTATGCAGATTCAAAAAATCGACATTATGGTTGCGGTGATCTTTGTCCCAGAAGTGCATTTAGGCTCGATCAAATTAGGTACACCAGGAAAAGTTACGATTCCCGGATTGAATAAGTCATATACCACTGAGGTGCATCTGATCAATGATCGCCTGGATATGCAGACCCGGAGTATCGACGTTCGCCTAGGTATCCAGAACGCGGATTACGCGATCAAACCGGGATTGTTCATCGAGGTAGAACTTTACCCTGAAACGCGTGGCGCATTGACGTTACCGAAAAATATGATTCGCGGGCTCGGCGGAGATAGATATGTATTTGTTGTCGATAGTGGGCGCGCTAAGCGACGGTCGGTTGAAATTCGTGAGCTTGTAAATGACCAAGTAGAGATTCTGTCAGGGATCGAGGATAGCGAGATCGTTATCCAAGGGCCCAACCTAAACCTAATTCAGGATAACGTAAGCGTCACATTCGGAGCACCCAGTTAGTGTGGCTTTCCGATCTCTGCATACGCCGCCCTGTGCTGGCCTGCATGATGATCGCAAGTCTGATAGGGCTCGGTTTGATTTCCATGGGTCGCGTTGGAATCGACTTATTTCCGAGTGTTGAATTTCCATATATCTCCATCGAGACAACATTGGAGGGCGCAAGCCCTGGTACGGTCGAAACAGAAATAACCGACCCGTTGGAAGAGGAAGTGGTCGCAATCTCAGGCATTGAGAGCCTCCAATCCGTGAGCAGTGAAGGCTATTCGCGACTCTTTGTAGAGTTTGGTCTATCAGAAAATGTCGACGTCAAAGCACAAGATGTGCGGGACAAAATTAATCTCGCAACACCCAATCTACCGGAAGGCATAGACCTTCCAAAAGTCAGCAAAACAGATCCTGACTCCGAACCTATTCTGACCATCATGCTCTCCGGTCCACTATCTATTCGGGAGCTAACGACTTTTGCTGAGGATGAGGTCAAGGAACGCTTACAGCGAGTATCTGGCGTAGGTGGCATCAAAATTGTAGGCGGTCGCGAACGGGAAATACGCGTCTGGTTGGATGCGCTGAAGCTCAGGGGTTTTGGTATCACGGTCGACGATGTCATCAACGCGATACGTCGTGAGCACGCCGAGATACCGGGTGGCAGGATGGACTACAAAGGAGGTCTATCCGAATACACAATCAAAACCAAAGGCGAAATCAATCGGGTTCAAGACTTCGAGAATATTGTCGTCGTGCAAAAGGGACAGGGATATGTTCGTGTAGGCGATGTTGCTCGTGTAGAAAATGGTCTAGAAGACGAGCGGTCATACGCGGAGTTAGACGGTGTTCCCGGTGTCAGTCTAGAAGTTCGCCGTCAGTCTGGTACGAATACGGTCGAAGTAGCCCGTGCTATCAAAGCTGAAATTGAAAACATCCGCGCTGAGGCTCCCTCTGACGTCAGACTCATTGTGGCTCGGGACGTATCTCGGTTCATTGAGTCATCCGTACGCGATGTCACGTTCGATATCATTCTGGGTATTGGGCTTGTCGTTATCGTGACGCTCGCCTTTTTGCTGAGTATCCGAGCAACGCTTATTGTCGCAACGGCAATCCCAACAGCGATCATCGCTACGTTCTTTGCGTTTTATACACTCGATTTCACAATAAACATGATTACCATGGTCGCTATTTCACTGACCGTCGGCTTGCTTGTTGACGATGCGATCGTGGTACTTGAATCAATCCATCGCGAAGTCGAATTGGGCATTGATCCGAAAATTGCCGCCTCTCAAGGTACGAAGAACGTGGCCGCCGCCGTTATCGCCGCTACTCTATCCGTGATGGCGGTATTCCTACCCATCGCCTTCATGAGTGGGATCATTGGCAAGTTTTTTTATCAATATGGTTTAACCATAGCGGTTGCAGTCGCGATTTCTCTATTCGTGTCGTTAACGCTCACGCCCATGCTGAGTTCAAAACTTCTAAAACAAAACACCGGGCACGGTGTTTTATTCCGTATTTTCGACGGTGGCTACACCCGTCTGGAGCAATTCTATAGACGCGCACTAACGCTCTCGTTTCGTGTTCGTTGGCTCGTCCTAATCATAGCTGGCGCCTCTGTCTATATGGGCATTCACTTTGCAACGCAAATTCCGATCGCTTTCCAGTCAAAGACCGATAGAAGCGAGTTTTTGTCTATTGTTGAGCTTCCTTTGGGCACTGGCATTGTCGAAACAAAAAGAATCGGTGCACGGGTAGGGAAAGCAATCGGCGCACTGGAAAACGTGGATTTAGTCTTCTTAAGCATTGGCGCTGGCGCGCAAAGTAAGACCAACGTGATCGACTACTACATTGGCATTACACCCAAAGCAGAACGAGACATCAATCAACAGGTGATCCTAGACCGCGTTCGTGAAGAAATCACTGCAGTCGTCCCTGAAGCCAAATACGTTGGCATGAAAGAAATTTCCTGGTCGAGTAGCAGTAACTTCTTCACGGCAGATGTCGAGGTCGCGCTGAGAGGACCTGACCTAGAAAAACTAAACACCTACTCAGAAATCATGATGTCCGAAATGCAACGTTCCGGAATGTTCGTGGATATCAAATCGACATTTGAACTCGGTAAACCTGAAGTGCAGGTGCTCATCGATCGGGATCGCGCATCAGATCTTGGCGTCTCGATCCGTGATATCGCGTCAACCGTAAGAGCCACGATTGGTGGCTCGGACATAACAACGTTCGAAGAATTCGGATCCCGTTACGATGTCCGCGCTCGGATGGAAGAGTCTTTCCGAGACGATCTCGGCAAGTTTGGATTTCTCCAGATTCGTGCTGTCGATGGCACGCTAGTTGATTTTAGGAGTGTTGCGGAAGTTGTACTTGCCAGTGGACCGGCGCAAATCGACCGACTCAATCGATCGCGGAAAATATCCGTGCTTGGTAATGCTCCAGCGGGTCTAGCCGTTGGCGAATTGATTAACGAGATGGATGAAATCATCGCTGGACTAAATCTTGATGCCGGTTACGAAGCCTCCTATCAAGGTGCGTCCGAACAAGTTGGAGAAACGATACAAGCGATACTGTTCGCGTTTGGTCTCGCATTGGTGGCGCTCTATATGATCCTCGCCGGTCAGTTCAACAGTTTCTCACAGCCGATCGTGATTATGTCGACAGCACCTTTGTCGTTTGTTGGTGCATTCACCTTACTCGCGCTCACGGGTTCAGAACTTTCTCTCTTCGCTCAGATTGGCATGGTTGCCCTGATGGGGCTCGTTATGAAGAACGGCATTCTACTCGTCGACTATGCCAACCAAGCCATCGAACGTGGACAAACCGCCAAGGAGGCCATGTTGGAAGCGGGACAACTTAGGCTAAAGCCCGTACTCATGACAGCTGCTTCTACGATTTTCGGAATGATCCCAATAGCGATCGCAACATCGGACGGTGCCGAGTTTCGTACTGCCATGGGCATTATCGTAATCGGAGGTTTGCTCTCTTCAACCCTGTTGACTTTGTTTGTTGTGCCCACTGTTTACACCTTATTCAGTGATGTCGGCTCGATGCCGAAGTGGCTGCGACAGAAATTCTCACGCGAAGAACCCAACAAGGACTCCAATGAACTCCCAGTTTTGCCATAAGTATCTTCTGGACCCCTTTCCGAGGTACTGACAAGTTAATCGCTCCTCTGGCAACATACCAGGATGCAAAACATCTACAAACGACATCGTTTCCCGCCTTCTGTCATTCAACACGCCGTT
>JBNMMV010000287.1:0-5652 GCA_051270205.1 Limisphaerales bacterium
CAGTTTTCTAGATGCCGGCTGGCGAGTCACTACAGCCTCTCGGCGCCATCCAGAGTGGGTAGCAGGCACAGATTTTTCGCATGTCACGTTAGACCTTATGGATTCAGACGCCTGCCAGCGCATAGCACTGAAGGGCGACATCACCCACATTGTCTACACGTCGGTGTTCGAACTTCCCGGTCTTGTTCAAGGCTGGTCTGACCCACAACAGATCTCCACCAACGATCAAATGCTGCGCAATCTGCTTGCGCCGGTGCTCGAGCACAACAAGGTTCAACACCTCACCCTACTCCAAGGCACAAAGGCCTATGGCGCCAGTGTACAACCTATGCGAGTACCGGCGAGGGAATCTCAGAGTCGGGTAGATCATCCGAACTTTTATTGGCGCCAGGAAGATTACCTGCGCCAATCGGCTGCAGAATTTGGCTTTGGATTCACCATTTTGCGACCTCAACTCATCGTCGGTCCCAACTATGGCGTGGTGATGAATTTGCCACCGGTGATCGGTGCTTACGCCGCCATTCGTCACCAAGAAGGATTACCATTTTCTTTTCCCGGCGGCGCCGATTGGGTATGGGAAGCGGTCGACGCACGGCTGGTTGGCAACGCCTGTGTCTGGGCGGCATCCGCACCCAACGCGCTGGGCGAGACTTTTAACTTAACCAATGGCGAAGTTTTTACCTGGCGAGACATGTGGCCGCAAATCGCCAAATCGTTAAACGTAGCGACAGGACCTGACTCGCCATTGGTACTCAGCGAGTATCTAACCGAACGGGCTGCAATCTGGGATGACGTGGTGGCGCAATACGATTTGCAGCAGAAGTCGTTGGCAGAAATCCTCGGCGAATCACACCACTATGCGAATTTGTGTTTGAACTGCGGTAACCCAGAGCCGCCGCCGGCCACTTTTGTGAGTACCGTAAAGGTAAAGCAGGCAGGATTTACCGAGACCATGAACAGTGAGGAGAGTTTCTGCTATTGGCTTGGCGCATTACAGGACGCCAAAATTCTACCCGTCTACGAAACCTGAAATCCACGGTAGTTGTTGGCCGCGACATCATCACAGATTTCTCGGTATACCCCAACGCCGGCCGCGTAGGGCATAAATACCCGTGGTTTGCCTGCAACATTGGCGCCTAAATACCAAGAACCACCTTCTGGAAACAAAGTCGCATCGGCGATTTCATTGACGTGATTCACCCACTGGTCTTCTGCCGGCAACTCCGCTTCAAACAGCGTTTTTCCTTCACTACGTAAATGCTCAAGGCAGCCTACAATCCAGTCGACATGCTGTTCTATAGAAACTAACATATTGCTCAACACAGAAGGACTACCGGGGCCTGTGACAGTAAAAAGGTTCGGAAAACCATGGATACCCAGACCTAAATAGCTGCGTGGTCCAGCATGCCACTTTTCCGTGAGGGGCTGATCGTCTATGCCACGAATGTCCATACTCAACAGAGCGCCGGTCATGGCATCAAAACCGGTCGCCAACACCAGCACGTCGAAATCGTATGCTTGGCTTTGCGTATGCAGACCCTGCTCAGTGATTGTTTGGATAGGGTCTGAACGCACGTCCACTAACTCAACGTTAGGCCGATTGAACGCTTCGTAGTAACCCGTATCAACGCAAATACGCTTAGTACCAATGGGGTGGTCGGTTGGACACAATTTATCCGCTGTGTTTGCATCGCTCACCGTTTCGCGAATCTTGTTGCGCACGTAGTCAGCAATTCTTTGATTGGACTCAGGGCTCACTAACGCATCGGCGAACGCACCCAGGAAAAATGCCCCGCCGCTTTGCCAGCGCTGATCTAAAATTTGCGCAACTTCTGCATCCGTTAAACCGACTGCCGTCTCTGCAAGAGGCGCACGTTCCGTGGGTGTAATTTCCAAATCACCGAAACCTGAACTAAGGCCTCTTCGATGATAGTCACGATGGGCTTGATAGTTGCCCTTAAAGGCAGTTACCCAGTCTTGGTCCAATGCTTTGTTATGCGCCGGCACACTAAAATTTGGAGACCGTTGAAACACCATGAGTTGTTCGGCTTGTTCGGCGATTACCGGCACGGCTTGTATGCCTGATGACCCAGTACCAATGAGCGCTACTTTTTTGCCACTAAAATCGACCCCATCCTTGGGCCAAAGACTGGCCTGGTATCGATCACCAGCAAAACGTTCAATACCAGCGATATCCGGCAACTGGGGAACCGAAAGACAGCCGGTGGCCATGATGCAGAACTGCGCTCGCACCTCATCGCCAAGGTCTGTGCAAACTCGCCATTCGCTATTCGTTTGTGACCAATGTGCCGCGACTACTTTCTGCTGGAAGCGTATATGTGAGCGCAGATCGAATTGATCGGCCACATGTCGTGCATATTTTAGAATTTCAGGTTGGGTGGCATAACGCTCGCTCCAATCCCAACTTTGCTCAAGATCATCGGAGAAAGAATAGGAATAAGCCAGACTCTCAGCATCACATCGTGCACCTGGGTATCTGTTCCAATACCAGGTGCCACCGACATCTTCGCCCATTTCATAAGCCAACACGGACATATCGCGTTTGCGCAACTCATGAATGAGATAGAGACCTGCAAACCCCGCCCCGACTACAACTACATCGTACTTATCAGACACCGTTGACTTTTACCTATTAGCTATTACTTTTACTTTTAGCTTTTACTGGGGCTAAACGCGTGCTTCAGGCCATAGGCGCAGGAAGTTTTCGCTGTAAAACTTAGTCTTCAGATCTTCGCTAGCGTCGCCAATGTGGCGTTCAAACTTACCAATCGGATCCTTAGTACCTTCAATATGAGGGTAGTCACTGGAGAACAGATACAAGTCTTCGTTCGATTGTTCGATTATGCGAGCGATATTTTCATTGTGCATTGGGGTAAAACCCATCTGCTCGGTGAGCTGTTCTGAAGGCTTGCGATCAAACCTTACCGATTCATCAGCCCGACCAAAGATACGACAAGTCTCGTCCAATCGATTCAACATTTCTGGCACCCAGCCAGCACCAAGCTCAACAGCGGCGCCTCTAAGACCCGGGTGACGCGCAAAAACGCCATCAAGCAACATCATGCTTATAAATGTCTCGGGCGCCTGGTGTAATATCGCGGCATCTTTGGTGCGAACATTTTCACCACCACCCAGCCAATCTCGAGTTGCCGCACGGCCGTTGTTGCCCCAAGACTTGTGCACTTGCAGCGGTGCTCCGCCAACATGTATTACAAAGGGCACGCCGGCTTCAGCAAGCCGCGCCCAAAATCCTTCCAGATCAACATGTCCTGGCGCCATGCCAATCGGTGCCCGATGCGGTACCCAAATGGCTTCCAAGCCATTGTCGATGCACCACTCAGCCTCCGCAATAGCATGCTCTGCATCATCTAGCGGTATCGCTGCAACGCCCATCAGCCGGTTGTCAGTTGCACAGAACTCAGCCATGTGGCGGTTGTGTCCGCGGGCTGCGCCATAGCGCCATTGGGTGGTCTTTTTGGAACTGGGATGAAACGGCGCGACAACACTGTGGGTAGCGAACACAAGCTGCTTCTTGAAACCTAAAAGGTCCATTGCCTGGGTTCGATCAGCACTGGTAAAAGCACCCAAGGCTTGAATTTCCTTACTTTCAGCAATCAGGTCATCGCCAAAGGCGAGCTGTGCCGCAATGTGTTCGTCACTGTGACGTCCACCCTGGTCCATAATGACCTTCACTTCATCGTCAGAGACAATGGAGGCTGAGTAGCTCACTTCGGGGATTTCATCTCGAATACTTGGATCTGCATAGGATGTTATGAAATCTGGCAGTTCCATAATATGGCTATCAGCGTCATAAAAGGGTCGATCAAGGGGTGCATATGCCATGGCTATCGCCTCATCAAAATTGTTTATTGTCTAAAATTCTATACTTGCCAGCATACCTCAATAAGCGTTGGAGCCCAAAGAGTCTGGCAGCGATTGTAAATGGCGGGCCTGTGCATGGCATCATCGACAAAACACTGGGATACTAACTAAAATACCGAAGGGGACAACATGAGATTAGAAGGAAAAGTAGCGGCGATTACAGGTGCTGCCAGTGGTTTTGGCGCAGGCGCAGCGCGTCGGTTTGCCGCCGAAGGCGCAAAAGTCGTTTTAGGCGATATTCAAAACGAAGCAGGTCAAGCCATCGCCGATGAGTTGGGCGACTCCGCTATATTCGTCAACTGCAATGTCACCGAGGAAGCTGATATTGCGAATCTGGTCGATACCGCTGTCGAGCAATTCGGCAAACTGGACATCATGTACAACAACGCAGGCATCGTCGGCACAGTTGGGCCCATCGCAACCACGCCCGCAGATGAGTGGAAGTTTACCGTCGACATTCTTCTAAACGGCGTCTTCTACGGTTGCAAACACGCTGCCCGCGTGATGACACCGCAAGGTTCTGGCGCAATTGTTAGCATGGCGAGTACCGCAGGTATTCTCGGCGGATTGGGACCTCACTGTTACACCGCATGTAAGCACGCAGTCGTCGGCCTAACCAAGGGTGTCGCTGCAGAACTTTGCGCCCACAACATCCGTGTTAACTGCATTGCTCCCGCAGGCATGGCCACAGCCATGGTCGCAGAGGTGTCTACTGGTGATCACACAGACCTTGAAAAGACTAAAGAAATTCTAGCCAAAGGCTCACCGTTGAAAGGTCGCCCAGGTCTGGTTGAAGACGTGGTCAACGCAGCCCTATGGTTAGCCAGCGATGAGTCCGGATACACCACTGGGCATTGCCTGACCACCGACGCCGGCATCACCACTGGCGCCACCACTTCTGGAATCTCTTTTCCGGAGTACCAGCCATTGTTTAGAGAAGCCGGCAAGAAAGGTCTCGATTAAGCGACCAATAGGTCAAAACAGTGCCGATGCATGCCACGCCTATTAACGGTATCCTCAAAACCAGATAGAAATCCTGAGGAAGGAAGATGAGTCGACTGGACGATATTAGCTACGCAGATCTCAGCAAAGAACAGAAGGAAACCTTCGACAAAATCGTCGCCACGCGGCCACTGAAACCAGATGACGGACACATTGGCGGTCCCTTCGACCCATGGGTGCGCAGTCCAGAAATGGGCCGTCGACTGGTCGGTTTAGGGAGCTTCTTTCGCTTCAATAGCAGCGTCGAACGACGTTACATCGAAATCGCAATTCTAGTCACTGGTCAGTTCTGGCAAGCCCAGTTTGAATGGTGGGCACATGAGCCCATGGCCCGCGACGCTGGTGTGCCAGAGACCTTGATATCTGCCATCAAAAACTCGTCGACGCCACAAAGCGACGACCCCGCTGATCTTGCAGCCTACCAACTTGCTTATGAAATCCATCACGATCGCAAACTTAGCGACGCAACCTACACCCTGGCAAAGTCATCTTTTGGTGAAACTGGCGTCGCCGAGCTAATTGGTTTGTGTGGCTACTATGGCATTGTCTCGATGACACTAAATGGCTTCGAAGTAGAATTACCGGCTGGTGCTACAGAGCCTTTTCCAGCCTAAGTACTACATGCAAGCCTTAGCTGAACTCACCATTGTCGATGTCAGTGGCAGTATCGCAACTGCCTATTGCGCGAAGAACTTCGCCGACTATGGCGCGACAGTCATTAATCTAGAGCCCGACGCGGGTTTTAGA
>JBNMMV010000288.1:0-5646 GCA_051270205.1 Limisphaerales bacterium
ATTTCACTAAGAAGTAAAGCTTTCGGAATATAGAAATATAGAAATATAGAAATATAGAAATATAGAAATATAGAAATATAGAAATATAGAAATATAGAAATATAGAAATATAGGAAGAAAGCAATCGATAGAAAGAGCTTCGAAAAAACTCATATGTAATTCATCAATCTTTGATTCTGTTAAGAACACTGGAACCTGCTTGCAGGTTCCAACCGAATCCGGACGGAGTTCGCTTTGCGAGCTCTTATACCGGCTTGGGCACATCTCCTAAACGGGAAGAGCTCAAGACGATTTGTTCTGATGACAATAGCGAGTTGGTACCACCTGATCCCATTTCGAACTCAGAAGTGAAACGACTCAGCGCCGATGGTAGTGTGGGGTCTCCCCATGTGAGAGTAGGTCATCGTCAGGCTTTAATTTGAAAGTGCCTCAGCCTTTTTGGTTGGGGCATTTTTTTGCCTAGTTTTTATCAAAGTTTCTGCCCGCTTTCTATTTCAGTCGAGTGATGGTGCTCATCCAGGGCAAAGTTTACTTCTCTTATGCAGTGTTCAGACTTAACTGAGTTGGGTGTTGTGAAATACAACAGTAGTGAAGCGCTTGAGTCTACTCGTAGATGGATTTTATCGCATCGGGGAGCCGCCTTTGGACCGCAACCTCTCTTCCAGGTTTTTTTGTTGGACGATCGGTATCTATAATCCCGCCAACAATTGGGTAACACATTGTCGTAGTTTATAATCACGACGCTTCATTCCAGGAAAGTTTTGTGCCTAAAAGCCTCGTATGGCTAGTTCAAATTCAGTTTGCTCCAATTCTATTCGTGATGTCTGCCTTGGCAGCTTGTGGTGGAGGGTCTAGCAGTCGCTCAGCCGCCCCGACGCTGCCTTCACCCGGTAACCTAGTTTCCCTCGACCTGGCTGATGCAACAGCCTCCAGTGCCGTGCTAAGGGTTTTCGGGTCGGTGGGTTCAGGACGGTTTGGTGTGCCTATCGCGGGAGGATTTGATGTCGATGGTGACGGTAGCTTGGATTTTGCCATGGCTTCGATGCGCGCCTCACCTCAAGGCAGAACTGATGCAGGCCAGGTCTTTTTGGTTTTAGGCGATGCGACTATCGGAAGTAGTATCGACACTGCTGTTGCTAGTACGCGTGTTCTCGAAATTTATGGTGAAGCTGTTCAGGAAAACACCGGTAGTGAAATTTGGATGGATGATGTCACTGGTGATGGACTGGGTGACCTCATTATTGGGCGCCAGAACTATAGTTCCGGGGTGCGCACAGGTGCCGGTGCAGTAACAGTAGTGGTTGGTAATCCAATGCTCGCAACCCTTGCGGCTAGTGGGACAGCACTAGACCTCGCTGCAATACCGGCAGGGCTGAGCGTGATCACCATTATAGGCGCACAAACTCTGGATCGGTTAGGCATGTGGATGCGTACGGGCGATATCAACGGCGACGGCATAGTCGATATGGCACTTGGTGCAGACCAAGCGGATGTCGCAGGTGCGACAAATTCTGGGACAGTTTACGTCGTATTGGGTGGTTTGCACCTAGATACAACGACGGTGATCGATATGGCAGATTTTGGCAGTACCGCCATTGTCGGTAATGTCGCGAAACTTAATCCGCCCCCAAATGCAAATGACTTCCATTTTGGCTCGTCCCTCGCAGTCGGCGACCTAGATGGTAACGGTCTTAGTGAAGTGTATATCTCGGCCTCGCTAAACAGGGCGGGAGGAACACTGCCCGCTGCTGGCGCGCCTGCCGGAAGTGCCAATGGCTCTGGTAATAACCCTGGCGGAAGTCTCTTCATCTTTTGGGACGATAACTTTCCCTCGACCACACCCTGGCCCGCTGGTCTAGAAATCGATTTTGCGTCCCCGTTGGGGGCCGTGACTCGAATTGACGGTGGTTCACGGGCTAACACCTTTAACAGTGACCGATTCGGAGAAGAGTTATTGCCTGGTGCAGACTATAACGGCGATGGCGAGTTGGACCTGTTTGTAGGAGACATTTCAGGCAACCCAGCGGGCCTGACTAATGCCGGTCTAGGTCACGTTTTATTCAACTCATCTCTACTCAGAAATGAAACTTTTGACATCGACACGCCACCAAGCGGCATAAGCGTGTCCCATATCCTGGGGCCACGTGCGGGCGCCATTTTCGGTGACACTGCCGCTCAAGGTGACTTCGACGGTGACGGTTTAACCGACCTGGCTGTCGGCTCACCCCATGATTCGCCTTCTGCCAGATCTGAAGCAGGATCTGCGCAAATTCTCTGGGGACAAGCGTCGTGGCCTGAGGTCATTGATTTGTCCTCGGGGAATCGACCTTCGCCCAGTACATTCGCGATTACTGATATCTTGGGCGCCGCAGGTGGTACTACGTCGGCAGATCACGGTGACACGTTAATGTATAGCGGTACCAGCGCCGATATTGACGGTGACGGCCGCCTTGATTTGATCATCAATGAGATGCAGGGCAACGGCGTTGGCGCAGGGACTGAAGATGTAGGTAATCTGATTATTGTTCCTGGCAGTATTATTCCAAGATAACTGGCAAACTTTCCCTCATGGCCATAGACCTTTTAGACATTTCCCGAATTCGAGCCGCCTTGCCGCGCTTTGAAATCGACTATTTTGACACCGTAGATTCAACCAGCAGCCATCTCAAACGACTCGGCGCTAGCGCACTCAATAAAATTGCCGTAGCCGAGGAACAAACCGCGGGTCGTGGTCGCAGAGAGAAGAGCTGGTTATCGCCGCACGGACGCAGCCTGTCAGTTAGCCTGGGTGTTGCTACAGCGCGTCCGTTGAGTAACTTGGGAGGATTGAGCACGGTGGTCGGCATTGCCCTCCTGCGCGAATTGCGGGCCGTGGGTGCTGGTCGTGCAGAATTGAAGTGGCCCAACGATGTTTGGATTCAAGGCCAAAAGCTGTGCGGTATTTTGGTTGAGCTAGAACGATACGGTAATCAGGTGGTGGTGATCATCGGTTTTGGTATCAATGTAGTGCTCACCCAGGATGAACGAGATCAAGTTGTGCAGCCCGTTACGGATTTAGCAGATCAAGGCGTGCACGTACCGCGTACTGAACTGGTTATCCAACTCGTACAAAGCGTCGACACTTGCGTAGCGCAGTTTGAGCAAGATGGTCTCACTCCTTTTATTGATGAGTTCAATGCGTGCCATGCGTTTCAAGACCAAGCGTGTGCAGTTTTACTTGGAGATACTCGAATCAGCGGACATGTTCAAGGCATTGCACCTGACGGTGCCCTGCAGGTCATGACAGAGTCTGGGTTGCAACTTTTTCACGGCGGTGAAGTTTCGTTACGCGCAAAAGATTGATCCTAAATCTGTGAACTGAGAAACTGCGTGCCGTCTCTCCTAGTAATAATCTGTGGACTCGAAAATCACAACTAATTCGTTTGTGGCAGCTTGTGCATAACCGCTTTATCTATATAGCAATTATAGGCGCCAATCTTGTTTTGGCGGCCTATCTATTGCTGAACGACAAACCAGAGGTTGGGCCCACTAAAACGCCGATCGTGTTGGTGGGTGAAAAGTCCATCAAATTGCTCGTTGAAGGTGCTGCGCTGCCGTCGACCGCTGTAGCGACAAGCGATGAAGCGCAGGATGATGTGGTCCGATTTGAGCTTGGGAAAGATGAGCTTGGGAAAGATGAGGCTAGGGAAATTGGTGTCGCGGACGTAGCAACCATCGAAACTGCGGTGGCCGCTAAGGTTTGTAGGATTTGGGGCCCAGTTGGTCGCCAGGAAGACTTAAGTGAATTGACAACAAGCCTAGACACCCAAGGTGGCTTTCCTGAGGTTTTCACCACTCAAATAGAAAGCCAGCCAGATTATTTGGTTTACGTAGAGGCTTATGAATCGATTCGCGAGGCTAAGCGTATTGGCAAGGAGTTGGACGCTGTAAGTATAGAAAACTATGTCATACGCCGTGATCAGGGCCCGATTGTCTCAACTGGTGTCTTTTCAACCTTGGCGCGTGCAGAATCTCACCAAGAGAAGCTGAAAAGCTTAGATTTTCCGGTCGCTATAGAGATTTTAGAGCGGCAACAAGACGTGTATAGTCTGCGTGGTTTTGTTGAATTGCAGAGCCAGGAATATTTAGCGTCAATTTCTGATTGCGCAACAATTGCACAGTCACGATAGTTTCTATAGAATTCTGCCCCCATTTTAGCCGCCATAGCTCAGCTGGTAGAGCAGCTCACTTGTAATGAGCATGTCCCGCGTTCGATTCGTGGTGGCGGCACCATACAACTCGACAGGTTACGTGGTTTCGACGTTAACTTGATGTCGGTCTAGTTGGAATTGTAGTCAGACTTTTAGGCTGCAATTCCGGCTTTATTCACTGCTCTTAGCCCAGTTATGTGCCTTCGGGGTTGTCTACGGCCAACCCAAAGATGGGCGGATCATCCGAAAGTTGAGCAATAACGCCTGGATCAGCAGCATTGTCCTGTAGCCAATTCACTAGTGCGAGTGCCGCAAGTTCTCCAACACCCAACGGGATGGGAATCAGCGATGTCTCACACGTTTTTTCGGAACTTCTGCTTTGCCCTTCATATAGTCTTCAAACGCTTCCTGAAGTGTCTTGTCTTGTGTCAAACCTTCCGCTAAAGTACGCGCCCCGATTTTGTTGGGTGTCTTGCCTTCTTGCTGTAGCGCATAGTTTTCATTTGCATGCGTGCGGAATTGGGCGAGGGTTGGCGTTGGCTACTAGACTGACTCCCGGATTGCTGGGTAGTAGGCGGTCTGGAATGTCCTTTAAAAAGGCATCTGTGAAGATTTGGGTGTGTGGACTGTTGTAGTTTTCGGTAGGATAGGACATGAGTGGCAGCACTTGTTTCTTAAGACATCATAGAACGACTGACTTACTTGAAAGGTACGTAAATCGGGCGCTCTATGGTGTTTTTGTGCTCAAAAAAAGTAGCTTTGGTGGGGTTCCCGAGTGGTCAAAGGGATCAGACTGTAAATCTGACGGCTTAGCCTTCGAAGGTTCAAATCCTTCCCCCACCACCACATTACGGGCTTGTGCCCAATGTGAAGAGTTTAGAAAGAAGTGTGGCACAGAAGTGTGGCACGGAGCTGCAGCATGAAAACGACGCGCCTAAAGACGCGCCTAAAAAGGTTCGAGAGAGGTTTGAATTTACGATTAGAGGGTTTCAGGCTGCGGGTATGGTTCAATGGTAGAACCTCAGCCTTCCAAGCTGATGATGCGGGTTCGATTCCCGCTACCCGCTCCAACTCTGAGTAAGAACAGTTGAGTAGGAAAGGTTGAGTAAGAAAGGTTGAGTAAGAAAGTCTGAGTTAGCGAGAAACGCTCACATAGCTCAGTCGGTAGAGCACTTCCTTGGTAAGGAAGAGGTCATCGGTTCAAATCCGATTGTGAGCACCATATTTGCGGCCGTGGCGACACAGTTGCGAGTAGTAAACCCGGTAAATTTGCATAACGCTTGTTTGCTGGACAATTTAACGATCTGGGCATGTTTGAGGAATAGTAATGGCCAAAGAGAAATTTGAGCGTAAGAAGACGCACGTGAATGTTGGCACGATTGGTCACGTTGACCATGGCAAGACGACGTTAACAGCGGCGTTAACACGGGTTTGTGCGGAAGCGTTTGGCGGTGAG
>JBNMMV010000289.1:0-5639 GCA_051270205.1 Limisphaerales bacterium
ATCTCTATTCCAGAACTCGCAAAGTATGGCGATACGATTACCATTTTCGGCATCGTCCCTATCATGCTACTGCTATTGCTTGTTTTTGTTGGCTATCTGGGACGCTTAATTATTGTCTGGCGAAGTCGGCAGCCCGCAGGGTCGCCATGATCTACAAATATTTTTGAAATCGCCTGCGATTTACGAACTTACTAAATCTCTTACCAATCACGGACCGAGCCTTGGCTTTGGCCATCGTCGAGGTGCCACCGACAGTACGGAATTCAGGCTTGATCCGAAATTCGAATGAATCACTGGATACTTGCTCACCGTCCCTGTGCACCGCGATAGTGTAGCGACCCTTATATTCAAAAGGCGCATTTTCCGTGCGCCCCGTCAGCGAGTCGGTAAATTTCTCCCTCACGCTGATACCGACGACATCGACTGCAATCTTGATGGTTGCAGTCGGTTCGTACGCAATAGCAGAATTTTGCAGCTGGCGCTGGAGCTCTTTGCGAAGCATTTTTCCTAGGGCGGCATCTTGAAATTCCTGCCGAGCTTCTGCCGTTACCACCTCAGCGTCAGGTAAATCAACCCACGTGACTTGCAAACTAACTGACCGTAATTGCGCACGCTCACTATAGACTGGAGTGCTCACGAGACAGGTTATCACTGCCAGTATGAGGTGGAATGTGCAGATCGACTTTGTACTACGCATAGTAAGACATCGAAAGAATCCTGTATTAAGGGTGTGTCAGCTGCCGCTACTGCGCCATATGACGATTCGTCCGCAGCTTGGCATTGTTGCGAATGTTCATATAAAACAATGGATAGTCGAGCATGTGATAGTTACCGCTCGCATCCACCGTGCCTGCCTCATCAAACTCTGACCCTCGTTGATCCTGGACATACAACCAACCGCCTCTGCATTGTAAGTGCCCTCGGGAATCACGGCACCAGCGTTCTTCTCAGCGGTCACCAATTCTTCATTAACCTGCCAACTGAGTGGATTGGTACACAGGCTGTCTGCCGGGCGGGCTAAGCCAAACAACTCGGTTGACGCGCCTTCGGCCATCGTGTCCCAATGCACAACACAGTGGAGCGCCTCCGGGCCTGCACAGGCAGAGATATTCGCCATTGAATCAAGCGAATTGTGAGTTGCAGGCATCACAATGCCACCAATTAAATAGGCTGCAACCATGCGTTCTCGTAGTTCGCCATCATCCACAACGTGTTTTCTTCTGTAGCTGAATTCAAATCCATTGGCGAAGTCCAAGTATTGGATCTCATAAAACCCTTGGGATGAATAAAAAACGTATCTACCGGTCGCTCACCCTGAACAGCGCCATTAATACCCAACGGTACCAAATCTGCGGGATCACTTTTCCCGGGTAGCGCCGCCCAATTTATTGGGTCGCTGTAATCTGGCTCAATCACCGCAGTGCTGGCATCAAATTCGTTCGCCGGTTGGCTATAAGCCACAAATGCTCTAAAGGCCAAATCACCGCCATAGCCGGAGAAATAGAGACCCATCAATGTCAGCGCAATGACGCCAAGACCAATACCCAAACGCTTAACAATTTTCATTCTGTTATTCCAAAATAAATCGGCCACCAGCAACCACCTGGACCATCAATTGGGCGCCGGAAGGATGCCCTGTATGCGCTTTACTCTCACCAGAAGTTGGGACCAGTCATATACTAAATCTTCAGCTGTTTCCCACTGAAGTGCGATGACGTTCTCGAACGGCTTGGTTTTCATCGCCTCAAGAATTAGATCAGGATCCATATACGGCTGTAATGGCGTATCCTCCCTCATCAAGCCGTACTTCGTGTTACTTGCCGCATAGTCCAGATTGGCTAAGGCGTACGGTTGCCAAATTGAGACGAATTGTAGTTCTTGCGTATTTTGGATCACCTTGGTCAATTCAACAGCCGCATAAAATTCCGCCAACTCCTTTTTCAGCACCGAACTCAGCAAGTCTGCCAGTGTGCCACTGCTAATCAGGTTTCTATAGGTCAGATCTACTGCTTGAAATGTAGGAAGTTGAGTCGTGCGTGAAACCAATTCGTTGAGCTCAGCAACTGATAGGTCTGGGCGTTCTTTGCGTATCTCCGAGCGAAGCGTGACGGCTGCCTCCATCTCTTCCATGCCCGTGCTGATTGCCGTATTAAGTCGGATTTCATTTTCCGTGAAGTCTACGGTCAAAGACGCTACTTGCGATCGCAGATCAGACTGAATTCGCTGCGACTCATACCAACGATCCAGCTGGAACGCGAGAAATAGGCCGACCACTACGACAACCAACTCCAGTATGAGGGTGAACCAGTTGTCGTTGCGGAAGTTCGCTGCTATTCGCCGTAATATCATTTAATGGTTCCTAGTCGATTCAGCCTGTTTGTTGTGTATAGAAGACGGCCGATACCAATCTACCGAACCAATAAACCCGCAACGAATTCCGCATGGGCTTCGATCACGCTGTCGTCTTTGGGATCGACGCCTGTGAGGCGCTTGCATACTGGACGCACCGCAAACATGAGAGATGCAGCACCTATCATAGCGTAAAAGATATGCGGCTTTTGATCTTCACTTGCAGAAGCGAGGAATGGTAAGTTTTCATACATTGGTTTTAGATGCGTATCTACTAACCACCTCACCCGCTCACTTGGTTGCTTACCCTCTTCAACCATAAACCTGAGTAATTCGGGGTGACTCGCTACAAATCTGACGTAGGCTTTGATGAGGGTGCTTTGCATGACCGACGGATCGGAATCTACGTTGCGCATAGCTTCCCCAGCTACTGATTCGCGTGCTGCCGTGAAAATCTTATTCGCTGCCTCACGCCAAAGTACATCTTTGCTCTTGAAGTGATAGGTGATTAAACCTTGATTCACTCCGGCAAGATTGGCGATTTCTCGCGTACCTGCGCCGGCGAAGCCTCGATCTGAGAACACTTGTAACGCAGCCTCAAGAATTTTTGTGCGCGTTTCTTCGCGCTGTTCTTCTCGTTTATTCATACCGATATATTATTCACTTGAATAATTAAATCAATGAGCGTAGCTTTAGTTATGTGGTTATTCGTTTGAATAACTAAATATCGACAGACTACTGAAGGAGTATCCAATGAAATACTATGAAGTCGATTCCGCTCAAGCACTTGCAACACTACAGGCGCTGGCAATGGTTGCGAATGCAGCCGACAGCGGCATGGGAAAACCACAAGAAGCTGTGCTTCGCGCCGTTCAACAGTGCCTGTTACATACTGATTACGATCTAACTGAACTAATGCCAATTACGAAAGCGGAACTGAGCCAAAGTTTCAAGGATCAGCAACAGTCCCGACAACTAATACAACAGATGATTATTGTGAGCCTCGCCGATGGTCCGCCAAACAAGTCCCAAAGCGATCTCATTCTCGACTATTCGCAGACCCTTGGGGTGCAAGAACCCGCTGTAAAAGTCACTCGAAGTTTGATGCAAGGCAACAACCTGAGGTTTCGACTCAGCTTCTATCCTCGTTGTAATGTGCGTGACTACATCATCAAACAGTATCGTACTCAAGGCGGTGTACTTGGCGTGATAAAGGGCCTTATGGGATTTCGCGGACTAATCGAAAACCGAAGCCTAGGCGACAAATTTCGATCTTTGGAAAAGTTTCCCGAGCATACCTTCGGACATCAGTTGTTTGTTCACTGCCGAACAAACGAGATCAACTTTCCAGGAGAGAAAGGCGGATTCCCAGTGGGCGCGGTGTGGCACGATTTTGGACATGTCCTAGCCGGCTACGACACAACGCCTGAAGGCGAAATTCAAGCAGCTGCATTTCAGGCTGGCAATCGACAAAACGATACAGCGTTCTTCACCATGCTCTTTGCGATACTAATCCACACTTCGGGCGTGAATATGGCGCCTATTGAAATGCCGATACTCAAAGGCAGGATTGGCATTGACAATCTAGCAAACAAGATGTTCGACGCTTGGCTGCAAGGTACCAAGTCGACCGTCGACTTAGCCTCAGATTGGGACTTCTGGGCCTACTTAGAGCTGCCTCTGACAGAAGCACGCAGTCGCATGGGTATCACCGTAACCGGCCAAAGCTAGGTTTCTAGGTGTGTTTTTCCATCAATGACTACCTGGAACTGTGTATTGACGCCCTCTACCTTCCCGTGCATTTAACACTCCGTTCTGCGCCTAAGAGCCTGCTTCCGCGCGCTTATCCCAGTAAGCGGCCTCTGTCTCATCAAGCCAGACATCTGCACCACCCCCTTCAACGCGACGCCCACTCATTGGATGCTCGTCCGTCGAACCACAGATGACTTCTAGTTCTTTCGACGTCAAAGTTGACCACCGTTCTAGTGCTTCCTCGGGAGTAGGATCAGCTTGGGCATGCTCGGTGATGCCCGGGCAAACCGCTTCCAACGCCTCCTCATATTCCGCGTACGGACGATAGCCCGGGACGGTTCTTTCTCCTGCAGGGCCTCTGAATATGAACGTCGGCAAGTTGTAACGTTCGTGACCCTCTGAAACCATCATGCCACCTTGTAGATGTTCCGTTTCTGCATCGGGCAGCCCTCGAACGTAATCGTTGGGCTGGCGAGTTTCTTCCCAATCGGCAAGATAGGCTGCCTTGACCTCCTCTGACTCAATATCTCTCAAAAGCCGTTCGAGATCGAGGCCTGGAAGACCTTCCAGTGCCTTGGTCGTTTGATCGAGCGAGTCAACTGGCGTGCCATAAAGAAATACCGACTCACGGAAGCGTCTTAACACCCTATCGGCCACATCAGAACCCTGACGCTCTGCCGCCTTCACAACCAAACAGGGCGGGTCAGTGGTGACCGCCATGTAACGAAGGTCTTGAGGATAGGGCATGCCGGTAATACCCGTTACCCGCTTCCAAACTTTTAGATAGGACTGGCCCGCCTTGTAAGCATCCCACGGCTGAAACGCTTTGACCGTTGAGTTATCACCACAAAGTCCTGCCATCACTACCCGCCACTTCAGCTTTTCGCCAAAACGCGAGAGTAGACGGCGTTTATAGGGTTCGGTTCCCCAAGCAATGGAACACAATGGGTCCGTATACTCTATAACTTCAATCGTTTGATCACTCATACATCTCTCTCCAGACAACCGCTTGAAACTGTAGCGAGTACAAATCCTGCGATCAAGTTTCCTGACAAGCCAACTTTTCTCAGAGGTTAGCGTTAAACACTATCATCCCAATCTACCACCTTTATTGAGACTACTCTGGGAAAATAATTCCAAACAATAGCCCTAAGCGGTATGCTCTAAGTTCAGGTAAAAATAGAGGACTTATTGTGCCGAGAGTTATATCACTACAGATCGCACTGGTGGCTCTTTTGCTACCCTTTAGTACTACCGTCGTCCAAGCTGCTGAAAACAGTGCACGCCTCATGGAAGAAGTCATCGTCACCGCACAGAAACGCGAGGAACGGCTTCAGGAAGTACCTGTTTCGGTAACGGCCTTTAGTGGCGATGCAATCCAAGCACTGGGCTTTCGCCAATCGGTAGATATTACGGCTCAAACCCCAAATTTTAGCGTCGGATACCCGAATGGTGACACCGGCGTACCGGCACCGTTTATCCGCGGCGTTGGTTTGAACGATTTCGGCGTCCTCAATCAGGGTCCTGTTGCAGCCTAC
>JBNMMV010000290.1:0-5626 GCA_051270205.1 Limisphaerales bacterium
GATAACAAGAGTAGATGGACTGACATGCAATTTCCTCGTACGCATATAATCATAATCGCGGGTATCTCCCTCGGTATGGCTTCATTCGTAATCGCCAAATTTAATGGCGACGATACCGACAATCGCTTCAACAACGACACCGTTTTGGCTTCGCTGCCTATCAGCGAGACAACCATTGCGCCTGCTACGGAATTGCTCGACCTGCCGCTCCCGCTCCCAGCAGCGGCCCCAACAGCAGTTAAAGAGGAGGCGCCCCAACAGAATCCTCTTTGGCAGGAAGATTGGCGCGAGGTGAAGACCAAGGTAAGACCCGGCGACAATCTCGCCCTAATTTTCAAACGCCACAATCTCACGCCCCAAGAGGTTTATGCGGTTAGCCAAAGTAAGCCGCTCGGCACGCGCTTGAAAAGCATCTTTCCAGGACATGAGCTGTCCTTGTTCGTCAACGAAGTCGGCCAACTCATGGCAATGAATTACGCCACTGGGCCGCTAGACACGTTAATTTTCGAACGAGAAGGAAAAAACTTCGCCAGCCATCAAGTCACCGCCACCCCGGAAACGGTCATGGCCTACAAGCACGGTGTAATCGATCATTCTTTGTTTGTGGCCAGCCAACGTGCAGGTTTAACCGACAACCTCACTATGCGACTCGCCCAAATCTTTCAGTGGGATGTGGATTTTGTCTTAGACATTCGACCAGGTGATGCCTTCTACGTGCTTTTTGAGGAGCTTTATCATCAGGGAGAGTTTGTCGGCCATGGCAAAATACTCGCAGCGGAATTCGTTAACCAAGGTGATCATTACCGAGCTATCCAATACATTAGTACGGATGGAGATAGCGATTACTTTTCTCCAGACGGCAATAGCATGCGCAAGGCTTTTTTAAGAGCACCTGTCTCGTTCTCTAGAATCAGCTCAAATTTCAACCTGCGTCGCGTTCACCCGCTATTTAAAGAGGTGAGACCTCATCGCGGCATAGACTATGCAGCACCTCAAGGCACACCCATTCTTGCTGCCGGCGATGGCAGAATTACACATGCGACCAAAACGAAAGCCAATGGTAACTATGTGGTCATTCAGCACGGCGAACAGTTCGTGACGAAGTATTTGCACCTGTCGAAATTTGGACGAGGTGTACAACGCGGTACAAAGGTATCCCAAGGACAAGTCATCGGTGAGGTCGGCGCCACCGGCTGGGCGACTGCACCCCATCTACACTACGAGTTTCTAGTTAATGGTGTACATAAAAATCCTAGAACTGTGTCACTACCCGATGCCAGACCGATTAATGCTAACGAAATGCCACGCTTCCAAGAACACACGCAAACTTATGCTGCGCTGCTAGACAACTACAAGAGTCAAGTCTCAGTGGCCCTGGCACGTTGACCGACGGCTTTTTTATTGGCTGTATTACCGGTACCAGCGTCGATGGACTCGACATCGCGCTCATCAAAATTAAAAACGATCACATTGACATTTTGGCAGCCCAAACCCATTCGCTGCCAGATGATCTGCGTACTGACCTGATCGAGCTAGGGCAGGCAGATACTGTTTCATTGGAACACCTTGGACGTTGTGATGCGTTGCTTGGCAGTTTTATCGGTGAGGCTGTTGCTAAGTTCATGGCCCAGAACAAAATCCATCGTGACGAAATTGAGGCGATTGGTTCCCACGGGCAAACCGTGCGCCACCGCCCTGACAATTCGCCAGCGTTTACTATGCAGATCGGCGACCCCTCTAGAATTAGCGAACAAACCGGCATTACGACGGTCGCCGACTTCCGCAGGCGAGACGTTGCCGCTGGTGGACAAGGCGCACCGTTAGTCCCACCCTTTCATCGCGCTCTTTTTGCCGGTGATCTGCCAGTGATCCTAAACATTGGCGGCATCAGCAATGTCTCTATTCTAAATGATGATCTGCTCGGTTTTGATACTGGTCCCGGCAACTGTCTCATGGACTCATGGTACGAAGAGCATCAGCAAGCTCAGTTCGACATGGATGGTAAATGGGCAGCCAGTGGCGAAATTTTACCTGACCTGTTGACGAGTCTATTAACGGACCCTTACTTTTCCAGGCAGCCGCCTAAAAGTACCGGGCGGGAATACTTCAACCTCCCCTGGCTACGGCCACACCTCAAATCAAACTACAACCCGCAAGACGTGCAGGCGACTTTGGCCGAACTGACCGCGGTCTGCACCTTCCAGGCACTCACACAGATTTCTGTTATTCCAAGCGAGATCATCGTGGTAGGCGGTGGGCGATTGAATTCGCACTTAATGAACCGCTTGCAGGCAATCACTTCTTGCGATGTTCAGCCCAGCGAAAACTCAGGCTACGACGGTGACGCAATTGAAGCTGCTGCATTTGCATGGCTTGCGGCCCGCTGCATAAATCAGCAGCCAGGCAACCATCCTTCAGTAACAGGGGCAACGGGGCCGAGGATATTGGGTGCAGTCTATCCGGCCTAAAGTGCCATCGAGATGCGTGTCAGATAGACGATAGGCTCAGATCGAGAATGAATTACCACAGCCACAAGTTGACTCGGCATTCGGGTTGGTGACTACAAATTGGGATCCATTTAGATCCTCTATGTAGTCAACGGCTGAGCCTTGTAGATACGGGTAACTCATAGCATCAATGACCATGGCGACACCCTCATTGATGATGGTTGCATCGTCTTCCGCTACATCGTCATCAAAGGTGAATCCGTAGGAGAAACCATTGCAACCGCCACCGGTAACGAAGACCCGTAATCGCAACTCGTCATCGCCTTCCGCGTCACCTTCTGCATCAATCAGGGTTCTCACCTTGGCGGCAGCACGATCTGAAAATTGAATGTTTGCTTGCATAACCATTAGTACTCTAGCCAGCGCGCATTATCGCTACCCGCCTGTCTATTAGCAATGTATTGAGCGATTAGTAATATAAAGCGCTTACTGCTTACTTTTCTTGGGCTTCCGAATTAAACGGATGTACGTTTGCAGACTCTTTATCTTCGTCTTCGTGAACCAACTGACCGTCGACCATGGCACCTAGCTGCATTTCAATGAGCTTGTAGTGCAAATTTCCTTTCACTTTGGCTTGTGGCGCAAGTTCAACCTTCACTGAGGCAAATACATTGCCTTCTACTAAGCCATTTACAATGACGTTGGGAACCCGGACCTCGCCTGTCACACAGCCTTCTTCGCTGATCACAACTGTCGCTTTTTCATTGTCCGCCAAAACATTACCGTTAACTTTGCCGCTGATGAAAAGCTGATTTGTGAACTTAATGTCGCCCACCACCTCTGTATCAGAAGCTACCAGCGTTACACCCTTATCAATCCCTTTACGTGCCATATTAAAATCCTGTCTGCTATCCGTTGGGCTTGGCTTTTTCAACCAGCCTCTTTTTCAACCAGCCTCCTTTTCAACCAGCCAAGGGAACCCCACCTGAAGCGGCTCTTTGCCGCTGGCTAATGCCGTGACCAGTACTTGTTCTGGTATGAACCCTTCGGGCAGCGTAATTGTGCCTGTGAGGTCTTGGAAATACCTGAACTTGAACTTCAAAGGGTACGCTTGGCCAGTTGCCAAATCTGTGAGCGACTTAACTACTCTGGTGGAATCTTGTTGGCCAACCACGTCTATTCTTATATCCCCGCTTACATAACTGCGTCGAAGCGCAACCTGGGTAACCAGCAGCTCATATTGAAACGTCTGCTCACCCAGCTTTATCAACTCTAAAGTATCAACCTTTAAACCTTGTCTTATTTCATTTGGTGCCATTAAGCTTTTATAGAACGTCACTTCCTCTGTGAGCCGTGCGACGTTTTCGTGCAAACCTGACAAAACACCACGCAAGTCGTTGACCGCTTCTCTTTGAACCTGGCTTTGTAATTCAGCATCGATCAATCGTGCTTCTAAGTCGTGGTTAAGATCACGACTCGCCTGTAATTGATTTCTGAGCAACCCGCTATCCTGGCGCGCAGATATTATTTTATTTTCTCCTAGGGCGAATCCAACCAGCAGGCAAACAATAGGCACCACAATCGCTACACCAATCACAATCGCCCGCTGCCACGGTTTCTCCGTAACCAGTGCCAAGGTAGGCACTTTCGATTTGTCTCGCGCGATGATTAACCCTCCTGCGGGCAGATTAGCTGGCTCGGCTTAAGTATACTAAGCCTTGGCTCAGCTGGCGTTAATAACTGTTGAAATTCATTCCTAAGCTTTCCGCCGAAGTATTTCGAGGACGTTTGGCGACCACAAATGCGCTACCGCAACTTTCTCTGCTGGGCTTAATAATCGGTCTTATCACGGCACTCGTGATTTTACTTTTTCGCTATGTAGTTGAAAGCGGCGCAACGCTGATACTCGGCATGGAAAACGAGGAAGCTTATGAGCAGCTGTCACTGTATGTCAGGGTTGCATGCTGCATAGGCGGTGCGGTGCTGCTAGCTGCACTACTCAACCGGTATTCACCCTCTGCCCGCCGTGTGGGCGTGGTCCACGTGATGGAACGTTTGTCTCGACATCAAGGCTATCTACCCCTCAAAAATGCCGTCATTCAATTTTTCGGCGGTGCCATCGCGCTCATTAGCGGTCAGTCCGGGGGACGGGAAGGACCCGCCATACACTTAGGCGCAACCGTCGCCAGTTTGCTCGGCCAACAATTCAACCTACCCAACAACAGCATCCGCACCATGGTCGCGTGCGGTACCGCATCTGCTATTGCCGCCAGCTTTAACACGCCTATTGCCGGTGTCATTTTTGCAATGGAAGTTGTGATGATGGAATACACCATCGCGAGTTTTATCCCAATCATCGTCGCTTCAGTTTCAGCAACCCTTGCTTCGCAACTTTTCTTCGGCAATGCACCCGCATTCAACGTCGCACCCGTCGCCATGACTTCAGTACTGGAGATCCCTTATCTGGTGTTAGGCGGGCTGTTCATCGGTGCAGTTGCTGCCGGGTATAACCAGTTGATTCAACGTTTCGCAAAACTGGTCAACTACCCGTTCTGGCTTCGAATACTACTCGCGGGTCTGCTCACCGCAGCCACTGCAAGTGTGCTCCCCGGGGTCATGGGTGTCGGCTACGACACAGTAAACCAGATCATGGTCGAAGAAATTTCGATCCTCCTTTTAATCGCTCTATTGTTTGGTAAAGCACTCACAAGTGCTGCATCGGTGGGATTAGGCATGCCTGTGGGCCTCATCGGTCCCACTATGGTGCTCGGCGCTTGTCTGGGCGGCATTTTTGGCAATCTTCTGCTGCAAATACAGGATGCACCTATTTCCGTGGGCCTTTATGTAATGCTCGGCATGGGCGCGATGATGGCGGCCGTTCTCCAAGCGCCTTTGGCAGCATTAATGGCCGTTATGGAAATGACTGCTAACACCAATCTCATCTTGCCGGCGATGGTCATTATTGTCACAGCGACCTTGGTTTCTAGTCACGTATTCGGGCAAGGATCGGTCTTTATCGCGACCCTCAACACGTTGGGACTGCAGTACCCACCAAGTCCAACCTCCCTACATCTGCAAAGGGTCGGCGCCACCGCTATAATGGACCGCTCCTTCGTGCGACTTCCCGGGCGCATCAGCAACCAAAAAGCCCAAGAAATCGTGGCCAGCCCGCTCCATTG
>JBNMMV010000291.1:0-5582 GCA_051270205.1 Limisphaerales bacterium
GCGCTGTGCCCATGGGTGCGGTAGTCGTTAATCAAGGAATTTACGACGCTTTCATGAGTGACACCGAAAACCTGCATAATGTTGAGTTGGCGCATGGTTATACCTACTCGGCTCATCCGGTTGCGGCAGCGGCTGCTATGGCCTCGCTTTCCCATCTAGAGAATGAGTCTTTGGTCAGTCGTGCACAGACGCTTGCGCCAAAGTTTGAAAAGGCGATTCACGATCTCAAAGGCACAAACCATATCGTCGATATTCGTAATTTCGGCTTAGCCGGTGCCATTCAGCTTGCACCTCGAGACGGTGATCCCGTTGTGCGCCCGTACGAAGCTGGGGTGGCGCTGTGGAAGGCAGGGTTCTACGTTCGCTGGGGCGGTGACACGTTGCAATTTGGTCCACCGTTTACGAGTACCGTGGACGAGTTAGACCTGCTCTTTAATGCAGTAGGCGATGTGCTGACCGATTTGAGCTAGAAGCTGCTGATATTTTGACCGTTCAACTATTGCAAGGGAAAATTCTATGGAGATTCCACAACAAACGGCACAGGTAACTGGCCCCGTTAGCGGTGGTACCAAAGGCTGGCCATTTGCCGCATCCATGCTCGACATCGCCGCTCTAGGGTATGAAGAGGCGGAGTATTTGATCGAGGGTGAAGCCTGCAGGTATGCACAGGTGCCTGGCACCGACTGGGGTCGTGATGGTCGCTGGCATGCACAGGCGACAGAAACGGCTGCCTACCGAACACGTTTTCTGGTCTACCGCCCAACAGATCCGGAAAAGTTTAATGGCACCGTTATTGTCACTTGGAACAACGTAACCGCCGGCTACGAACTGTTTGGTGCAGACAGTGCAGAAATTTTCGAAGGCGGCTACGCGTTGGTCTGCGCAACCGTGCAGAAAGTGGGGATTGAAGGGTTGCCGCCGCTTCACCAGGGACTCGCTCAGTGGGACTCCCAACGGTATGGCGAGCTGGCGATTTCCGGAGATGATTATTCTTATGATATTTACACACAGATAGGACGCGCAGTTGGACCGGCGCGCGATTCCAAGGGGGCCGACCCCATGGCCGGCATGACAGTGGAACGCGTCATTGCCCAGGGCGCTTCACAATCCGCTGGAAGGCTCGGAACCTACTACAACGCGATTGCGCCGTTAACGTCTGTGTTTGATGGCTACGTGCTGAGTATTTATTTTGGTCGCGGCACCGCGCTTGAAGTTGGAGAGGCCGTGGTGAATATCAACGATTCAACCGCCTATAGCTCACCGGCAGATCAACTCGCGGGTACCAATCTGTTGCGTGACGATTTGGCAGTTCCAGCATTTATTGTCAATTCAGAACTTGAGGCCATCGCCTGCCACGGTGTGCGCCAGCCAGATAGCGATACCTTACGCTGGTGGGAAACTGCTGGTACCTGCCATGTGTCTCAGCAGAGCCGGGCGGCGCGTGAGGACATGGCACAGCGGGACCAACTGGTGACCCGGCCGGGTGAGGAGAGCATAAACGCTGTGCCAATTGCGCCGCTGTACGATGCAGCTTACTTCCATATGCATCATTGGCTAAAAGATGGGCTAAAACCGCCGATTGCGCCGCGCATCAATTTTTCCGGCAAACCACCGGTCGTTGAACGCGATGACGATGGAATCGCCACCGGCGGCATCCGCTGGCCACAGGTTGAGGCACCAATCGCCACTAACTCCGCCATACCGTTGTCGGAAGATATTTTTGCCTACCTGGGAGGGTCGTCGCAGCCGTTTGCCCAGTCACGTTTGCAAACGCTGTACGACAACAAGAGTGCGTTTCTTAAACAGTTTGAATCAGCCGCAGCTGAGGCGGTGGCAGCTGGATTCCTGCGTCCACGCGAAGTCGCGCGCCTGGTTCAGGAAGCCGCCGACCGTTGGCCGGACTAAACGAGCAGTTCGCAAACGTCATTGTACTGGTGCGGTTATAAAGCTTCTCATAGCAGGTTACCGCCGCCGGTCTCATTGCTTACTGTGCGCCGCCCGTCGTGCTCGAACTTCAGTAGCGGCAATGGGTTCTGCTTGGTTGCCCCAATTTGTTCTAATAAATGACAGGAGCGCTGCGATTTCGTTGTCGTCTAGCGTGTTGGACCACGCAGCCATGTTGCCTGAATAAGATTCTCCTAAAACTTCTATCTCACCATTAAGACCGTTTAAGACAACGTCGATAAACTCTGCTGGATCTCCGTTGACTCTGCTGGTGGCGACCAGCGGTGGAAAAACACCTGCCACACCTTGGCCAGTCCCCTGGTGACAACTTGCACAACGCGTCTTGTAAGTGAGTTCTCCGGGGCTTAAAAGCGCTTCGCCAGTTGTCGTTGCAGAGCCGACTTCGGCACTTTCTTTTATCCACCTGTAGCGTGAAACGTTTGCATTCGGTCCAGCGTCCCAAAAACCGTCAAACTCTGCCACATACAGGGAACCGTCAGGTGCCATTTCCATTGATATTGGGGTTGTGTCGGTAAACTGATCAAAGTCTCGAATGTTGGTGAAGCGTGCTGTGTTTGCCTTGTACGACAGTGGTTGGTTCTTAACGCTCTCGTCATCGTCCGAGGTAAATTCTCCGTCTGTGATTTCAGCCCACTTGATCCAACGGCGCGACCAATCGTAGATAAAAACTTTGCCCTGAAATATTTCTGGGAATGCGTATTCGGCCTGATTGATATAAATGGGTCCCACCGTTGCGGAGCGCGCGCCGGTCGCATAAGTGTATTCCCATAGAGGTGGGCGATAGTTCGGTATGTCTTCAGGCCGCCATTCATTGTAGAAAAGTCGGCCAATAGTACGTGGCCAGCCGAAGTTGTCGCCGCCATGGGCGACATTGTATTCGTCGTAGTCAAAGCGTGCGTCCGGACCAACCACGCCAATATAGAGATGCTTAGACTCAGGGTGCATTTTGAATCGATACGGATTTCTGAGTCCGTACGCATAAATTTCCCAACGCACGCCTGGGTCGCCAAAGAATGGATTGTCCTTGGGTACTGTCCCGTCTTTGTTGATACGCAATATTTTGCCGCGTAAGTCTTGGAGGTTTTGTGCGCTACGTTCGGAGTCGACCAAACGCGACCAATGGTGTGCCTTTAGGTCATTGCGCTTCTCAAACGATGCCAACCTTTGTTCACTAATTTGCCAAAGGGGATTGGTTTCGCTCATCCCGGTGTCGCCGGTCGAAACCATCAGCGTTTGATGAGTACCCCATTCAAGGTCGCCAGCCTGGTGACAACACATTGGATCTGTGGGAACTCGCAAGAGTACTTTCTCGCTGTCTAGGTCTAGAGCAGCGTCAAGGTAGGTGAATCGTGAAAGTGTGTTGATAAAGCTGTTTGCTTCAGTGTAGTAAAGGTATACGTACGGTTGGCCCTGATAAAACTCGGGATCCACTTCGATGCCCAATAAGCCGTGTTCAATTTTTGTTGGATCGGTGGTTGGTAGGTGAGCAATTTGGTGTGTCTTGCCGGTCTGGGCGTTGTAGTGGTGAATTTTGCCTCTTAATTCGGCGATCCAGACGTTGCCCTGTGTATCCACAGCAATGTCGTCGGGCCAGACGTTTTCAGCGATTGTCTCTTTAACCCGGTGGACACCATAGTCGCCTGGAATTCGCCCTGCAGCAGTGCGCAAACCTTGCAGCAAATGTTGTACGAAAGCTGGATCGGTCCATACGTCTGGAAAGTGACCGAGTTTGGTCATGAAAACTGTTGCCGGTCCGTACTTGCGCACCCAAGACATAGGGAAATCACTGCGGCTCTGATCTGCTGGGCCGGGGTTGTAATCAACACTGGAATTGTCGAGGGAGGTTAAGATGTGGCTGGTCCATCTTGGGTTCTTGTCTAAGACGTAGATTTCATCGCGAATCTTCAATTGGTCGCCCAGGTGAGCGGTGCTTGCATGATTTGAGTCTTCGATGTTTATGCTGACGTCCTGGGTCCAGGGATGGTTTTCAAACAATCCGCCGCCAACGATCTCTCGATAAGCTTGCCAACCATATAGCGCATCGAGGGCCGCATGAGCACCTGCAAAGCCATTGCCCGCGGCGAGAAATTTAAGAATCGCCGCGCGGTGCTCAGCGGTTAATGGGCTGGCAATTTCCCATTCCTCGTTGGATAGGTCGGCGATTTCAGTGCCTTCAATCGGTATTTTCGAATCGCCGGCGGTTAAAACGCCGGTAAAGTCACTGCCACTCAGGGTCATAACCACCTCGACGAATCCAGCCGCACCGGTGTCCCATGCCATGGTTAGTTGATCGTCGACTAAATCTATCCGCTGGATAATGCGTAACGCACCGTCGAACTCTGCCATTCCAGCTAGCGCATCTGGTGTGCCCGACAACGCAATCCGTCCTCGCAGTGGTCGGTTTGGTAGCAAGACAGATGCGTCATAGTTTCGCCAATTACCCGGGCGAAAAGTCAGTTGGCTAGAGTTAGGCGTATCAGGTTCATCTACACGCAGTGTTGCGTTGGCAAAAAACAGCACGTCGTAGTTCGCCAAATTTTCGTCATTGAGGTCATCGAGGTTTTCGGTGATGTCGAATTGAAACTCGGTGGTTTGGCTAAGGAGTGGCAACAGCGCATGTGTCTGATCAATGGCAGACTGGTGGCGAAAACCGTGGGTGGCGGTCACTGTTAAGACGCGGATCGGAGTTTGTGGCTCATTGACGGCAAATGCCTCAGCCAGTGTTTGCAAGTGCGCGGTCTGCTTTGCTTGGGAGTCTTTTTCTAAAGGTAAGACCCGTACCAGACGAAACCAGGTGACGGAATCAGGGTCATGATTTTGTAAGCCTATAAAGCCTTTGGTTGCCCGATTGCCGAGAAATTCGGTGACTTCAACGCCGTTGACACTGACCTTGTAGAGCTGATCGCGGACTTCAATGCTGAAGGTGTTCCACTCGCCGCTGGGTTTTGATGGGGCATCGCTAGGAGCTGCGAAGCTATAAACGGCGCCGGTTTGATGAACGCCAGTATGGGTATCGTCAATTTGTATTTCGTAGCCGCCATCAACCGCATCCCAGGGCGAATCAGCCTTCGGAAACCGAACGAATACCCCTGAATTGGCCTGGGCGTTACTGGTGCGCCATTCCACCTCAAGGACAAAGTCTTCGTACTGCTGCTCAGCGTAGTAAAAGAGGCCCATGCCACCTTGGCTCTTAATGCTGCCATCTGTATCCATGATAAAACTACCCGGACCACTTTGTAGCCAACCGTCGAGAGACCCTGCACCTGAGCGAGCGTCAAACAAATTCTCCCAAACGGGATCTTCCGATTGAGCGTGGGCAGAACCAAAATTGAGGATTAAAATTGCTAGGAGTAAAAATCTCATAGGAGCTCCGCTCTTCGTGCGTAGTCCATGGCGGTCTCGATGCCTGCTTCGCCGGGGATGGGGTCAATGCGACCGTTGTTGTTTGTATCTACACCGTTAATGCACCGGTCGAGTAGTGGAATCAGTGAGCGTGCATGGGTTTGGGCCAATGTTAAGTCGCTACCGTAGTCAGTTTTGAGGATGTTAATGGTTTGGGCTGCAACGCTAAAAAGCCAACCGGTATCCGCTTCGGAACGCCAGAACTCCTGTTCTGC
>JBNMMV010000292.1:0-5564 GCA_051270205.1 Limisphaerales bacterium
CAACTTGGCTTTTTGTTGGGAAGCTAAATTGGTGGTTAGCGGTTTGATCTCGGTGATTAGACGATTGATCTCATCGAGTCGAGATTCAATGGTCTCGCGCAATCTAGAACCTTCGCTTGCACGTGCATCGAGCAAGTCCGTCAATGCGAGTTCGAACAGTTCTTGAGTGGTTTCAATGAGCTGCTCGTCATCTGTAGGCGTGTCATCCAAAACGCCAGGCCAGCGCATAAGTTCCATTGGGCTGACGCCACCTATTTCAGGCGCATCTCGTTTCACCTGTTCGATGGCAGCCATGAGTTGTAGCAACACGTTTCTATTCACACTGATTTCGGTGTGAGTTGAGAGGGCTTCCAGGCGTAGGGTGCAATCAAGCTTGCCGCGTTTTAAATGTTTACGGGCGATTTCACGCAGCTGATGTTCAAGGCTTCGAACTGCCTCGGGTAATCGAAACTGAGTTTCCAAATAGCGGTGATTTACCGATTTAAGCTCCCAGACGATGTGCCGATTGTGTGCATCGCGGGCTGAGCGTGCGAACGCCGTCATGCTGTGCATTATTTATTGTCCTAACTTATATGGCTATCGCTTCTAGATAGGTGTGATTCTAACCTGTCCTCCTATAATGTGCGGCATTTACTAGGAAAATAGGGAAATTGCATTGACTGACTTTCAACGACCGAGCGGTAGAGCCATAGACCAATTGCGGGACGTTTCTTTTACCAGGGGTTTCACCAAGCATGCTGCAGGTTCAGTTCTTGTTGAATTTGGGGATACAAAAGTTCTTTGCACTGCTGCAGTTGAAGAATCTGTACCAGGCTTTATGCGCGGCCGCGGTGTCGGCTGGGTGACAGCTGAATATGGGATGTTGCCGGGTGCGACTAACACCCGCAACGATCGTGAGGCGGCACGGGGTAAACAAAGTGGTCGCACGGTTGAGATCCAGAGACTCATAGGTCGTTCGCTTAGAGCAATGGTTGACATGAAGGCACTCGGAGAGCGCACCATTCGTATTGATTGTGATGTTCTGCAAGCAGATGGCGGCACTCGTACAGCCTCGATTACCGGGGGCGCTGTGGCGCTTGCCGACGCGATTTCCACTTTACCCGTTCAGGGAGTGTTCACGGACCTTGTGTCATCTATATCGGTAGGAATATACAAAGGTGAGCCGGTACTGGACTTAGACTATGCCGAAGACTCAAACGCGGAGACCGATATGAATGTGGTTTGTTTGGAAAATGGTGGGTTCATTGAGATCCAAGGTACCGCAGAAGCCGCACCTTTCAGCGGCACTGAGCTCTCTCGCTTGATCGAGCTGGCAGAAAAAGGCACTGCCGAATTGGTTGCACTGCAAAGAGCAGCACTTGCCTAGATGTACTTGAACGATCTGGAGCGGAAAGAATTAGCATGACCGAAGACAGGAAAAAATCAGAGTTTGTTCAGTTTTTGCTGGATTTGGATGTGCTTAAATTCGGTGACTTCACTTTGAAATCGGGCCGCCAAAGTCCTTACTTTTTCAATTTGGGAGAGGTGGCCAGTGGTGCTGGCTACCACGTTCTTGGCGCGGCTTATGCAGAAGCCATAATTGCGCAAGGTCTAGAATGCGATGTACTTTTTGGACCAGCCTACAAGGGCATTCCCATTGCCGTAGCTACGGCCGTTGCCTTGGCGGAGCGTGGCGTGGAAGTGGGTGTCGCTTACAACCGTAAGGAAGCTAAAAGTCATGGTGAAGGCGGCATGTTGGTGGGCGCGCCTGTTAAAGGAAGCGTTTTGTTGATTGATGACGTTCTTACTTCTGGCAAAGCTATTCGCGAAGCTATAAACCTCATTGAGCAGACAGATGCCAAGGTTGTCGGCGCGGTAATCGCGCTCGATCGGCAAGAACTGATCGATTCAGGCGTCACTGCGGTTACAGGGTTGGCTGAAGAATTAGCCGCACCTGTGATTAGCATCGCGAATTTAGTTGATGTAATTGCGTATCTTCAAGACTCGGGTGAGCACCAAGAGACGCTTTCCAAAGTGATAGAGTATCAGGCGGCTTATTGCCGACTATGAGAGGTTAGATCATGGGTAGAATAAAGTTTAGAATTATCTCAAGCATCTGTGTGATGTTGCTTGTAAGCCAGACGGCCTACGGTGCACGCTTTTTCCGCTATGTCGACGATGACGGTAGGCTTGTTTTGTCCCACACTATTCCAAACGATCGAGTTAAGCTCGGCTATGATATTGTCGATGAGAACGCGCGCGTAATGCAACGCATAGCGCCACAGTTATCTAAGGATGAGTATGAGAAACAGATTGCCGAAGAAGCTGCTCTCACCCAGTGTCGGACAGCTGTAAAGCGGGTACAAAGTCTCTATCGTTCGATTGCGGACATCGATTATGCGGAAGATCAAGCGCTAGAGTCGATTGAAACGCAGATTACCAATACCAAGGCCAACTTGACCCACTTGATCAACCAACGCAAAGAGCTAGAGGAGCAGGCGGCACAGCTTGATATTGCAGGTAAACAGATATCCAATAGCTTGTTAGAAAACATTGCCTCAGCAAAGAGTCAAGAAGCTAATCTAGAAGAGCAAATCGAGAACCGTTATGCGGAAAAACTTGAAGAGCGACTTGCTTACAACCTTGATCGCAACGTGTTTGGTCGTGATGACTGCGAGTCCGGGTCATAAGAACGACCGGACTAGTTGCCGAATAGGCTACCGCCCAAAAGCCGCCACTGTTCCTCCCAGTCTTTGGTTGGAACATCTGAAAAGTTAGACCTAACGAACTGTGTAATGCGCCCCTCGGTATACGCCAACAGCATGTTGGCAGACGCATTTATTTGAATTGTAGGCATCGTCGGCTGTCGTGTATTGTGCTCACGAAGCACCAGACGAAGCTGGGTTTCTATGCGGTTCAGCAGCTGGTGCATACGGGCTCTTAGACGCTCAGTTTCACCCTGTAGCGCGTCACCTACGAAAAGGCGTCCGAAGCCCGGGTTTCTTTCCACAAAACTCAATACAAGAAACGTGATGTCGTGGCAGCGGTCGTAGGCCTCTGCTTGCTCGCTAACAATTAGGTTGATGCGGCCAAACAACGTTTCTTCGGCAAAGATGATTAGTCCTTCAAGCATCTTTGCTTTGGAAGGAAAGTGGCGGTAAAGCGCAGCCTCACTTACGCCGACTTCGCGGGCTAGGTTCGCGGTGGTTATGCGATCTCCAGGATTGTTCTGCAGCATGAGCGCCAGTGCTTCGAGAATCTGCTGGCGGCGATTGGTGTTACCCATCGGCAATAATTTGAGTGCCGACCCCTGAGTCGGTGAGAATTTCTAAGAGGAGTGCGTGTGACACTCTTCCATCGACTATTTGGACGCTACTGACGCCGCCAGAAACCGCGTCAAGTGCGCATTGCACCTTTGGCAGCATGCCTTCTGTGATGACGCCGCTGTTGATGAGGCCTTGAACTTCTATTTTGGAGATGGTGCTGATTGTTGTGCCGTCGCCGTCAAGAATGCCCTGGGTGTTGGTCAACAATATTAGTTTGTCGGCCTGCAAAGCTTCGGCGAGTTTACCCGCCACAATGTCGGCATTGATGTTGTATGACTCACCAGCCTCGCCAACGCCGATGGGCGCAATGACAGGGATAAAGGCAGAGCGAGACAAGGTATTGAGTAATTCGATGTTAACGTGGGTAATTTCACCGACGTGGCCAATATCGATTATTTCAGATGCGTCGGAGTTTGCGTCGTTTGATGCGAGCGCCAGCTTCTTAGCTTGTATTAGGGCGCCATCTTTACCCGTAATACCCACAGCCTTGCCGCCATTGGTATTGATGAGCGAGACAATCTCCTGGTTGACCAAGCCACCCAGTACCATTTGTACAACGTCCATGGTGGCTGAATCGGTCACTCGAAGTCCGTTGACGAACTTACTTTCAATTTTGAGCTTATCTAGAAACTCACCAATTTGTGGACCGCCGCCATGAACCACAACAGGGTTCATACCGACTAGTTTCATGAGCACTACATCGCGGGCGAAGCTGGCCTTGAGGGCATCTTCGGTCATGGCATTACCCCCATATTTGACCACGATGGTGTTGCCATGGAATTTTTGGATATAGGGTAGGGCTTCTGTGAGGACCTTGGCGACTAGATCTTTCTCGACCGTCATGATGGGTTACGGAAGTTCATGGTCTCGTCCACAAGCGATAGCTGGGCTTGGAACACATCCTGAATGCGCTCTAGTGCTTCCTCGGTATCTGCCTCGAACCTCAGTGACAATACTGGGCTCGTGTTAGACGGTCGAATAAGACCAAAGCCATCACTGAAATCTACGCGAATGCCGTCGATTGTGGTCAGCGCACCACCTTCAAATTTGCCTTCTACTTCGAGGCGGCCCATGACTTCAAATTTGGCCGTGTCGGTTGTGTGGATTTTTAATTCAGGGGTCGAACAGGCAACTGGAAACTGTTCGAACAACTCATCGACGGTACGGTCGTCAGAGCAAACGATTTCCAACAAGCGTGCTGCTGAATATAGGGCGTCGTCGAAGCCATACCAACGTTCGGCAAAGCAAATGTGACCGCTGAATTCTCCACCTAGTAGAGCACCGGTTTCTTTGATTTTTGCCTTGATGTGGCTGTGTCCGGTTTTCCACATAATGGGCCGGCCGCCAAGGTCGCTGATGAGTGTGTTGAGGTGGCGGCTGCATTTAACGTCGTAGATGATGTCTGCGCCCGGGTTCCTGCTGACGATATCTTGGGCGAACAACATGATGAGCTTGTCGGGCCAAATTATTTCGCCGCTGCTGGTCACCACGCCCAGTCGGTCGCCGTCGCCGTCGAATGCCAATCCGAGGTCTGCGTTTTCGGCCTTAACGACGGTGATCAAATCTTCAAGATTTTCTGGTTCGGCGGGGTCTGGATGGTGGTTTGGAAAGTCACCATCGACCTCACAATACAGAGGAATAACTTCGCAACCCAGTTCGGTAAGAAGGTGTGGTGCAAGCTTTCCGGCGACACCATTGCCACAGTCGACGACTACCTTCGGTTGCTGAGCTAGAGCCACATCTCCAAGAATCTTATCGATATAGCTATCATCAACGTTAACCTCTTCGATTTCGCCCGGTATCTCACTTTCGGATAGCTCATTTTTGTTGATGCGTTGCAGTAATGCCTGAATGCGATCTTCGGCTAGCGTGACGCCACCGATCATCATTTTCAGGCCATTGTATTCGGGTGGGTTGTGGCTACCCGTAATCATGATGCCGGTACCTGTCTCCAGGGCGTGGGTTGCGTAGTACAGCACTGGCGTTGGTACCTGGCCGATGCTAAGTACGTCCATGCCAGCTTCACTTAAACCGCGGGCCAAGCTGTGTTTGAGAGGCTCACTGGAATGTCTGCCATCCCACCCTACACAAGCGCGTTGGTTACCGGTGGCGATTGCCTCGCTACCGAAAGCGCGGCCAATCCAATACACCACGTCTTCGGTAAGGTTGCTGGTTGTAATGCCTCGAATGTCGTAGGCGCGGAAAATTGTCGGGTCTAATTCTAACCCCATATCTTGTGGACTCACTTCTTCACTGACC
>JBNMMV010000293.1:0-5563 GCA_051270205.1 Limisphaerales bacterium
CCGCCGGTATCGAGCTGCCGAAAGGTAACTATGAAACTGTAGGCGGGTTTCTTAATGATTTGGCGCAGAGTATCCCAGAACAAGGTAGCATACTGCGCTATCGAAAATTTGAATTTGTGATTGATCACTTGTCTGGGCAAGCGATAAAGGAGGTCACGATTCGTTGGTAGTCACTGTAAGCAACTCGCAACTTTATAAAAGACAATGATGGCTGCTGAATCTGACAAAAAGTCCTGGCAACACTATTTATCTAAAGTCACATTAGCTTTGGCTCGATTGGCTGATTTGTTGCGGCACCGCAATGCGCGTGGTCTCTTGCGTTTTTTAGCGATGCTTGTATCCCTGATTACGGTATACGCCTTCCTGTTTCAATTGCTCATGGCTTATGAAGGTCAGCAGCATTCATTTGTGACCGGGTTTTATTGGACGCTATCAACGATGTCGACGCTGGGCTATGGCGACATTAGTTTTGTTTCAGATGCAGGTCGCATCTTCTCTATCGTGGTCTTGTTGTCGGGCATCGTATTCATGTTGGTGCTGTTGCCTCTTACGTTTATCGAACTGTTCTACGAACCCTGGATGGCGTCGCGAGCTGCAAGCCGAATCCCCCGCGCCGTAGATCCGAACATGAGTGGCCATGTGATACTGACGTTCTACGGTCCAGTGGTAAAAGCGTTGATTCCGAAGCTTACCCAATACAAGTATCCTTACGTCATCATCTCTCCCGCGCCTGAGGAAGTGACGCGTTTGCGTAATTTAGGCGTGAACGCCATTTGTGGCGAGCTCAATGAGCCAGATACTTTCGTTCGAGCTCGGGTCGAACACGCTGCACTTGTGGCAACCACACAATCCGATATCGTTAACACTTCGATAGTATTTACCATTCGTGGTATTACCAAAGTGACGCCCATCATTGCCACGGCTAGAACGGAGTCGTCCAAAGAAGTGCTCAAACTTGCAGGCAGCAATCGCGTTCTAGACCTTTCTCATCTCATGGCTGAAGGATTGGCACGTAGGGCGATCGGTGGTCGCCAATTTAGTCACGTTGTCGGGCAAATAGATGATCTGCTTATTGCCGAAGTCGATGCGTCCCGAACCACGCTCATTGGCAGAAGTTATTCAAAAGCCCAGGTAGACACTAGCATTAGTATCGTTGGTTTTTGGGCGCGTGGTCATTTTGAAGGTGGTCAGCCAGAAGCGATTATTGAAGGAAATAGCGTGCTCGTCCTGGCAGGTTCAGCAGGGCAACTGAAGGAGTTCGACGCTTTGTATCGCAATGATGACAATGTTGGAGAATATGCTCCGGTTATTGTCGTTGGTGGTGGCAGGGTGGGTCGATCTACGGCGCGCGCTTTAGCCAGGCGAGGTATCGATTATCGTATCGTGGAAATTGATGCGAGTAGAATCGAGGACCCCGACAAATATGTGCATGGTTCAGCGGCTGAAAGAGACGTGTTAAAGCAAGCCGGCATAGAGAAAGCGCCGACCGTGATAATAACTACCGGAGATGACGAGACCAATGTCTATCTCACGATATTAATTCGATTGCTACAACCCGATGTCCAAATCATTGGTCGCTCGACGTTTGAAAGCCATGTTGCACCAATGCATCGTGCGGGCGCCGATATAGTAATGTCGTATGCGTCCATGGGTGCGAATGCCTTTTTCAACCTACTAAAACGAAGTGACTTGCTGATGGTGGCTGAGGGTCTGGATGTTTTTAAAGTGGCCGTACCCAAAAGTCTTGCAGGCAAAACCCTCGCCGATACGCATATTAGACGGGACACTCATTGCACTGTGATTGGCATTGACTCGAATGATGAGACAAGAACCAATCCACAACCGGACGCGATTCTACCAGCGGATGGCGAGATAGTTCTCATAGGCACCCCTGAAAACGAAAGCGCATTTCTGAAGCTTTATTCGGAGACCTAGGCTGTCGGAGTAACAATTCATTGTCGGTTGCGCACTTTCTTTTCATACACCCATTGAATGTCGCCACCGGTGGCCTCATTGGTTGACTCAGTCACGATTTGCCACAACTTACTCAATTGATATTCGAAGCGGAGTGTCGATAGTGGCTTGAACAAACCGTATCCGTAGCGCACATACAATTTTGGTGACAAGTATTTTCCGATGACTAAGGCGGCATCTGCACTAGATTGGCCTGGTTCTGTCTCTATGCCTAACTGTTGCACACCTAGACCGTCTCTTAAACGATCTGTTATTAAACCTCCTCCCTTAACACCCAACGCCATCGCCGCTTGCTGCAGTATGGATGATTCCCCAGCATCTGCACTGGCGAGCGGGCGGCCAAGCACCAGATAGGAGAGCTGCTCTGATTGCGGCATGGTTGGATTGGAAAATACCTCTATCGCCGGGGCATTTATAGCACCGCTAACGTCCACGCCTACACGAATTTCTGGTGTGGCTTGGCGTGCCGCACGAATATTTATGCCCGGTTGATCAATCGGCCCTCCCGCAAACAGCACTTGACCCCGTTCAATCTGTAGATCCTGGCCATATGCCGTGTATGCGCCCTTTACGACTGTAATCTCACCGGCTGCAGTTGTCGGTCCGCCGGTCTTATCTTCAATACTTAAACCGCCAGAGAATTGAGCCTTCAAGCCAAGCCCATCGAACATAACTTTGTCCCCGAGGGTCAGCTTCAGTGCAATTTCTGTGTTTATAGGATCTGCAGAAGCCGATTCTTCGTTCAGCAAGACTTGGTCACGACTTGCGACCAGAGCGCTGGTCGGGGCTTGGCTTAGCCGCAAGTCAGCTTCTGGAACGTCAACGCTGCCGCGGATTTGTAAGTTGCCAGTCTCGTAGTCGAATTGAATGTCAGGTGTGACGCGTACTCGAGCATCGTAGCTGTTGCTCACCAGCAAGCGGTCGCCGATGGCGTGTCCTTGCACGCGCAGTTCATCACCAAACTCGGCTTGGCCATTGATGGCCAAGTTGCCGCCCTCGGAGTGGATTGTGCCTTGATACGTTGCCAGCGAGTTGTTGAAACTCGCCACTAAAGATGAATCTGTTAAGTTGAGTTGTGGTTCATTGAGGGTGACTCGCGGAATGTCTAGCTTGAGGTCACCCACGAGTGCGGGATTGTTGAGCGTGCCAGAGACCGTTAGATGTGTATTCAGGGAGGCTTCCAGGTTGGATATCTCCTCGGTGAATACAGTTACCCAAGAAAGGTTATCAAGTTCCATGTCGGCATCTATTTGCAGGGGCCAGTCGGCAGGTGCAAGGGTTGATGTCGTCCATTGGGCGTTGAGGCTGACCCCCTTGCCATTGATTGGCAGGTCGAGATGTGCATTGATTGCGTCGACAGCTGGCGTAACGCGTAAGCTGCCAATCTCGGTGGTCACCAAACTCTGCCATTGTTGATCTTTGTAGGTAGACAAAGTAATTGGCTGCAGTTGTATGTCAATGTCGATTTGGTCAACGTCGGTAATTTGTGCGTCAGCATTAATGTACCCCGTAAGACGCACGTCAGGTGGTAGCCAAGGGGTAAGCATGGCGAGATCAAGATGACTAAGTTTTGTCATTCCAGTCGGTTTGCCATTCAGTAGCTCTCCGCTGGCACAGATCGATCCCGCGTTTGTAGGTTGAAGCTGTTGGAGACAGAGCCCTTTGGCGATGAGGTGATTGCCTTTGATCTCAATCGTATCTGCCTGCCCGAGTGTCCATGCGTGCACTTGTGAGGAGCCTTCAGGCGTAATTTCAAAAGAAAGTGCAGAAGGCTCTATCAACCAACTTCTCGCGGACAGCCAATCTCCCGTGAACCCCAGTTTCCCGCGGCCAAGATCGTGGCTTAGATCTACAGTCACAGAATGGTTTCGGCCAGCGCCCAGCGCGTCAACTGCCATCGTGCCAATCTTCAAGGTTTGCGGAATCACCAGGTTTTCTAATCGAAGCTGTATATTTGAAGTAGGATCGTCAATTGAACCTCTCGCGTCGAGTGTCACAGATGCCACCGAGATGTTGTTGTATGACAGGGAGTCGGACGACAACTGCAGGGCGATGATGGGCTTCAATGACGTACCTTGCATCGTGCCTTCGCTGGTTAATTTGCCGCTTATGGGAATGTCTGCAAGCCGTTCTATGATGCCCAGATCGGCTGCATTGATCGTCCACCGGATATTATGCTGTACACCGGTGCTGCCTGTGATCGATAGCGCATTCTGGCCTATCTGCGCGTTAAGCCTATCGATGATGACCAGCTGATCCACCAAGCTACCCTTGAAGTCTACATCGATACGTTCCTGCGCTAACATGCCTTGGATGCGTGCATCAGCATAAATACCGTGTTCCCAGTTAATCGCTGTGTTCGCAACAAGTTGAGACCCATCCAGCGTGACCTTGAGCTCTGCACGGGTTGGATCACCGTGCCCTGTTACGACTAGCGGTAGGATTTGGCGTTTACCGTCGAAAATGCCTTCTATGGTGGTAGATGCTGTCAACTCGTAACGACCCATATTACCCACTGCAGTGAGCGTGCCACTGACTACAGTTTCTTCGCGCAATTGGATCGGCACGTTAGACCAGGTTGCTGTGAGTTCGCCATCCAAGGCAGGTGACCAGTCTACGTGGCCTCTAACGCTGACAGGTTCTGGCAGTGACGCATGAGAGATTTGTAGCTGTTCAATGTCGACGCCACGGTCCCTTACCAGCACCGAGAACACGCCATCGACCAGTTCGTCGTTTTGTTGCACTTGCAGCGTACCCTGGGTTTGCAGTGCGGATAAGGGGCCTTCGACGGTAGCCCGAAGCTGGAGGTCCAAATCTGGCCAGCCAGCATGTAGCGAGCCCAGGTTCGCGGGCGCGCTGTCAATGGCAAGTTCGATGCTGGGCGACTGCATGAGTTGCCGTAGGGTGAGGGCAACAGTGGTGTCGTAAGGTGGTTCTAAATTCATATGCACGACTAATTCGGACAAGCTGCCCTCAAGCTTGACCGATCCTTGAATGGGTACGGTGTCTTCAAGCGATAGTGTGTGTTGGACTAATAAACTCAATGGATAGTCGCCATCTAACATCAAGTGTCCCTGTGCCTGGGCTTGCAGGAGCGGTGCGGTCACATCGAGTTGTTGAATGTCGATGCCATCCACATCCCACCTAGCCGCCGCAAGGATTTGGTCTACAGCAGTGGTTGTTTTGTTTTGAGTAAAGAGAATATCCTGCGCATCAAGTTTTGCTAACACGATAGTTAACGGTGCCAGAATGGTCGCTAGCGGAAGTGAGGTCGAGGCGTCGTCTTGAGTTGGCAAAAGATGGATATGGAGTCCGTTTAGAGTGAGATTGTCGATGTGTAAAGTATTACTCCATAACTTTGCGGCCCGCCAAGTTAGCGTGAGTTTGTTGAGTTCAATGCTGACCTCATCGCTAGTAAATGAGGCATGGCGCAATACAAGGCCGTTCACCAAACTACCTTGTATCTCTTCAATGTTGAGCTGCGGAACGAAGTAATCGACCACCAAGTTGTAGGCGGTGCGGGCGCCGGACTGTGTCGTTACGCCCCATGTCAATGTGAGGACGATGACCAAAACCAGCAGCGCAACTG
>JBNMMV010000294.1:0-5505 GCA_051270205.1 Limisphaerales bacterium
TATAGTCTCAAAAACGCTTTACAAACCTAAATACTGTATATTTGAACAGTATCCTATTGCAAGCCAGTGCGACGTTCAAGCCAAAGGTTTGAAGGATCTCCTTCTTAGATGACCCTTTGCATGTCCTGCTCTCGCTGACAGTACCTGTGCGTGGCGAATTGGTAGTCACCGTAGATTGGTGAATGGATTCGCCGTGATGGTTCTGTTCACGGCACCTTAAAACTAACTAACAGGGAATTGTTTTCCCTGTTGCGCTGAATTAATTCCCTGCTCTGAATTTTAGGGAATTTGATTGTAACCCATTGAAAAAAAGAGAAATAATTCAACTATTGACCCGAAAACAGAGAGAGATTGAATATTTCCCTGTATTTACCCTGTAAAACAGGGATTTCCCTTGAGACGAGTTGGCTACAGACTGCAACCACCGCCATTTTCCGCCTTTTAAATCAAAAGGTTACGAGCTTAATCGTAACCTAAACTCGATTTAGGCACACTTTAGGCACACTTTTCTCGAGATAGTTAGCGCATTTTAGCCAATTCGACTTGGTCTCTTTCCGCGCCATCAATCCACTTTGAGTACACCTCGTAAAACATCTGTAGATACTGACAAGTTAACCGCTCCTCTGGCTACATATCAGGATGCAAAACCTATACAAACGACATCGTTTCCCGCCTTCTGTCATTCAACACGCCGTTTGGCTCTACTATCGTTTCAAATTCAGCGCCCGTGATGTTGAAGACTTGTTAGCCGAACGCAATATTTCCGTCAGCTATGAAGCCATTCGACTCTGGATCAACAAATTCGGCCCTGAGTTTACCAAACGTCTTCGCCGCAGACACTCTGGCTTCGGCGATACCTACTTTCTGGACGAAGTGTTCGTCAAGATTGGAGGCAAACAACATTACCTTTGGCGCGCCGTCGATCAAGATGGCGAAATCGTCGATATCTATCTACGAGAGCGAAGAGACGCCAAGGCAGCAAAACGCTTCTTCCAACGGTTTATTAAAGCAGGCGGTGTCCCTAGAGAGATCGTTACCGACAAACTGCGGAGCTATGGCCCTGCTTGTCGGCAAGGGGCACACCGAACATTGCTCCCTGAGGTGAGACACAACACAGAACAATACGCCAACAATCGAGCAGAGCTTTCCCATCAACCCACCCGGGTTCGTGAGCGAGGCATGCGTCGTTTCGAATCAATCAAGCAGGCGCAGCGAATTCTAGAAAGCCATGCCGCTGTCTACAACCTGTTCAATCTTCACCGACATTCTCTGTGTCGGAGGTTTTTCAAGCTATTTCGGCTTAGATCATTCGCTACATGGGACGCAGTGACAGCCTCTTAGATTAAGTGTTAGTTGATAACTTGTTGAAACCGAGGTTTTAACTTGTCAATACAGTATTGACTGCTACGCACATCAGGAAATACTTTTTTACTGCCGTCGATGCTGTCGGAGATCCCCTGGAGGTAGCCGTAGCAAATATTCCGGTGCAAGCCCGATTCACGCTCGCACTTGCTCAGTAATGTGTTTCCATCTTCAAAAGAACCCGTAGCATTGCTCCCAACTAGCAGTAGACCCACCAAAATAACTGCTCTCATGCCTGTAGCTCCCCTATGCGTAGACTGAACGTATCATAAGGGTGTGGTCGCGAATATCACCACGAGCCTGATACACTTCTTGCCCCACGGGTGCCCGCACAGCAGTTCGCGCCGAAAAGGAATGGGCCTACGAGTGGGCACAAAAAAGCCGCCCTTCGCGGAGCGGCTTTCAAGCGCGTGAACCCCGATTTAGTGCTTATTGAAGCGGTAGTAGAACCAGAGGGCATGTTGAATGATGGAAGGTGGGACGCGATGTCGTTTGTAGATGCTGTTCATCTCGACATGCTGGCACACGGGCGGTTAACTTGTCAGTACCCATTGCTAATAAAGGTCTGGTAATCTCACAAATAACAGAGCCAAGGGTAAGTTGCGCGATCTTCTAAATCGCCTGCAGCGCCAATACCAACGAGAAAGAGATACACTATGGAATTTACGCAGAGTGAAAGTAGCTTAGAAATCAAAGCCAGAGTAGTAGATTTCATGAATAAGCATATCTACCCGGTGAACAAGCACTATCTGGAAATCGCCCACAGCGATCATCGCAACGATCCTGAAGCATTGGCCTTTGTCGGCGACCTGCGAGCTCAGGCCAAGGAACTGGGTTTATGGAACCTGTTCTTTCCTCACCTGCGGGACGATGAACCTGGCACCGGGCTGACTAACTTCGAGTTTGCGCCCATTGCCGAAGAGATGGCCAAGCTACCCTGGGCGTCTGAGGTGTTCAACTGCAATGCCCCCGTCACAGGCAACATGGAGTTGCTCGGCGCGGTGACCAACGAGGCACAACGGGAAAAGTGGCTGCTGCCCCTGCTGGAAGGTGATTGCTATTCCTGTTTCGCCGCCACTGAACCGGAAATAGCCTCTTCCGACGCCACCAATTACCAGACCACTATCGTGCGCGATGGCAATGAGTACGTGGTGAATGGCCGCAAGTGGTTTATTTCCTTGTCCATGCATCCGAAGTGCCGCTTCATGATCCTGATGGGCAAAACCAATCCTGAAAACCCCAACCGCCACAAGCAGCACGGCGTCATAATTATTCCGTTAGATACCCCCGGCGTTAAGATTCTGCAGGATACAACAGTGATGAACGCCTACCACACTGGCGGGCATCCCGAGATTCTACTAGACAACGTGCGCGTGCCCGCTGAAAACCTGCTGGGCGAACCGGGCGAAGGCTTCGCGATCATGCAGAAACGCATGGGGCCTGGCCGCATCCACTACGGCATGCGTTGCGTGGGTATGGCTGAGGTGGCACTAGGCCTGTTGATGTCTCGGGCCAAGGAACGCGTTGCCTTTGGCAAACACCTGCATGAACACGGCAGTGTGGCAAACGATATCGGCCGCTCTAGAATCGAGATCGACCAGGCCAGGCTCCTGTGCATGCACACAGCCAAGGCGCTGGATGAAAAGGGTGTTAAAGGCGCACGCAAGGAAATCGCCATGCTAAAAATCGTCGGCACCGAACTGCTGCAGAATGTTTCCGAGCGCGCCTTGCGCGTGCACGGCGCCATGGGAGTATCCAACCAGACACCACTGGCTACCCTGTTTGGGCTGGGCATGCATTTGAGCATTGCGGATGGTCCCAGTGAAGTGCATTTGCCGGGCATCGCGAAAATGGAACTGCGCGACCACGATCCGGCTGATTTCGAAAAGTTCTACGATATTCCTGAGCGTTGAGGACTCGCGTTGTGGTGAAGCACTGGGGCGCTAAGTGCTGAAAGATATGACTCCGCCTGCTCAATGCATCCAAGTTTTTCACCGAGATTACTCAAGAACTCTATCCGAGTTGTGCCCAGTCGCAGAGGATTCTGCCCTTCCTGTGGCGCTCGTCGGATGATCGAGACTTCAGCCCATTTGATCGACCACGTCATTGCCTGCTTGATCGATTTGAAACGGCGCATGCCTCGCTCACGAACCCGGGTGGGTTGATGCCAATATCTGTAAGCGTTTTATTTTCTAGGGTGTCGTGTTGGTTTACACCGTCCGATTTTGAGGCCAGATCGCCAGATGACTGCTGCTCTCGAAGCAACTCACCACAACGGCGTTTAGCCTGTGCATGGCGAATTGTTAGTTACACTGGAATCGGAGTCTGGAACAAACCACGGCAATGCAGTTGCCAACCATATTCGTTGATGTCCGCGAATGTCTGTTTTGCTAGTTGGCCCATTTTTGCCGGTGATTGCCCCGAAAGCGCGGCGTGCGTTCGATGATTGTTGTAGTAATCTTTGAAGTCGTCGAGTTTTCTCGCTAGGTCAAGTGAATTCCAGAAAGGAGCATGATCAAGATACTCACGCCTGATGGTGTCGATGACCCGTTCGATGAAAGGGTGTGATATTGGGGTGTAGGGAATAGACTTGATTTCGTTCACATCCAGTATTCTCAAGTTCGCCTGCCAACGATGACTTGTGAATAGGGGATCATTGTCAGAACTCAGGTTGCTGGGTGGATCAGTCCCCGAGATAGCGTGATTGAACATTCGGCATACGGTGGTGCCATCAACATCGCCACGGTGGATGCCAAAACCGATGATACGGCGGCTCCACTGGTCCATGACGACCAGAACCCAGTGAGATTGGAGCGTAAGGGATTCACAGCGAAATAAATCAATGCTCCAGAGGCTGTCTTTGCTGTGACCCAATAGGGATAGCCAGGAGGGACCCTGCGTGCTGCCTGGTTTGGGTCGATAATTCTTCGCAAGAATGCGCCTCACGATATCTTTGTTTATCTCGATGCCGAAAGTGACACTTATGGTATAGGCAATACGTGGGCAACCGTACCTTGGATTTCGCCGCTTGAGTTCGACAATGGCGTTGATGAGTTCTTGTGATGGCCCTTTTGGACCTGGCCGTTTGTTGCCCTTGTTGGAGAACAGGCGACTGTATTTCATATCTACCAGGGCTCGATGAAACCTTAAAAGGGTAGAAGGCTTAACGATCACCGCCGTCAGCAAACGTCTGTGTGTAGAAATGAAGAGAGACAGCCCACCGAGTACGAATCGATCACTTGTTTGTAGGTTCGGCGCTTTATTCCTAGGTCGTCCTAGAACGATGAGTTGCTGCTTGAGTAGTAAGTTCTCGGCGATGACGCTTTTGACGCCACCGGACTTGAGTGATCTCGCGACTAGCACCAATAGATGAATGAATAGGAGAACTAACGGCCTCATACCGCTCATCTTAGATAAGTCTTTGAGTACTACAAGACTGCCATTTTGTTTGATATGTTGCGGTGACTACCAATTCGCCACGCACAGGGTATGCCCCATCCATCCTTTCAACGTGCCGTACGGATGTTCAACCACTGCTTGTCGGATCGACATTGCATCAGACCGATTTGATAGTCGACGTTCGGCACGCTCTAATACCTCTTCGTGTTCCCAGCGACTGACACGGCGGTAATCACCGCTCAACCCTGCGACTGCCATTCAATCCTAAAACATGCTCTGTCGAACAAGCCAAATCACCTCTGCCCGACCTTTAAATCCCCCAAAGCGATCAACCCAACAGTCTGTACGACAGCAGCTCAGCATCATTACAGTCATCGAGCATCCTCTACAGAAAAACTACCCCACAGACTTCTTTTCGCAAAAAAATCCCATGCAGGATACTTTTGAAATCTCGGAAAACACTGTTTAAAATAACTATTCACTGGCGCGGTCGATCTTTGTCCTGTATCGCAATTTACGCTTTTAAGGTATTTCTCCCACCCAGAATCGTACGGTTAATTTTATCTACATTGAGACATAACTGAGGACACCCAAACTTTATTTCTGTCATTAGCCCAATGACAGAATCGAATAGGTAAATAGCTGCTATTCGACAAGCCAAAATGTGAGAGTCCTTTTCTTTTTGTTACAGCGTCTTGACTAAGCTCACAAACCGTTTGCTTTATCAATCAACGCCATAGCCTC
>JBNMMV010000295.1:0-5443 GCA_051270205.1 Limisphaerales bacterium
ACAGGGAAGCCTCCGCTCGATAAGTCTCAATGCGTCTAATTGCTTGTTCAATGGTTATCATGGCCACCTCTTCTGCATCGGCTTCATTTAGCCTTCTACAAAGATATCGGTATACCCGGCTGTAGTAGTGTTCAAAAAATTCGTTAAAAGCTTGTTGATCTCCACGAGTCATCTTGTGGGACAACTCAGCATCATCTGCGTATTTGCTTTTATTCAACATACCCCTTTATAGAGGCAGTCACTCCGCAAAATCAATCGGAATAAAAACTAACTGTTTCGCGATTGATTTCATTTCCCCGTGTCCTCTATTAGTTCATCAGTAGTTATGGACTTTGACATGCAGCTTAATATTTCACCCGTTACCGGCTCACGAAGTCATCTACAACCTGAAGTCTTAGACTTTATTAGATCGCAATTTCTAACTCACTATGGTGCAGCGATTTCAGACATCGGTTCAAACGAAACTCTATACGACGTCCGCGATTCTTTCGGAAGGTTACATGCAGCCTTCACACTAAATCGTCAGCCAAAGGATTTTTTCTGCCGTCATTACATTGGCGATATCGCAACAGCCTTAGCAGACAATTTTAAAGATCAGTTTCAACACGCTACGATCGTCGAGCTCAGCCATCTTGCTTTACGCACGCCGAAATCACTCTGCCTACTAAACCCTTACATGGTGGAATTTCTAAGCAAAGAAGCCGACTTTGTTGTCTGTACGGTAATCCAACCCATTGCCGAGTTTTTTCGACGAAAAAATTTCGCACCCGTGCCACTGGGCGCAGCAAGCTTAGACGCGCTACCTCTGAGCCAACAAGGCCAATGGGGAAGCTACTACCAGAAAAATCCAGTTGTCGTATGCGGTGATCTTACCCACGCATGTGCAGTCACACAGATCGCAGCATGAGTACTACGAAGCTCAACCAGCTCAGTCCTTTGACATTGCGTGCAAAAGTCACAGACGGGAAAACAACCTGGGATCACGACGCATTATGTGCAGCGATTAGCGATTGGCTTTCCATCCTCGATCATCATGGCGCCAGCATTGTTGCATTTCAGTTGCCCAACGGACTCGAGTGGATCGCACTCAATCTCGCTTTGCTCGAATCGAATCGCGTCGCCGTTCCGTTGCCGCACTTTTTCACCAAAAACCAGACGGCTGGCATCATTAAAGATTGTGGCGCAGATACCGTAATTTACCAGTCGGAAGTAGCAGCGAACATTGAATCGTCACGCGGATGCTCAATAACTGCGACTCAAGAGACTTCCCAAGTACCACTGCCTGAAGGCACCGGCATCGTCACCTACACCTCCGGCACCACCGGTTCGCCCAAAGGCGTGTGTCTTTCTTGGGACACACTGCTAATGACAGCGTCCGCCATACAATCTGAGTTGGCCGAAGAAGAACTAGCGAAGCACCTGTGCTTGCTACCACTCTCCTTATTGTTAGAAAACGTCGCGGGGTTGTTCGCCAATCTACTCAACGGCGGACAGATCATCTGCCTAGACGGGGAACAGGTAGGAATAAGCGGCAGCTCAACCATCGATATTCCTCAGTTGATGGCATCACTCGCAAAATATCAACCCAACTCAATCATCCTCGTTCCGGCGCTTCTCGTCGCCATCACCGCCGCGGTTGAGATGGGCTTATCGCCAGGTAAAAACCTCAAATTTGCCGCAGTTGGAGGCGCCACGGTACCTGCCTCTCTGATCAAAAAGGCGCGTGCCCTAGGGATCCCGTGCTACGAAGGGTACGGACTAACCGAGTGTGGCAGTGTGGTGTCTCTAAATACTCCCAAGAACGACGAGCCAGGCTCAGCTGGACATCTACTACCTCACATCCGAGCACGCATCGTTGACCGCGAACTGATCATAGAGCACCCCGTGCTATTGGGTTACACCGGTGAAAAAGATATCCAAGACAGGCCAAGTTACTCAACAGGCGATTTAATAGATCTAGGCATCGACGATCATTTGAAAATTTTGGGTCGTCGTAAAAACGCTTTCATCACCGCCTTTGGTCGCAATGTGTCACCCGAATGGATCGAAAGTGAGCTCACAGCACAGTTAGCCATTGGTCATGCATTGGTGTTCGGCGAGGCTGAAACCCAAAACGTGGCGCTCATTGTTTCGAGAGAAGGTTTTACACCTGGGGCCATCGACCAAGCAATCGAACGGAGCAACAAAAATCTACCCGACTACGCACAAGTAAGTGCGTGGCAAAGACTCTCAATTGAACAAGTTATCGGCGTCGAAGGCATTACCCAAAATGGTCGTCTACGGCGCCAGATATTGGAAGTCGCATTTCAATCTGAAATAGAAGCATTGCATGCGAAGCGAAGTAACGGCCTGCCGCTCCTCAACGGTAGACCGCCGTCTCATCAACTCAACGACTACGGAACCTCAATATGACACCGTACGAAGTCCTCTCCAACAATACATCAGCCGAACGCCAGTACTTACTATCTGCACCCATTCATGGGGCGGTACTTAAAGGACAAATTAGTCTCGAGGGCTACCGGGTTTTTCTAACCAACGCTTTCCATCACGTCAGATTTACCGTCCCTCTAATTATGGCGGCAGCAAGTCGTATCGACCCTAACAACAAAATCGTCTGCGACGCGCTCCAAGAATATATAAGAGAAGAATACGGTCACGAGCAGTGGATTCTTGACGACCTCAACGCAAGCCACGGCGATGCAGCTTCGACCCGGTCATCGACACCAGGGTTTGAAGTCGAGCTTATGGTAGCTTACGTTCGCGACTACATTGAACACACAGATCCTATCGGATTTCTCGGCATGGTGTTCGTGCTAGAAGGAACTAGTGTCGCTATGGCGTATGCAACCGCAGATCTCATACAGCAGGCGCTCAAGCTACCGGACACAGCATTTTCCTACCTTCGCAGCCATGGCTCACTCGACATCGAACATCTGTCGTTCTTTGAGGAGCTGACCAACACGCTATCCGAGTCGCAACTTAACCACGTTATCCACGTGGCCAGGCGTGTGTTCCATCTTTATGGAAACGTACTGCGTTCAGTCCCCAGCCTGGAGTCCGATTATGCGGCGGCTTAAAGAAAGCGTTTGCCTTTTGACAGGAGCGACAGGTGGTATAGGGCGTGCAGTTGCGAGTGCACTAGCCCATCAAGGTGCAAAACTGGTTTTAACAGCGAGAACGGAAAAAGATCTCGACGATCTCGCAGAATCATTACCCGCAGGCTCAGTGCGACTTGTTCAAGCTGCGGATATGACCAAATCTGAGGATCGACTATCCCTTACAGCCGCTGCGGAAATCGCAAATGTTGATACCCTCATCAACCTTGCGGGCGCGAATGGCCTACAGAGCTTTGAGCGCCAGAACGAATCTACCCAAGCACACCTGCTTGAACTTAACCTGATGGCCCCGATGTGTCTTACCCATCAGATGCTGCCAGTCCTAAAAATGACTAAAAACCCTACGATTTTGAACGTTGGATCGACGTTTGGGTCAATCGGGTTTCCTGGGTACGCTACTTATTGCGCGAGCAAGTTCGGTCTTCGTGGCTTTAGCGAAGCACTCCGACGAGAACTCGCTGGTCGAGTACGCGTTTTGTACATCGCCCCTCGCACTACAAAAACCACCATGAATAAGGGCCACGTCAATGCACTGAACCAAGCCTTGGGAAATACAGAAGACGAACCATCCTACGTTGCGAATCAAATTGTCTCTGCCATTGTAAAAGGCCGGACGAACGTGATTTTGGGGTGGCCGGAAAAACTTTTTGCGCGAATCAATCAACTTATGCCAAGTGTTGTTGACCGAGCAATCTACAAGAAGCTCCCAAAAATCCAAGCCATACTGAGCGAAGTCGATCCGCATTGCTCCGCCCATAACCCACAAAACACTACGATGCTCAATAGTGTGTCACTCCGTCAACAATAGGACAAAACTCATGAAGTCTCTTATCGGCACCCTCTTAATCCTCCTTATTTCCATACCGACATATGCGGGCATGGTCGGCCAAATTCAGACTGAGTGGGCATATGCAATGTACCGTGCCCCTACTGATCAAAGAGTTGACCTTCTCATTAAACTCGCGGACCAAGCACGTAGTGAAGCAAAGCTAGATTCCGACAACGCCGAGCTATTGATATGGCAAGGGATCGTGCTAAGCACCCTGGCAGGAGAAAAAGGCGGCTTGGGTGCTCTTAGCCTCGCAAAGGAGGCAAAGAAATCTTTAGAGAAGGCCATTGAACTCGATCCAACGGCGATGGATGGTTCAGCCATGACCTCTCTAGGAACGCTTTATCACAAAATCCCAGGCTGGCCTATTGGCTTTGGTAGCGATAAGAAAGCGAATGCCCTTCTTGAAGAATCATTGACGCTAAATCCGCATGGCATTGATGTTAACTATTTCTTTGGGGAGTTTCTGTACGACGAAGGTGATTACGCTGATGCGAAACAGCGGCTTCTTACGGCCAAACAAGCAGCACCTCGAAAAAGTCGGCCCATCGCCGATGCAGGGCGTCACAAAGAAATTGAAAAGCTGTTGGCTCTTGTCGAAAAGGAACTCTAATAGTCTAAGTAGCCAAGTACATCTATCGTCGATAGTGGAATCTTTTCTCATGCGTATTACGCCAATCATTTTCTCATTGCTAATATCAACGTGGGTGCAAGCAGCACCATCCTTTGAGCCGCCAAGGCTCCCCAGTGGGAAACCTGATTTTAGCGGAGTGTGGCAGGTGTTAAACACAGCGAATTACAACCTAGAGGCTCACGGAGCAGAGGCTGCTATGGCCTATCGGGAAGGTCCGATTGTTCCAGTCCCTGCCAAGGAAGTTGTAGCGCTCGGTGCGATTGGCTCGGTCCCGGCAGGACTTGGCGTGGTCGAAAATGGTCTAATTCCTTATACGGAAGAGGCATTGGCACAGCGTAATCGCAACAGAGAGAACTGGTTAGCGTCGGACCCAGAAATAAAGTGTTACCTACCAGGGGTACCAAGAGCAAACTATATGGGGTTCGGTTTCCAGATTGCCCACAATACCAATGCCCTCTTCTTCTCCTACGAATACGCAGGAGCAGTGCGAAACATACATCTAACAGATCCAGGGCCACCGCCCATTGACAGTTGGATGGGTCAATCGTGGCGCCGTTGGGATGGCGACACCTTGGTGATTGAGACCTCCGGATTTAATGGACAAGCATGGCTAGACCGTGCCGGCAACTTTCACAGCGACCAGATGAAAGTGATCGAACGTTTTACGCTCACCTCACCGCACACCATGGCATACGAAGCAACGCTCGACGACCCGCTTGTGTTTACACAACCCTGGAAAATCCAAATGCCTATCTACAGGCGAGTATCGCCAGACGACCAACTTCTGCAATTCAATTGCGTCGAGTTTGTTGAAGAACTTATGTATGGCCATTTACGAAAATTTCCACTTAAGTAAGTTGGTTT